>CAZONM010000108.1:0-14929 GCA_964580865.1 uncultured Myxococcales bacterium | reverse complement strand
CTGGAGTTCAGACGTGTGCTCTTCCGATCTCGTGCCGTCGCCACGCCGCGCCCGCGCGCCGTCCCCGTCGTCGACGCGCTGGCGTTCTCGGCGTCGACCTTGCGTGGCATCGGGCCGCGCCGCGCGAGCGAGCTAGCGTCGCGCGGGCTCGTCACCGTGGGCGACCTGCTGTTTACCCTGCCCCGCACCTACGAGGACCGCCGCACGGTGCGTCGCGTGGCCGAGCTGGTCACCGGCGCCGTCGCCGTGGTGAGCGGCACGGTGGTGGCCTCGGGGTCCGTGGGGTTCGGCGCGCGCGGGCGGCGCTATGAGGTCGCCGTCGACGACGGGAGCGGCGCCGTGCGGCTGGTGTTCTTCCACTATCGCCTGCCCGAGATGCAGAAGCGCTTCCCGCGCGGCGCGGTCGTCACCGCCGCGGGCGAGGTGAGCGAGCGCCAGGGCATGCGCCAGATGGTGCACCCCCGCGTGGCGGCCGGCGAGCGCACGGCCACGCTCGGCGGCGTGCAGCCGCTCTACCCCGAGATCGCCGGGCTGCACCCGCTCGCCCTTGGAGGCGCCGTGCAGGCGGCGCTCGAGCGCGCGCGCGCCGCGGGCGTGCCCGATCCCCTGCCCGAGGCCATCCGACGCGCCACGGGGATCGTGGGCCTCCTCGAGGCGCTCGAGCAGATCCATGCGCCGGGCGCTGAGCTGTCGGCCGCGTCCTTCGCCGAGCTCGTCGAGCGGCGGTCGGCGGGCCACCAGCGCCTGGCGTTCGAGGAGCTGTTCGTGCTCGGCACCGCGCTGGCGCTGCGGCGGCGCGACGCGCACGTGGAGCCCGCGCCGGCCCTCACCGTGGCAGGGTCGGCGCGCGACGAGGAGCAGGCGTTGACCCGCCTGCTGCCGTTCGCGCCCACGGGCGCGCAGCGCCGCTGCATCGGCGAGATCCTCGACGACCTCGCGCGCCCCGTGCCCATGGCGCGCCTGCTGCAGGGCGACGTGGGCAGCGGCAAGACCGCAGTGGCCGCCAGCGCGTGCCTGCGGGTGGTGCGCGCGGGCTTCCAAGCAGCCGTGATGGCGCCCACCGAGCTCTTGGCGCTCCAGCACGCCGCCACCTTCAAGCGCCTGTTCGCGCCCCTGGGCGTCCGCGTGGAGAGCGTGGTGGGCGGCATGCGGACCAAGGCGCGCCGCTTGGCCACGGCGCGCCTGGCCGCCCGCGACATCGACGTGGTGGTGGGCACCCACGCGCTCCTGTCGAGCGACGTGGCGTTCGCCCGCCTGGGCCTGTGCGTCATCGACGAGCAGCACCGCTTCGGCGTGGTGCAGCGCGCGGTGCTGCGCGGCAAGGGCCCCGTGGTGGGCGGCGAACAGCTGGTGCCGCACCTGTTGGTCATGACCGCCACGCCGATCCCGCGCTCGTTGGCGCTCACGGTCTATGGCGATTTGACGGTCAGCGTGCTCGACGAGCTGCCGCCCGGACGCACCCCCGTGGCGACCCGCGTGGTGCGCGATCCGTCAGAGGCGCGGCGCGAAGTCGAGGCGACGCTTGCCCGCGACGAACGCGCGTTCGTGGTGTATCCGCTCATCGACGAGAGCGAGAAGCTCGACAACGCCGCCGCCACCGCGGGCTACGAGGAGCTGCGCGCCGTCTTCGGCGACGACGTGGCGCTGGTGCACGGCCGCCTGGACGCCGCGGCGCGCGACGCCGCCATGGCCCGCTTCGTCTCGGGTGCTGCGCGCGTGCTGGTGTCGACCACCGTCATCGAGGTGGGCGTGGACGTCCCCGAGGCGACGCTCATGGTGGTGATGGACGCCGAGCGCTTCGGCCTGGCGCCCCTGCACCAGCTGCGCGGGCGCGTGGGCCGCAGCGCGCGCCCGAGCCGCTGCCTGCTGGTGGTGGGCGGCGGCGCTGGGCCCGACGCGCGCCGCCGCCTCGAGGTGCTCGAGCGCACCGGCGACGGCTTCGTCATCGCGGAGGAGGACCTGGCCATCCGCGGGCCCGGCGACGTCCTCGGCACGCGCCAGTCGGGGCTGCCCTCGCTCGCGTTCTCGGACCTGGTGCGCCACGCCGCGCTCATCGAGCGCGCGCGCGGCCTGGCCGACGAGCTGGTGGCGCGCGACCCCGCCCTGGCCGCGCCCGAGCACGCGGGACTCAAGAAGCTCGTGCACGAGCGCTACGCCGCGCGCCTGGCGCTCACGGCCGCCGGGTAGCGTCGGCGTCGGCCCGCGCGCCGACGCGCGCTCAGGGGTTCGCCACCACCACGCCCGCGAGCGCCTGCGCCTGCAGCGCGCGCTCCAGCGCCGCGCGCTCGCCCTCGAGCCGCTTGCGCTCGGCGACGGCGTGGTAGCCGAAGCTGCGCGTCGCGAGCTCGGCGCGCAGCTCGAAGAGCCGGCGCACCCGGGCGATAGTGTCGGCGTCCATCAGGGTGATGCGCTCGCAGCCCTCCGGATCGCCGTTTGGCACCTGCTCCACCATCTCCTTCGCGGTGAGGGCCACGGGGCCGCCGGCCGTCATGCGCCAGGTCTTGACGGTCAGGGGCTGGCCGAGCGCCCGCGTGCACGACGACAGGCGCGCCAGCGCGATCCGCTCGATGAGGTCGCTCATGCCGCGCAGCGAGGTCAGCTGCTCCTCTGCGGCCTGCACGCGCTCGGGCCGCGCGCCCTGCGACAGGAGCTCCTCGAGTGCCAACTCGGCGCGCGCGACCTCGACGCGAAACGCCAGGAGCGGCAGGGTGGCGTCGAGCTGCGCGCGCGCGAGCTCGTCCTCGAGCTTGGTGCGGCGCGGCGGCGGCATGGCGGCGATGCCGCCCTTGGCGTTCTGATCGATGGTGGCGTCGAGGCGGGCCCGCAGCTCCGCCTGCCCCGGGCTGTCGTCGACGACCGGCGCGTCGTCCGCCGGGACGCTCGCCGCGCCGCCGAAGCCCGGCTCGGCCACGGCGGCGACCATCAGCAGGGTCGAGAGCGCCCACATCGTCGACGATCCTATGCGGACCGACGACGCTCGGGTAGCTTTGGGCCATGCGCCCGCCGGCCGCCCAGCGTCTCGCCCCGCTCACCGTCGTCCTCGCCGTCGTGCTCGGCGGCGCCACCGCGAGCCTCGGCGTCGGCTGCGGGCCCACCGTGAACTGCGAGAACCTGTGCGCGCGCACCATGGCGTGCCAGGTGACGTTCAGGCCCGCCGACGACCTCGAGGGCGACAAGATCGCGAGCGGCGAGCGCACCGCGGCCGAGAGCTGCGCCCTCGGCTGCGCCGACCAGCCCGCGGTCACCCCCGAGTCGGCGACCTGCGTGGACGAGGCGACCGACGCGAGCCAGGACCCAGCGGTGTGCCAAGACACGGTGCTCGCCTGCTTCGGCACGAACCTGTCCATGGCTGAGCCGAGCTGAGGCGTACCAGCGCGCGATCTGTGAACGCACGCCCGGCGCGCTCCGCGGCGGCATCACCCTGACCCCCGACGCGCTACAGGGCGCCGGCCTCGTCGCCCAAGGCAGCGCGCAGCTCCTCGCGTGGGAGTGTGAACGCTACGGTCCAACGGCCGGCGCACTCGAGGTCGTTGGAGAGACGGTCGTCGAACGCCACGCGCAGGCCGTCATCACAGACCTGCACCACCGCCGCGTCGCGTTGCTCGACGCAGCGGGTCTGCACCTGACGCCGGCCCACGGCGACGAACACCACGCTCGTCAGGAAGTCGACGCTCCCGACGATGGCCGTGATCTGCTCTGGCGGCCAGCTCGGGAGGCACTCGAGCGACAGGAAGCTCTCGAAGACCGCCGCGTCGTCGTAGTGCAGCTCGCCCTCGTACACGGCGTCGGCCTCGCACTGCAGCTCGATGGGCGTGACCGCGATGGCGCGGCAGGGGCGTCCGCACGACGTCAGCAGCGCCATCACCAGCGCCAGCCCGGCCACGGCGGCCGCGCGCACGCTCACGGCAGGGTCTCCAGCAGATCGCGCATCTCGCCCTCAGCATGGCCGTCGCCGGCGGCGCGCGCGCGCTCGATGCCCTCGGCCAGCTCGGCGCGCGCGCCTTCCGCGTCGCCCCGCGCGGCCATCACCTGGGCGCACATGAAGTAGGCGGGCACGTACCCAGGGTCGAGCTGGTGCACGTGCCGAAACGTGGTGACGGCGTCGTCGAGGCGGCCGAGCGCGCGATACTCCATGGCAACCCCATACCACGGCAGCGGTTTCTTGGATTTCTCCGCGATGCTCAGGAGCTGTGCGAGCGAGGGCATGCGGACTCCGTGCGAGGCTATCCCTGACCGGCGGCGCCGGCGAACCCGAAGACCTGGATCGGCTCGACGCGCCCTTTGACGGCGACGCCGCCGAGGGGACGCAGCGCGGGCACGCCGGCGGCGGCCGCCGCGTGCGCCGCGGCGGCCGCCGACACCAGCACCGCCACGCCGAGCTCCTTGGTCTGGCTCTCGAGCCGGCTTGCGACGTTGACCGTGTCGCCGATAACCGTGTATTGCGCGCGCTCCACGGTGCCGATGTTGCCGGCCACCACGACGCCACGGTGCACGCCGATGCCCTGCCGGAGCGGCGGAAGGTCGCGCGCCGCGCGCCGCTGGTTGAGCTCCAAGAGCGCTCGTTCCATGGCGGCCGCGGCCCGCAGCGCGCACGCAGCGTCGTCGGCGCGAGGCGTAGGCACGCCGAACACCGCCATGACGGCGTCACCGATGTACTTGTCGACCACGCCCCCGGCCTCGCGCACCGCGCCCACCACCACCTCGAGGTACTCGTTGAGCTCGGCCACCACGTGCTCGGGCTCCTTGGTCTCGGACGCCGCCGTGAAGCCGCGCAGATCGGCGAACAGCACCGCGGCCTCCTGACGCACGCCGCCGAGCGGGATCTCGTCGAGCTCCATGCTCGCGCTCGCGACCTCCTCGGACACGTAGGCCCCCAGGCGCGAGCGCGCGCGCTCGCCCGCCAGGGTGAGGCGCGCGGCCTCGAGCGCGAGCTCGCGCGTTCGCCGCGCCGAGAACCAGCCGAACAGGGCGGCGCAAAACAAGAGGAGGCACATCGCGACCACGCTGGGCGCGCCGTTGTACACGCGCCCGGCGTTGAGCGTGTTGTCGAGGTAGAGCATGGGCACGAGGCCAAGGCCGATGGTGATGGCGGAGATGATGGCACCGCTCCTGGTCATACGCAGCGCTGCTGCGATGACCACGAGGTAGATGACCGCCATGCCCGTCACTCGGGTGACGCCGAAATACACCGCCGGTGGACGCACCACATAGACGGTGAACAAGGTCAGCGCCATGGCGCAGTCCACCAGCACCGACATGAGGACGTGCCGGTTGGTCATGCGCCGGCGGCGCAGGTGCCAGACGGTGAACAGCGACCAGGCCACCGCGAGGACAGCCACCACGATGACGGCGTAGGCGCTGGTGATGCCGGCCTCGAGCTCGTACCAAGTCACCGCGGGCCACAGGATCAAGAAACCCACACCGAGCGCGAGCCGCGACCACGCGACCAGCTCCTCGCCGTGATGCGCCGCGCGCTCGATGGTGTCGCCGACCACGGCGATCGCGCGCTCGAGGGTCCGTCCGCTCGAGCCCATGCGGCGCGGGTCGTTCATGCCAAGGGGTCCTCGAGGACGATCTCCTGGCCACGTCCGGGCCCGGCCGCGAGGATCGACAGACGAACCCCGAGGCGCTCGGCGATGGTGAGCGCGTAGGTGCGCGCCGCGGGCGGCAGGTCGTCGAGCGAGCGCGGCCGGTCGGGGACGTCGCCGAAGCCGGGGAAGGTCTCGAGCACGGGCTTGGCGCGCGCCAGCACCGCCACATCGTGTGGGAAACGCTCGACGCGCTTGCCGTCGACGTCGTAGGCCACGCACACCTGCAGGTCGCCGAAGCCGGCGAGCACATCGAGCTTGGTGAGCGCGAGGTCGGTGATGCCGTTGAGCCTGGTGGCGTAGCGCAGCGCGACCAGGTCAAGCCACCCGCAGCGCCTCGGCCGTCCGGTGGTGGCGCCGTACTCCCCGCCACGATCGCGCAGCTCCTTGCCCAGCGGATCGGCGAGCTCGGTGGGGAACGGCCCCTCACCGACCCGCGTGGCATACGCCTTGGCGACCCCGACGATGCGGCCGAGCAGCTGCGGCCCCACGCCGACGCCCACGGCGGCGTGCCCGGCCACGCAGTTCGATGACGTGACGTACGGGTAGGTGCCGTGATCGAGATCGAGCAGCGCGCCCTGCGCGCCCTCGAAGAGGATGCGCTTGCCCGCCGCGGCCGCGTCGGCGACCACGGCGCCCGCGTCGTCGACGAAGGGCTTGAGGCGCTCGCCGTGGGCGCGCGCGCGGGCGATCATCTCCTCGATCTCGTCGCCGCGAAATGGCTCCGCACCAACGGCCTCGAGCATCGAGTTGGCGTACATGGCGCCCTGGCGGATGGCCTCGGGCACGCGCGCCTTGTCGATGAGGTCGTGCATGCGCATGCCGCGCCGCGCGGCCTTGTCTTCGTACGCGGGGCCGATGCCGCGACCGGTGGTGCCGAGCTTGCCCGCGCCGCGCTGCTGCTCGCGCGCCTTGTCGATGCGCTTGTGGAACGGCAGGATGACGTGCGCCTCGTCGGCGATGATCAGGCGCTTGGCGTCGGGCAGCAGCTTGCGCGTCGCCAGCATCTCCATCTCTTGCAGCAGCACCTCGGGATCCACCACACAGCCGGCGCCGATGACGCACAGCTTGTCGGGGTGCAGCACCCCGGACGGGACGATGTGCAGGATGGTGGTGGCGCCGTCGACCACCACGGTGTGGCCGGCGTTGTTGCCGCCGTGGAAGCGCACCACCACGTCCGCGCGTTCGCTGAGCCGATCGACGATGCGCCCCTTACCCTCATCGCCCCACTGCGCCCCGATGCACACCGCGTTTCCCATGCGCATCGTTCTGTCGAAGACCGCGGGCGGGGTCAATGGCGCGTCGATACCTTGGACGACGAGCTCCCTCTCCAGAGCGCGCGGGGCCGCGCCATGCGCGCGACGAGGGGGCGGCGCCCGCCGCGAGACGTGTCGGATACCGCGCTACGGCCCCGCGCAATTGCGCTCGAGCTCGACGAGCGCCGACTCGTAGCTGGTGCCGAGGTCGACGGCCCGCTTGAGCGCCTTGCAGCCGAGGTCGGTCTTCCCCTGCTTCAGGTAGAGCTTGCCGAGCTGATAGTGCGCCTCGGCGAGGTCCGGTGAGCTCTCGACGGCCTTCTTGAGCGACTTCTCGACGGTGCCCGCGCCGGCGCCCGTGTTGTTCTGCGCGATGGCGAGATAGAACCAGGCGCGCCCGAGCTTGGGCTGGTCCTCCGCGGCGCGCTTGAGGTGCTTGAGAGCTTCGGCGTTGTTG
Organism: uncultured Myxococcales bacterium; assembly: GCA_964580865.1. Taxonomy (GTDB): domain Bacteria; phylum Myxococcota; class UBA727; order UBA727; family VGSZ01; genus JACOUT01. The sequence continues at coordinate 7,628 of CAZONM010000108.1, read as the reverse complement.
CCCTCCTCCAGCAGGATGCGCCCGAGGTCGGTGCGCGCCGCAGCTTGCCCGGCGTCGAGCGAGAGCGCCTCGTGGATGCGCTTCTTGGCCGCCGCCTTGTCGCCCAACGCATAGGCGACCTCCCCGGCCGCGGCGAGCGCGCTGGGGTTCTTCGGATCGAGCGCCAGCGCCGCGTCGAACGCGGTGCGCGCGGCGGGGGCGTTGCCCTGCTGCAGGTAGTGCTGGCCGAGCGCCAGGTGGATGCGCGGGTCCTTGGGGCTGGCCGCTACGCCCTCGTCGAGGATCTGGCGCGCGCGCGGCGAGCGGCCCTGCTGCACCTCCGCCTCGGCCAGCGCCACACGGACGTCGAGCGCCGCGGGATCGAGCTCGAGGCCTTTTTCGCCGAGCTTCACCGCGCGGCGCACGTCGCCCTCTTCGTTGCGCACCAAGAGTACGCGCATGAGCTGCGCCCGGTTCGGCGCGTCGTGCTCGTCGGAGTCGACGGCCGCCCAGTACTCACCCACGGCCAGGCTGAGGTCGCCTTGCTCGAGGTAGATGTCGCCGAGGCGTCGGTGCGACGAGGCGTCCTCGGGGTTACTGCGCAGTGCCTCTTTGTACACCCGCAGCGCCTTCGACGAGTCGCCGAGCTGGTAGTACACCTCGCCGAGATAGAACTTGGCGTCGGCCATCTCGGGGGCCACCTGCAGCGCCTTCTCGAAGGCGGCGCGCGCTTCCTTGAATTTCCGCATCTTGAAGCTGATGAGCCCGACGTTGTAGAGCGCGTCGGCGAAGCGCGGGTCGACGCCGGTGGCCTTCTGGAACGCGGCCAGCGCCTCCTCGTGCTTGCCCGCCTTGTCGTAGGCCACGCCCATGTTGTTGTGGGCCTTCGCGAGGTCGGGCTTGAGGCGCAGGGCCTCCTTGAACGAGGTGACCGCGGGCTCGTACTCGCCCAGGCGCACGTAGAGCACGCCGAGGTTGTAGTGCACGTCGGCGTCCTTGGGCGCCTCGGCGCGCGCGCGCGTCAACAACCCGAGCGCCTCGTTGGGCTGTCCGCGGTCCGCCACCAGGCGGCCTTGCTCGAGCAGGATGTCGATGCGGCGCTCGCTGCCCTCGGGGGCGAGGTTGAGCGCCGCGGTGTACGCCGCCTGCGCCTCCTCGAAGCGCCCGAGCTCGCGAAACGCGTCGGCGAGCGCGAATTGCACCTCGATGTCGGCGGCGTGCCTCTTGGCGATCTCGTCCCACGCCGCGAGCGCCTCGGTCAGCTTCGACTGGAGGAACAGCGCGCGCGCCAGATCGAGCTGGTACTCGACGTTGCCGTCGCCATCGCGCCCCGCGGCCTTGAGAGCGGCCCGCTCGGCCTCGATGGCGACGCGATACGCCTCGACCGCTGCCGGCAGGTTGCTGGCGCCCTCTTCGATGAGGCCGAGGGCTTGGTGGGCCTCGGCGCGCTTCGGATCGATCTCGATACTGCGGCGCGCCTCGCGCCGCGCGTCATCGACCTTGCCGGCGCGCGCGAAGGCGCCGGCCAGCGTCTGGTGGGCCTCGGGATCTTCCGGGCTCTTGCGCACCAGCTCTTCGTAATACGGGATGCCGGGCAGCTTGGGGGCGGGCTCGGTGGGCCCTTCGGACAGGATGGCGGCGTCGCGCGGCTCGGCTGGCGCGTCGGGCGCATCGGCGGCGGAGGGAGTGCCCGCGTCGGCGACGGGCGGGGTCGGCTGCGCGGCCGCGGCGACCGCGGCGAGCAGCGACGCGAGGACGAGACAGTTGTGGCGGGGAGCACTCATCCCATCCCCCTCGGAAGGTGCCGGCACGCCGGCGCGCTGCGCCCGACGGTGGGCGTCGGCCTGTTCGGCGCTCGAGTATTGGGACATCGCACCACGTCGTTCACCCCATCAGCTGCGTGCATCGCAACGGGCGCTCAATCGAGCAGGTCGGCCCAGGGGCCGCCGTAGGCGCCGCGCGACTCCTGCTGGAGACGGACGGCGAGCTGGATGTACTTGTCACGCGCGGCGACGAGCTCGTCCTCGCGCGCCTTCAGATCGGCCAGCACCTGCTGCTCGCGCTCCTCCCAGCTCTTCACCTGGTCCTGGAAGCTGTCGAGGTTGATATCGGCGCCGCCTACCGGGTTGAAGTCCTTGACGAGCTTCGCCTTGGCGTGCTCGTAGCGCGCGCGCGCGGCCCACAACCGTACGCCCGACGACGACAGCTCCTCGGAGCGAAGCGTCACCTCGCGCTCGCGCATCTCGATGCGCGCGTTGTTCCACTCCTCGAGGAGCTGCAGCACCTGCGCCGAGTCGATGGCCGCGCCCGAGGTGCGCCGCTCGTCGATGAGCTGGCGGTAGTCCTGCGCGCGCCGCAGCGCCTTGCGCGCGTCCTCGAGGTTGCGCGTGGCGAGGTCCGACTCGTCGCGCGCGATGTACACGGCGTTCTCGGCGTCGAACAGGAGCAGCAGCTCCTCGTTCGGCACCTGATCGAGCAGTGAGCGATCGACCCGATGCGAGAGTCCCGCGCAGCCGCCGGCGCCCGCCACGACCGCCGTGAGCAGCGCGGCCGCGACCGCACCCTGACGAATGCCCGGCCCCTTGCCCGTCGCGTCGCGCGCCACGCTGCGTGTTGCCCTGCCCGTCGTCACTTGGCACCTCCGCGCGCGGCGGCCGCTTGCGGCATCACGTCGACGGCCCCGATGTCGACGCTGCCGGCCTTGCCGAAGAAGTCCTTGGCCTTCTGGTCGTTGCCGTACATGGCGTAGAGCGTGGCCAAGTTCGTCAACGCGGGCCCGAAGCGCGCGTCGATCTTGAGCGTCTTCTTGAACGCCGCCGCCGCGCTCTGCATGTCGTTGCTCCCGGCGTGCGCGACGCCCAGGAGGTTGTTGAGCGCCACGTTCTTGTCGTCGATCTCGAGGGCGCGCATGGCCAGCAGCTTGGCGAACGGGTAGTCCTTGACCTGGATCGCGGCGCGCACGAGCTGCGTCAACACCACGAGGTCCTTCGGGTTGTCGATGAGCTTCGCCTCCATCTGATCACGCCCGGGGATCGCGACCCCCGGCGGCCGCGCGCGTGGGTTGTCAGCGTCGTTGTCGACGGTGCCGCCGGCCACGCACGCCTTGGTGAAGCGATTGAACGCCTCGAGCTTCTTGGCCTGGTCGCGGCACGCCTGCAGCGCTTCGGTGGCTTGCTTGCGCAGCGGACCCGAGCGCTCCGCCAAGGCAGCGCGATAGGCCTTCTCGTCATCGGCCGAGATGCCTTGCGGCGCCGGCGCGTTGTCGAGGAAGTCGGCCGTCTGCTTGTACGCGTTGGCCACGCGGTACAGGCCGCCCATGGCCCACTCGGGATCGCCCACCTGGATCGCCGACACGTAGGTCTGCTCGAGCTCTTGCAGGAGCGTGAGCTTGTTCTGCAGCACCGTGCCCTCGTCGGCCTGGCCCCACTGCGCGCGCTCGAAGTCGGCGCGCACGATCTCGCCCATGAGGTAGTTCGAGCGCGCCACCCACTCGGGTCCGTCCTCTCCGCCGCGGCCCTTACCTGCCGCGCCGATGGCCGCGCTCAAGCGCTCGACCGCCACGTCGGTCTTGCCCGCGCGCAGCGCCGCCTCGCCGGCGAGCGTGTTGCCGAGCACCGCGTGCGCGCCGTTGTCGGCGATGGCCAGGCCCGCATCTTCTGCGCGTCGCCAATCGCCGGCGCGCGCCGCGGCTCTGGCGAGCGCCGCGTGCCAGATGGGCCGCTTGCCCTCGTCGCCTTGTTGGATCAGGCGCTCATAGTCGGCCATGGCGTCCGAGAACTGTCCGAGCTCGAGCCGGATGCCGGCGGCACCCTCGAGGAGGTCATCGGCGTTCTGGCCCTCGGGGTAGCGGCGCGCGTACTCCTCGTACTTCTGCGCCGCGAGCTCGAGCTGCGACACGCGCAGGTACTGCTCGGCCAAACCGGGGAGCACCTCCTTCGCCAGCGGCGACGACGCGTAGTCGGCCAGCAGCTGGTTGCCGGTGGAGATCATGTCCGGGAGGTTCCGGCGGTCCTTGGCGATGACGAAGGCCTGGTGCAGCGCCTTGGCCGCGAACTCGGTGCCCTTCTTCTCGATGACGATGGACGCGACTGCCTCCGCCACCTTGCCCTCGGCTTGGAGGGTCTTGCGATTGAGCTCTTCCTGCTCCGCCTGCGCGGCCACCTTCTCGAAGCGGCCGGCGTCGGGGAGCTGCTTGTTGGCCGCGAACTCGCGCGCCTGTTTGGCGAGGCCAAGGAAGTCCTCGCGCTGCGAGTACGCGTCGAGTGTCAGCTCCGCCGCCGTGTTGGCGTCCTTCGCGGTCGGGTATTCCTTGACGTAGGCAGCGAACAGCTCGATGGACCGGTCGAAGATGCCCTGCTCGAAGTACGCGCGCGCGACGTTGAACTTCACCGTGGGCGTGTTCGGATCATCCGGGTACTTGGCGACGAACTTGCCGCCGAGGTCCTTGATGCCCTCGCGGGCCATCATGGAGTCGAAGCGCGTACCCTTCTCCTCGATCTTGAGCGCCTCGAAGTAGCTCAGGATCGCCGAGTACATCGCCTGCTTGCGGTCGCCCTCGGCGTCGCCGGACTGCGCCGACAACGACGACGGCGACGGCGACGGCGGCTTCGCCTTTGGCTCTGCGGCCTTCGGGTCGCCGGGCTTGGGCGCCACGGCCTTCGGGTCGGCGGGCTTCGCGTCGGCGGCCTTCGCGTCGGCGGCCTTCGCGTCGGCGGGCTTCGCGTCGGCGGGCTTGGCCGCAGACGTCGCAGGCGTGTCGCCCGGTCCGCCGAGGAGCTTGAGCACCTCCTCGTATTGACGCCCGGACCGCACGAAGCGCTTGGCCGCGAACAGGGTCTCGGCGAAGTTCCACTCCATGGCGTTGCGCTCGGCAGCGTCGTCGAACACCGACAGGTAGGCCTCGTAGGCGTTGGCGGCGCGCTCGTACAGGTCGGGATCGTTCTTCTCCTTGGCCAGCGCGTGCAGGCGCGTGGACAGGTCGCGCGTCAGCATCTCGAAGTCCTTCAGGACCTTCTTGTCCTCGTCATTCGCGCGCCACCAGTACTTGAAGCGCGCGCTCACCTCCGCGAGCATGATGACGTCCTGGTCTGCGTGCGCGAGGTCCTTGGCCGCCACCGCCGCCTCGTAGACCGCCTCGGCCCACTCGAGGTTGCGGTCGACGTCGGCGGAGATGCGGATGAGCTCGCGGTAGACCTTGGCCGACTCCTCGTACATGGTCTTGATCTGAAAGCGGCGCGCGAGTTTCTCGAGGGCGGTCTTGTACTCCTGTCGCGAGACCGTGAGGTTCTGGAAGAACGGCAGCGCCGTCTTCGGGTCGCGCGCCTCCGCGTAGTAGTAGGCGAGGTCGCGCAGCGCGTCTTGCCGCACGTCGAGGCGCTTGGGCTTGTCCGACAGCGACGAGATGTTGGGGTCGATGCCGGGCTCGGGCGGCGTGGGCGTCTTGATGGCCTGCTCCCAAAGGTCCACCGCCAGGCTGTTCTTGTCCTTGTTGATGTAGCACCACGCGAGCTTGTAGCGCGCCATGTTGTGCGCGTAGGTCTCGGGGTTCTTCAAGATCGCGCGGTAGTTCGAGATGGCCTCGTCGATGTCGCCCTTGTCGAAGTAGTAGTCGCCGAGGATGAGCCAGCTCTCGAAGCGGAACGGCGACTTCGGGTACTTGGCGATGAGCTCCTTGTAGTTCTTGATCATCTCCTCGAAGTTCCCGAGCTCGCGGTACTCGTGCGAGATGAAGAACATGATCTTGTCGTTGTCGGGATAGTCGGGGAACTCGTTGAGGATGCGGCGATAGACCGCGATGGCCTGGTCCTTGAGGAGGCGCGCCTCGGGCGCCACCACGGCGGTCTTGTCGTCGGCGCCGGCCTCTTCCAGGATGCGGAAGTACACCGTGCGGCTCTTCTCGATGTACAGCTCGGCGAGCCGGAAGTAGAGGTCGGGCAAGTAGCGCTCGCCCTTGGACCGGCGGATCAGCTCCTTGGTGACGTCGATGGACTTGTCGACCTTGTGAATGTCGCGTTTGAGGCGCGCGAGCTCCGCGCCCTGCGCGAACGCCGGAGACTCGGCCTCTTGCGTCGTGCCGCAGCCCAGCGCGAGCGCCGCCACGAAGGGGAGAAGACGAGCCTTCATTCGAACAGCTCCTCGCCGAAGCAGCGGTTGTCGATGCGGAAGCGGTAGTCGTGCAGCTCGTCGTTCCAGTACTCGCCGTCGAAACGGTAGTAGACCTGCCGGCTCCCGAGCGGCACCGGGGCCTCCTGGTCGACGACCTTCTTGCCCTTGCCCTTCTTGAGCCGGCGGAACACCTCGAGGCTGACCTCGTAGTCCACCAGGCGCGCCTGCTCCTCGTAGTCGAGGAGCTCGGTGGCCACCTTGATGCCCTCTTCCTTCACCACGCGATCGAGCTCGCGATTGACCTCGGCGATCTTCAGGTCGTAGATGCGCGCCAAGTGCGTGGCCAGGCCATGCTCGTCGGAGAAACGATCCACCTGGTCGCGCTCGCGTTGCAGCGAGTCGAGGAACGCGTAGATGCGCTTCGGCTTCTTGCGCTGCACGGCGGCGGTTCGCACCACGGGGTCGGTGAGCGGGTCGCGGCTGCGGCGCACCTCGTCGAGCGACGAGCCGTAGCGGCGCAGGAACTCGCGCGCCGACGCCTTGGCCGCCGCGTAGTGGCACAGCGTCTTGTACGACAGCGCCTTGAGCACGAAGCGCTCGGGCTTGAAGTACTTGCGGTAGCTCGGGGCGTCGAGCGTGAGCAAGATACCCAGCGCGCCACGCGCGTCGCCCTTGTAGTAGCGGGCCCACGCCTTCTCGAGGAAGAGGTTGGCCTCTTCTTCCGAGAGGAACGGCACCTCCATCGAGTTATACACGCCCAGCGCGGCGTCGAACTCGCGGCGCTCGAACAGCACCTCCGCCAGCACGCGCTTGGCGTCGTTCTTCACCTTGAAGTCGTCGACCTTCGAGGCCGCGATCTCTTGCAGCGCCTTCTGCGCCGCCTCGCGCGTGTCGCGCTTGGCCTTGGTGTCTTGCGCGTGCGTCGACTTGAGGTCCGCGAGCGCCTGCGCGAGCTTGGCGCGCAAGGCGTAGCGCTGCACGCGCTGCTCGTCGTCGCTGGTGCGGCTCAAGCGATCGAAGTGGCGCTCGGCCCAGGCGTTGCGGCCGTCGAGCAGATCGAGCCGGCCCTGCTGGTACTCGACGAAGCTCTTGACGTCGGGTGGCAGCGCACCGAAGTCACCGCTGCGCAGGAGGTCGACGTCGATGAGCTCGTCGTCGTACGGCAACAGGTCGCGCACCTTCTCGAGGTCGCGCAGGGCCTCGGGCAAAAGCTCCGGGCGCTTGCGCTCCTTGGCCACGTTGTACAGGTACTCGACGCCCGCGTGGTTGACGCCCAGGCGCAGGAAGCTGCGCGCCAGGTAGTACTCGGCCCACTCGTAGTGGTCGGCCGTCTGCTCGTTGCCCGAGAGGAAGTGCCAGAAGGCATGCGCGGCCGTGCGGTAGTCGCCGGCGTCGAACGCCTTGACCCCGTCCTCGAACACCGAGTCGGGCACGGTCTGCACCACGGTCTCGTTGTCCTCGGCGGGGGCCGGCGCAGGCGCGGCGGGCGGGGCGGCGCCGTCGGCGGTGGCAGCGGGGGGCGACGCAGCCGGCGCTGGGGCGGG
>CAZONM010000107.1:0-14994 GCA_964580865.1 uncultured Myxococcales bacterium | reverse complement strand
GTCCGCTCCTGGCCGACCCCGACGAGGTGGCACCTCCGGCGCCCACGGCGGCGCCGCCCGCCAACCCGGCGCTCACCGAAGACACCAACGAGCGCACCGACCCGGGCGATCGCGTGGCGCGCATCGCCGCGGCCTGCCAACAGCCGGCGGTGCAGGCGCTGCTGCGCCAGGGGCTCGTCATCGAGGCCGCCGTGCAGCGCGCCGCCGAGGAGTTCGCGCGCCGCGGCGGGCGCATGCTCGAGATCTTGGTCACCGCGGGCGTCGTCACCGACGAGGGCGTCGCCACCGCCATGGCGGCGGCGGCCGGCCGGCCGCGCCTCATCGAGCTCGACCTGCGCCGCCGCTTGCCGCCGCCCGCGCTCTTGCGCCGCCTGCCGCAGACCTACGTGCTCGCGCGCCGCTTCTTGCCGCTGTCGCTCGACAACGGCGTCCTCGAGGTGGCCGTGGCCGATCCCTTCGATCAGGCCACCATCCACGAGCTGACCGCGCTGCTCGGCGTGTCGCGCGCCGAGCTGTTCGTGGCGCCGCGCACCACCATCACCAGCCTCGCGGTCGAGGCCTACCGCGCCATGGGGCTCGGCGGCGCCGTGCCAGGCTCGCAGGCCGACGCGCTCACGGTGCTCTTGTGCATCCCCGACGAGAACAAGGCCGCGCGCATCGGCGCGCGCCTGGCGGGCGAGGGCTACCGCATCGAGATGGTCGTCGACGGCAAGGCGGCGAAGGACATCCTGACCGCGCGCCCGCCGAGCGCCGTCATCTGCGCCCACGACCTGGCCGGCGAGAGCGTGGCCGCGCTCGTGCTGTTCATCCGCGAGCGCGAGCAAACCGCCGAGCTGCCGGTGTTCGTCATCGGGCCCCGCGGCGACGAGGAGCTGGCCGCGCGCATCCTCGACCTCGGGGCCGACGACTTCCTCACCGAGCCCCTCAAGCTCGAGGTGCTGCTCTCGAAGCTGCGCCGCGCCGTGCGCAAGCAGGGCCGCGGCGCGTTCTCCGACCTGCCGTTCACCGACCCGAGCGGCAAGCTCTCGCTACCGCCGCAGCCGCCGGTGCCGGCGTTCGACGACCTCACGCCCGTGCAGGGCATCGCCATGCTGCCCGACGCCGTCCCCCCCGCCAAGCGCACCGAGCCCGCGTTCTTGGCGAACATCCCGTCGCTCGACGACCTGCCCGAGCTGCCGCCCGACATCGCCGAGTCAGAGCCCGAGGTGCCCGCCATGCCCACGGGCGTCATGGGCACGCTGCGGCAGATGGCGGTGCCCGAGATCGTGCAGAGCCTCGAGATGGGCCGAAAGACCGCGCGCGTCGACCTGGTGCCCGCCGACGGCGAGAAGGGCATGATCGCCTTCGAGCAGGGCAGCATCCGCTACGCCGAGTGCGGCACCTTGCGCGGCGACGAGGCCTTCTACCAGCTGGCCCGCCACAAGGAGGGCTTCTTCCGCATCCACTACGGCGACAAGCCGCCGTCGGTGAACATCGACGTGCCCACCACGTGGCTGTTGCTGGAGGCCATGCGGCGCATGGACGAGGCCGACGCCGGCGTGACGTCGTGAGCCGGCCTCGCCCGTCGTCGCGGCCTACTTGCCGTAGCGGTAGGTCGAGAACATCGCGTCCATGCGCGCGTCTTGGCCAGCGCTGAACTCGAACATGCACGAGTCGTCGGTGTAGTCCATGAAGTTGGTGATGGGGTCGACGCCCGGGTAGCGGTTGCCCGTGCACGAGTCGCGGCCAGCCGGGCAGCCGAAGGCCGCCGAGCGTTCCGCCGCCGTGTCGCTCACGTAGTCGCCGCTCGTCGTACAGCCGCCCTGGAACGTGTGGTACAGGCCCATCCAGTGGCCGACCTCGTGCGTGCCGGTGTCGCCCTCGTTGTAGGGCGCGGCGGTGCCCCCGGGCAGTGACGAGTACAACAGCACCACGCCGTCATTCATGGGCGCCGATGCGTATGCCGACGGGAAGGTGGCCCAGCCGAGGAGGCCGCTGCCAGGGTTGCAGAGGTAGAGGTTGAGGTCGTCGGCCGACCCTTGGCGCAGCGCACCCTTCATGGCCGTCTCCGAGGTGCCGTAGCAGCCATTGAACCACGCGCTGTTGGTGGTGCGGTCCGTCGACACATGGCTGAACGACCAGCCCGTCGACGCATAGGCGTCGTTGAGCACCTGGAGCTGCGCGGCGATGTCGGCGTCGCTCACGTTACCTTCCACGCCGTCGTGGACCACGTGGACGTAGACGTTGATGGTGCCGCCGGTGACCGCGGTGCCGCCGCCGCCGCCCGGCCGCTTCTTGTAGGCGTGCTCCAGTTCCTCCTCGGCCACGCCAAAGTTCGGGTGCGCGCCCTCCCACGCCAAGGCCTCGTCCTCGAGGGTGGCGCAGCGCACGTGGCCGCTCGGCGTACGCTCGAACGAGTCCACGGGCGCGAGCTCGGCGCGGGTCATCTCGGGCAGGGGCTCGACGCCGCAGGCGGCGAGGACAACGACGGGGAGGGAGACGAGCAGACGACGCATGCGATCACCTCGTTGCGGAACTCTGACAGCCACGACGACGAACACAACACCACGCGCCGTACCTGGCGCACAGCGACGTCGGACGATCGCCCGATGTCGCGCCGATCAGCGAATGGCGCGAATCGTGTTCTCGGCGTTCTGGTGCATAGTGTTCAGCACGTTCGACATCGCCTGCATCATCTCCGAGAGCATGTTCATCTTGAACTTCAGCTTCTCGAACATGATCTGACGCGAGCGCGTGTCGTCGGTCTGACCGGGGTCGACGCCGTCCTTGCCCGCGCCCGAGGGCTCGCGCGGCTCCACCTTGCCCGTGGTCTCGAGCTTCTTCAGCTCGCGCTCGGCGGCGCGATCGAAGACGCGGCCGAGCCCCTCGAGCTGCTTGTCGTCGAGCCCGCGCTCCTTGGCCTCGGCCAACAGGTGCGCGCGCTGCTCGGCCAACGCTCCCTTGAGGACGTCGGCCTTCTGCGCCGCCGACGGCGGCGCGCCGCCCGCGTCGACGATGTTCTCGATGGAGCCCGCGGCGCCTTGCAGCGCCTTCTCGATGCTGCCGCCCACCACGTGCTGCACGTTCGGGTCGCGCTCGTCGAGCACGGCGTCGGCGAGCTTGCCGGTGGCGGCGGTAAAGGCCGCGCCCACCTCGGCCTTGGTGGCGGCGCGCTCCTTGGGCAGCTGCGCGAGCGCGGCGTTGACCGCGGCCTTCATGGCCTCTTGCTTGTCCGCGGGGAGCCCCTTGCACTCCTTCTCGACCGTGACCGCCACTGCCTCTTCGAAGGTCGGCGGCAGCTTGGTGTCCTTCGGCAGCTTGCCCTCGGCGACCTGCTTCTCCACCTTGGCGCGCGCCTCCTCGATCTTGGGCCGCGCGTCGGCCAAGCGCTCGAGGCGCGCCAGCACCGCGCCCGCCGAGCCCTTGCTGTCGTCCGAGGCCGCGCGCATCTGCAGGTCCTCGGGGCCCTTGGCGGTCAGCATCTGGTCGAGGATGGGCGCGAACTTCTTCACCGAGTCGGTGTCGGTGCCGGCCTTGTCGTGCACCAGCTTGGCCACCGAGCGCTTGTCGATGAACGAGTCGACGATGAAGCCGGCCACGCGCAGCTCCAGGCGATCGCTGGCCATGAGCTTCTTGCCGAGCGTCCCCTCGCCGCCCTCGGCCTCCTTGGGCTTCGGGAAGCTGTCGACGCCGGCGACGTTCTTGGCCCAGTCCCAGATGGGCTTGATGTTGTCGGTGATCTCGGCGCCGCGGCCCAGCACGCCCGAGTGCTCGATGGCGGTGCCGATGGCGTTGGCGAACAGCGTCTTCACCGCCGGCGCCATGCGGTTGAGGGCCGCCACGATGGCCTTCGACTCCTTGGCGTCGACGCGGCCGTCGTTCTTCACGGCGTCGTGGATGGCGCCGATGGCGTTCTCCACCTGCCGCTTGGTGCGCTCCACGTGCCCGGCCTGGCCGCGCTTGGTGGGATCGCCCTCGATGCGATCGATGCCGCCCGCGCCCTGCTTCGCGCCGGGCAGCGCGTCGAGCGCCTTGCCGCGCGACTCCTTCTGCTCGGCGCGCTTGCGATCGTCGTCGATGACGCCGGAGATCTTGGCCTGATCGTCCATGACCTCCTTCTGCGTGCGCATGACGAAGGCGGCCATGAACACGAACACCAGGTCCTCGAACTTGGGCGGGCTCGACAGGCACGAGAGGATCTCGGGCGGCACGTGCTTGACCAGGCCCTCGCCGAAGCGGCTCGCCAGCATGTCGAGGCGGCCGTCGCGGTTGCGCTCTGCGACCTCCTTGACGAACCCCTTGCGCGCCTCGCCGTCCATCTTGAGCTCGCCGTCGGCCACGCCCACGTTGAGCGCATGCACCAGGAAGTCGCCGAGGGCCGGCGGCAGGTCCTTCAGGCCCGCCTGGATCTCGTCCATGGCGGCCTTGTCGAGCTTGTGCGGCCCGCTCATGAGCTTGAAGGCGTGATCGAGGATGGTGCGCTTCGAGCCCGCGGCCGCGGCGGCGGGCTTGAGGTCGCTCGGGTCCACGCCCAGCGCCTTGGCGAAGGCGCCGCGCGCGCCGTCGGTGACCTCGAACACGTCGGCCTGCAGGAAGCTCTTGAGGGCCGCGCTGCCCGCGACCTTCTCGGCGCCGTCGAGCTTGCCGAACGCGTCGAGGATCTTTTTCGCCTCGCCGTCGCCGATCTTGGCGCCCGCCTCGGTGCCGGCGCCCTGCGCCTTCTTGATCTCGCCGAGGACCGTCTGGAAGCGTGCGAAGGCGTTCGAGGCTTGGACGGGCATGGGATCCTCGCGAAAGGGGCCTCCGGCCATGGGGTAGCCGGGTGTAGGTGTTTTCGGCAGGGGTTCGGCGCCGGTGCGTCGGATCTGCCGTAGCAGGGTTTCTATCGCGGAATCAGGGGGTTTGGCGCGAGCGGCCCGAGCGGGTATGGGCTGGCCCATGAGCCTGGCCGACGCCATCGACGAAGCCTATGAGGCCCTCTACGCCGACCGCCTGCCGGCCGCGCGCGAGGCGCTCGCGCGCGCCCAGCGCATCGACGCCGAGCACCCCGAGGTGCGCCTCTTGGCCATCGAGGTGCTCGAGGCGGGGGACGAGGCGGAGGAGGCGGTGGTAGCGGCGGAGCAGGCGGTAGCCGCGCTGCCCACGAGCATGCTCTTGCGCCTCAAGCTCGCCACCTTGCTGCTCGACGTGTACGACGACGTGCCCGGCGCTCGCCCCCAGCTCGAGACCCTGGCCACGCGCCTCGACAAGGGCGAGGCGCCCGACGTGGGCGGCGACGACCCCGCGGCGGCCCACGACTTCGCCGTCGAGGTGTGGCTCACCCTGGCCGACGTGCGCGGCAGCGACCACGACCCCAAGGGCGCGCTCGCCGCCGCCGAGCGCGCCGCCAAGCTCGCCCCTGACGACGCCGCCGCGCGCGTGGCGCTCGGCAGCGCGCGCTTCGACCTGTGCGACCTCGATGGTGCCGAGAAGCACGTGGCGCAGGCGATCGATCGCGACCCGCGCTCGGCCGACGCGTTCTGGTTGCGCGGCCGCATCCTCACCGTGAAAGGTGACCATGCGGCGGCCGACAAGGCGTTCGCGCGCGCGGCGCAGATCGATCCGGTGCGCTTCGCCGTGCCCTTCCGCGTCGACGAGGACGCCTTCGCCGCGCTCATGGAGGAGAGCCTCGAGGAGCTGCCGCCGCAGGTGCGCGACTACCTGAAGAACATCGCGCTGGTGGTGGAAGACGTGCCCGAGCTGGTGGCGCTGGCCAAGAACGATCCGCCGCTGTCCCCGGGCTCGCTCGGGCTATTCGAGGGCACGCCGCCGGCGCTGGCGCCCGGCGACGACCCGTGGGCGCACTTCCCCACGCGCATCACGCTCTTTCGGCGCAACATCGAGATCTCGTGCGTCGATCAGGACGAGCTGCGCGACCTGGTGTCGTCGACGCTGCTGCACGAGGTCGGTCACTACCTGGGGCTCGACGAGGAAGACCTCGACGAGCGCGGCCTCGGCTGACGGTCGCACGACCGCGCGCGGATCAGCGGCGCCGCGCGGCCACTGGCTCCTTCGGGAACACGGTGGTGCGCGCGCTGGCGCCGCCGGCCAACACCAGCTCGACGGTGAGCGGCTTGTCGGCGTCGAAGCTCGAGTCGCACACCAGCTCGTACGCCACGGCCCCGCGGCGCTTGGCGATGCGCTGTGGCCCGAAGTCCTGCACCACGTCGATGCCGTTGGCGATGACGCCGAGCAGCAGACCGCCGTCGCGCGACGCCGTGTCGCAGGCGACGAAGTCGTTGAGCGGCGTGCCGTCGTCGAGGCTCGAATACAGGCGCACACGTGTGATGGTGGCCTCGTCGCCCGCCAGCAGCAGGCCCACGCGCAGGCCGGCGGGCCAGGGCTGGTTCGGCCGCGCCGGTCGCCGCGTCACCTTGGCGATGGTGACCTCGGGTTGATCGGCGGCCACCGGCGTGCAGTCTGCCGTGAGCGCGCCGAGCTGATCGCGCTGCCACGCGAGGTCGTGCTCGAGCGCGCGCACCTGGTCGCGCAGCTGCTTCACCTGATCCTCGAGCGCGAGGGCGCGCTCGTCGGCTTGGTGCGCGCGCGTGGCCGTGATGGTGGCCTTGATGTCGGTCGACTCGGTGGCGCGGCGCTGCAGCATCACGTACGCGGCCGAGGCGATGACGAGGAGCGCGACGATGAGGCGACCGACCATGGCTCCTCCGTGCTCGCAGTGTGACACAATCGTACGGCGCGCGCGCGCCGTCGCCGGATCGGCGCGCGCGGTCGGCGCCGCGCCACCCCGCGTGGGTCGGCGGCGGCGTCGACGCCGCGGCCTGGCGCGCCCGGGCAGGCCGCATCGCACGGAGACAGCTCAGCTCGTGCCCCAGCGGAACCGATCGCCCGTGGCGTAGCTCGCGGCCGGCGCCGGCCGCGCGAAGAAATAGCCCTGCCCGTACTGGATACCGAGCTGCTTTACGGCAGCCAGCTCCTCTGCGGTCTCGACGTTCTCGAGGATGATCGGGATGCCGAGCACGCGGCACATGTCGCCGGTGGAGCGCACGATCATCTGCTTGAACGGGTCGAGGTGGATGTCGCGGCAGAAGTAGCCGGCGAGCTTGAGGTAGTCGGGTCGCAGGTCTTGCACCAGGCGCAGGTTGGCGAAGCCCACGCCGTAGTCGTCGAGCGCGCACTGGAAGCCCTGGGCGCGCAGCTTGCCGAGCGTGGTGGCGAACGCCTTGGGGTTCACGATGGTTTGCTGCTCGGTGAGCTCGAAGACGATGTCGGTGTTCTTGATGCCCGCGGCGGCGATCAGCTCGGTGACGATGGGGACGAACTCGGGGTTGGTCATCGACCGTGGCTGCGTGTTGAGGAACAGCTTGGCGCCGCGCAGCCCGAGGTGGCTCACCTCGGCGAGCGCCGCCCTGATGCACAAGAGGTCGGTCTCGAACAGGCGCTCCTTGCGGCTCGCGTAGGCGAACAGGATCTCGGGGTTGCGCAGCGGCGTGGTGGCGGGCGCGCGCGCCAAGCTCTCGAAGCCGTGCGCCAAGAACGGCGGCCCGTCGGCGCCGATGTCGACGATGGGCTGCAGCACCGAGGTGATGGCCGGCGTGCCCAGGAAGTCGTCGAGGAGATCGACCTCCGAGACCTTGCCCTCGACGTCGGAGGGCGGCGGCCCCTGCTCACCGTGGACGTAGCGGCGCAGCCGTCGCAGATCGATGGGCTTCTCGAGCACGGCCACGGCGCCCACGGCCCGGCCCAGGGCGTGGACGTCGTCGTTGACGTAGCCGCTCATGGCGAGGACGGTGGTCTCGGGGAAGTGTGTTGCCACATAGCGGATCAGCCGGATGCCCTCGAGCCCGCCGAGCTCCGAGACGCGCAGGTCGGTGACCACCACCTCGAAGCGGTGGTGCTCAAGGATGGCCTCGGCCGCCTCGATCTCGCGGCACGTCACGATCTCGATGCCGGGCGCGACGAGGTAGTCGGCAAGGACGCCGAGCACCGCGGGCTCGTCGTCGAGCAGGAGGACGCGGCGTTGGGACACGGGACTATCCTCTCGACCGACGGCGACGCACGCGCAGGATCAGGAGCCCGCCGATGGTCGCGATGGCCGCGCTCTCGCCGCCGCTGCCGGCGCAGGTGCAGCCGATCACGCCGTCGTCGTCGCCGGGAGCGGCGGCCGCGCAGGTGCCGCTGGTCGCGTCGCAGGTCTCGTTGGCCTGACACGGCAAGAGGATGGGCTGCCCCGTGGCGCTGCAGAATCGCTCGGTGGATGCGTCGGCGCAGCCGGGCGTGCAGTCGCCAGGGTCGCCCTCGCCCTCTCCTTCTCCTTCACCCTCCCCTTCACCTTCGCCCTCACCCTCTCCTTCGCCTTCGCCCTCACCCTCTCCTTCGCCTTCGCCCTCACCCTCTCCTTCGCCCTCACCCTCTCCCTCTCCTTCGCCCTCACCCTCACCCTCTCCTTCGCCTTCACCTTCACCTTCACCTTCTCCTTCGCCCTCACCCTCTCCTTCGCCCTCACCCTCTCCTTCGCCTTCGCCTTCGCCCTCACCCTCTCCTTCACCTTCGCCCTCACCCTCTCCTTCACCTTCGCCCTCGCCCTCACCCTCTCCTTCACCTTCGCCCTCGCCCTCGCCCTCGCCCTCGCCCTCGCCCTCGCCCTCACCCTCGCCCTCGCCCTCACCTTCGCCCTCACCTTCGCCCTCGCCTTCGCCCTCGCCCTCGCCCTCGCCTTCGCCCTGCGCCAGCGCAGACGGAGCCACCAGGAACCCGACGACCACCGCGATCCATGCGACGCGCTTCATGCGGCGAGCCTAGCATGGGGTCCGCGCGCGGAGCGGTGGCTGCCTCGGCGTGTCGATCTTGGCGCCATGCCGCAGTAGAGTGCGCGGCGGGGAAGGTCCATGTCGCAGGTGCTTGAGCCACCCACCGTCGCATCGTTGATCCCGCGCGCGGTGGGATCGCAGCGGCTGCTCACCACCGAGCTTGGCGCGTGGGTGATGGTGGGACCACGGCCCGCCGAGGAGGGCGACGACTGGAGCTTCCGCACGCTGAGCACGCGCACCCTGCGCGACGCCGCGGGCAAGGTCGAGGCCGTGCTCGACGCGACCTTCGTGGTGTACCCCCTGCGCAAGGCGCGCCCCGACGGGCCCTTTCGCTCCACCATCTTGGTGGGACGCTCGCGCACCAACGACGTGTGCATCCCGCACTCGAGCGTGTCGAAGCTGCATGCGCGCGTCCGCACCGATGACCGCGGCGCCCTGTTCGTGTCCGACGCCGGCTCGTCGAACGGCACCACGCTCGACGGCTCGGCGCTCAAGGGCGACGAGGAGCGCCCGCTGGTGAGCGGGGCCCACCTGCGCTTCGGCGCGTGCTCGGTGCAGGTGTTCGACGCCGAGCGCTTCGTCGCGATGTTGCTGCGCTTCGACGAGAGCTGAGCGCGCGGGCCCTACGGCACCGTCGACACGATCAGCGCGTAGGGCCCGGTAACCACCACGCCCGTGGGCGCCTTGACCACCACGTAGAGCTGCTGCGTGGCGGGGTTGTTGGCGTAGACGAAGGGCGCACCATGGGTGGCGGTGCCGAGCGCGTCGGCGCTGGCGGGCAGCTGCGTGAGCACGTCGGGGCGCTCGTGCAATTCCGCGATCATGCCGCCGGGCGACGGGTCGACCTGGTTGAGCGTGACGGTGACGTCCTCGTTGGCGAAGGCGATGAGCTCGTAGACGTCGACGTCGTTGGTGCAGCGGCTCGATGCCGGGGTCACGAAGGTGGCGGTGTTGACCGAGAACGGCGAGCCCTGCACCGGGTTCGGCCGCACGATGGTGGAGGTGGACGGCAGCTCGTTGCTGCCGGCGCCGGCGTCCTCGCCGTCGTCGCTGCAGGGCAGGCCCACCTCGATGGTGAGCGCGTAGGGCTCGAGCTGGTGGCCGGTGGTGCCCTGCGGCTTCACCTTGACCCCGTACTCCTTGGCCGTGGTGCCCGTGGCCGTGTAGCTGAGCACCACGGTTCCATCGCCGTCGGCGTCGAGGGTGGTGCCCTCGGTGATGTTGTCGTTGGCGCCGTTGATGGTCAGGTCGCCGCGCACCAGCGACAACAGCCCGCCCGCGGGATCGTAGGTGAGCGTGGCGCGCAGCACCTGGTTGTTGGCCATGGGGCCCACGCGGTACCAGTCCTCGTCGCCATTGCCGCACACCAGGCCGCAGCCGGGCGTGCCCGACGCCGCCGCGTCGCAGTCCTCGAGGTCGCCCGGGCTGAGCGGCTCGGGGATACGGGTGCCGTCGTTCACGCACTGCATGGTGTCGTCTTCGGTCCAGGTGCCGATGCAGCGCCCGGTGCCGAAGGTGTTGTCGCTCGTCGGCTCGCTGGCGATGCACTGCGAGTTGTCGAACGTCGACACGCGCAGCTCGTAGTGCTGGCCCACGATGTTGGTGGTGGCGGTGCTCGCGAGGCGCACGCGCGCGATGTAGTCGATGGCCGAGGTGCTGCCGGGCACGTCCACCTGCTCGTCGGGCTCGGTGGTGGCCGTCGACACGTTGGAGGTGGCGAGCTGGGTGGCGCCATCGGCGCTCAAGAGGTCGAGCGCCAGGTTGCCCTCGTTGTGGTTGAACGACAGCTGCACCACGCCGCCCAGGTTCGGCGGCATGGTGAAGCGGAAGTGATCGACGTCCTGTGGGTTGCAGCGCACGGGGGTGGTGAGCGTGAGCGTCGGCGGGTTGCCGGCGAGCGTCAGCGCCTGCGCGCCCGCCACGGCGCCGTCGTCCTCGCCCGGCTCGTCGCACTCGGGGCTCGGGCGCGCCACCTCCTCGAGGGTGAGCGTGTAGCGCTGGTCGCCCACGGCGCCCGAGGCCGAGCCCAAGGACACCTTGAGGTAGTAGCTGGTCACGCCCTCGGGGCCGTCGACCACCTCCACGTCGTTGACGGTGCGGCTGTTGTCGGCCGACTGCGTGCCGGCCTCGTCCTTGAACAGGTCGAGGTTGAGGTTGCCCTCGGCGTTGTAGAAGCCCGACAGCGTCACGCGCACCGAGCGCAGCGACGGTACCGTGATGCGATAGAAGTCGACGTCGTCGGTGCCGCAGCGGCCAAAGGCATGCGTGCCCACGGCGAGCGCGGTGGCGGTGGCGCCCGTGTCGTTCGGCTCCTCCGGCTCGCCGCTGGGCGTGCAGTCGGCGGGTTGGCTCGGCTCGTCCTCGCGCACGGTGACCGTGTACGACCACGAGTCGTCGTCGACGTTGCCGCCCACCACGCGCACGTAGAAGGTGCCGGTCTCGGCGTCGCCGGTGACGCCCACCACCTGCACCGACGCCTGCGTGGAGGTGAACACTGCGCTCGACTCGATGGCGCCGTCGGTGCCGAGCATGGCGGCCACGATGCCGGCCTGACCGCTGCCGCCGAAGTCGACGGTGGCGGTGTAGCGCTTGGACGCGATGACCGGGAAGCTCAGCACGTCGGTGTCGCCGCGGCACAGCACGCCCGTGTACGAGAAGTTGGTCATCGCCGTGGCCTGTCCGGTCGCCTGGTTCGGCTCGTCGCCCTCGGTGCACACGGCGGGCGGCAGGTAGCACTGGAACGAGTCGAGGTCGCAGCGCTCGCGGCTGTCGTCGCATTGGCTGTCGGCCTCGCAGTCGGGCACCATGCAGGTCTGCAGCGCCAGCGCGCAGCGCTTGTTGCCCAGGCAGTCGTCGTCGGACGTGCACTGGCTCGCCTCGGAGAAACAGTCGCCCGTGGCCTCGTTGCACAACAGGCCGTGGCCGCAGTCGCCGTCGTCGTCGCACTGGACGCAGCGCTGGAGCGCGTCGCAGAAGGTGCCGGGCGCGCAGTCGGCCTCGATCTCGCACTCGGGATCCGCCACGTCGACGCAGAAGCCGGTCTCCTCCGAGCACAAGGAGCCCTCCTCGCAGCACAGCTCGGGGAAGCTCGCGCAGAACGTGCAGCCGCCGCGGTCGGGCACGCACAGGAACACGGTGCGGTCGCAACGCTCACCGCCCGGGCATTGGAACGACGAAGTGCAGTCTGCGCGGCCGGCGGCGTCGAAGCAGCGCCCGCCGGAGCAGAACTGGCCGGCGGCGGGGCAGTCGGCGTCGTTCTCACACGGCGTGCAGTCGGGCTCGTCGGGCGGACAGCCCACGCCGGTGACGTCGGGGTCGCGCTGGCATTGCAGCGCGATGCTCGAGCACATCTCCCACGCCTTGCAGCAGTAGGCCGAGTCGAGCCCCTCGTTGTCGCAGGCGGCCTCGAGCAGCGGGTCGCAGCTGCCGGGCGAGCACACGCCGCTCTGGCACACCAGCCCCGCACCGCACTCGTCGCTGTTCTCGCAGTCCTTGACGACGTCGTCGGGGTTGATGATGGGGCCGGAGCTCAGGGGGCAGCCGGCGGCGAGCGCGACCGCGAGGCCGAGCGTGGAGCCGAGAAGCAAGCGCAAGGTCATGGTGTATCCCAGGTCAAGGCACGATCCGCCGCGCGCGTCGGGCGCGTTCGTCAACCGCACTCGTCGGTGGCGTCGCCGTCGGTGAGGTCCTCGATGCACGGGTCTTCGGTGAGCACGTTGGCCGGCCAATGCACCACCGCGGCCTCGAACCACTCGGTGTTGGCGAGGTCGGTGAAGAACTCGGCGGCCAAGCGCCCGAAGATGAAGATGCGCACCGTGACGCCGCTCGCCTGGCTCATGGAGAAGCTGTCGACGCCCACGAGGTAGCGGCCCTCGGTCATGGCGTCGACGTTGATGTTCTCGGGGCCGAAGCCCGACAGGTCGTCGATGTCGAGCGCCGGATCGCCAGCCGTGCGCCCCGCCGCGCCGTCCCACTCCGGCGGGCTGCCCCACGTGGAGCCGGCCTTGCAGCCGGAGTAGTTGCAGTCGAGGCCGTTGTCGCAGTCCTCGCTCAACAGGCCCTCGACGATGGTGTCACCGCTGGTGGCGTCGATGCAGTAGTCGCCGTTGGTGGCCATCTTGGTGACGTGCAGGTCGATGTCGTTGGTGGGCGTGTCCCACGACAGCTGCACCAGGAAGTGATCTTGTGGCACCGCGTCGAACGTGATCTGGCACTCGTTGACGCTGCCGGTGCCGAGGTCGTCGTACACGACGGCGCGCACGGTGTAGCTGCCGGCCAGGTCGATGCCGAGGTCGTCGTCGAACGTGAAGCCCGTGGTCTCGGCGGTGGGCGTGGTGAGCTGCACCGTGGATCCCGCGGGCCGCCCGCCGGCGCCGATGTTCCACTCGTACGACGCGATGGAGCCCTCGAGCGTGGACGGCGTGGAGTCCTCGAGCGTGAGGATCACGTTGTCGAGCGGCTCGATCTCGGGGTCGCCGCCGGGCGGCACCTCCACGCCGTTGACCGACTTGATGCGGATGGCGCAGGTGGGCGGCGTCACCGAGATGCCCCCCAGCGTGACGTCGATCTGCTCCTCGTCGGGGTCGTTGGACAGGATGCGGAACCGGCCCGAGAAGTTGCCCAAGACGTCGGGCGTGAAGCGCGCGGTCAGGACGGCGGTGCCGCCGCTGGGCGCGATCTCCTCGTCCGGGCCCGGCGGGCGGCCGGTGAACGCGAAGGCACACTCCTCTTCACCCAGCGACGGATCGCACACGCCGTCGGTGCCGCCGTTGCGCACGCTGTCGGGCGGCGTGTCGAACAGCGTGGCGTCGGCCGCGTCGGTGGTGGGGATGAAGGTGACGCTGTCGAGCACCAGGCCGCGGTTGCCCTCGTTGGTGACCGACACCGGGCACACCTGCACGCCGCCTTGGGCCACGCGCCCGAAGTCGCACTCGAGCGGCGTGACCTTGATGTCGGGGACGCCGTTGTCGACGCCGTTGGCGGTGAGCTGCACCTCGACCAGCGACAGGCTCTCGGCGGTCTGGTCGGTGTTGTTGGCGTCGGACAGGATGGAGAGCACGGCGGCGATGGGCGCCTCCACCTTGGGGCGCACGCTCACGGTGATCACGCCCGACAGGCCCGGCCCGATGCGCTCGGGGGCCAGCTCCACCTTGAAGGCGGGGTCGCCCTCGATGATGGCCACGGTGTCGAAGGTGAGCTCGACGATGGACGGGTTGGTGACCACGATGTCGTGCTTGGCCTTCACCGAGATGTCGACGTCGCCGAAGTCGTGCGCGCACTCGCGGTAGCCGCCGATGAGCTTGCCCTGCACCTCGCGCTGCGGGTCGGCGCACGCGTCGAGGTAGATCTGCGGTGCGATGGCGGCGGCCTGCTCGTCGCAGCCGCGGCAGGCCGAGAACGGCACGGCGCATGCGATCAGGAGCAGGAGCCGGGCGGGTCGCAGGCGGTCGGTGGCGGTGTCACGCATGGCGTCTCCGGGGTCCCAGTCCAACATCCTCATGGGCTTGCCATACCAGAAAGTGCGGCTCAACGCGCCTTTCATCCGACGCGTTGCGCCGCGCCGCGCCGTAGCGGTCGGGATCGTCTCGGTTGCCCGCCGCGGAACCAAGACCGGCGCCGACCCTGTGCTAGCGTGGCCGCGACGGAGGCGGCGGTGAGCCTGTCGGTCGCGATCATCGAGCCGGACACCAATGTTGCGAGCACCGTGGAGCAGGCCTTCACGAGCCTGGGCTTCCAAGCCCACGTGCTCGCTGACGGCGACGTGGTTGATTTCATCAGGCAACGCACGCCGTCGGTGATCTTGCTGAACGTCGAGCTGCCGCGCGGCAGCGGCTACTCGTTTTGCAACCGGCTCAAGAAGCAGGCGGATCTCAAGCGCATCCCCATCATCCTCACCTCCGGCATGGAGACCGAGGAGGCGTTCGCGCAGCACCAGAAGAGCGCCACGCACGCCGACGCGTACATCCACAAGCCGTTCTCGGTCGACCAGCTGCTCGATCAGGTCTCGCGCCTGGTCCCCGAGGCATTCCCGAACGGAAAGCCCGCGGCCCCCGCCGACGTGGCGGCCATCGGCGCCGCGCGCGCCGCCGAGCCCGCGCCCGCCGACACGGGAAACGTCTTCGCTTCGGGCGAAGGCGCGGCCGTCATGCCCGAGCCCGAGGCGCCGCCGCCACGTCCGAAGAACGCGCCACCG
The DNA here is from genome assembly GCA_964580865.1 of uncultured Myxococcales bacterium. GTDB lineage: Bacteria > Myxococcota > UBA727 > UBA727 > VGSZ01 > JACOUT01. Next base: position 15 of record CAZONM010000107.1, on the reverse strand, counting down.
TTGCCGCCCAGGCGC
>CAZONM010000106.1:0-15014 GCA_964580865.1 uncultured Myxococcales bacterium | reverse complement strand
GGCGTTCGCGCGGGCCGGGCGTGCGCGCGCGCTCATCCCCACGGCCCGCGCACGGCGTCGAGGTCGGGCTCGGTCAGCGACAGACCCGCCGCCGCCAGCGCCGCCGAGAAGCGCGCGCGCAGGAACGCCTGCAGCTCGGGGTCGAGGTCGTGCGGGCCGGGCTCGGTCTCGCGCATGGCCTGCGCACAGCTCGCGATCAACATGCCCACGATGACCTGCCGGTACTCCGGCGGCAGGTCGTGCTCCATGTTCACCACCGAGCCGCCGCGCAGGAACAACAGCTCGCGCGCGCCGCCGTCCTCGCCGCGCACGCGCACCACGCGGTGCTGCAGGCGCCAGTCATCGCTCTCGAGCCCCAGCGTCACCTGGCGCCCCGCGAACGACGTCGTCACCGTGCCGTCGGACGCGCAGCGGCGGTGCGGATCGCGCAGGCGCGGATCGCGGTCGTCGACGCCGCGGAGCCCGAGCTCATGCGTCCCCGACGCGGCGTTGGCCAGCACGGCGCCGCTCTTGAGGTAGCGCCACTCGTCGGGCTCGATGGCGCCCATGCCGGTGGCGCCGAACAGCAGGTCGGCGCGGCGGAAGGCGTCGGTGCGTTCGCGCGCGTCGAACCCGGCGAGGCGCGCCGCCGCCATGCGCGCGGGATCGCGATCGGTGACGACGACCTGGTAGCCGCGACGTCGCAGCGCCTCGGCCAAGGCCGCGCCCGTGGCGCCGAAGCCCACCACCACGGCCGTCTGCGGGCGCGCGGGCGTGGGCTTGTGATCGTCGAGGCCGAGGGCCGTGAGGTAGCGGTCGGTGTGCCAGGCGACGCTCTCGGCGATGAGCGGCGACTCCACCGCGCGCTTGATGTCGGACTGCGCCATGTTGACCACGGGGCACCGGATGGGCGTGCCCGCGCGCTCCATCTCGTCGAGCACCTGGATACCGCGCGTGGTCTGCTCCACCGCCACGCACAGGTGGGCGTAGCGCGGGAAGTGCTCGTGAAGCGCGCGGATCAGCTTGCCGCCGTCGTCGAGCAGCAGGAAGCGGCCGCGGTGGCGCGCGGGATCGACGCCGTGAAACAGCGCGGCCAGCTCGGTGCGCGCCTGCTCCTTCACCGACGCCTCGGCGTCGGCGAACAGGTGATCGTCGGGGTCGGTGGCGCTCAGGTGCACGCGCAAACCGCGCGCCTCCAACGTCGCGACGGTGTTGACGTTGGCCGAGTAGAACTTGCCGCCCACCTGGGTGTCACCGGGCGCGAGCCCCAACGCGAACAGCGACTCGAACAGCGCCGATGACGACGGGAACAGGTGCTGCACCGACGCGAGCCCCACGCCGTGCAGGCAGCGGGGTGACAGCTGGCGCATCAGCTCGTGCACCACCGGCATGCGCTCGAGGTAGCTCGGGCGTCGGCGCGACAGCGCGATCTTCGCCGCGACGCGGGAGTCGAGGCCGAGGTACTTGCCGCTGTTCTTGCGCGACCCGTCGCCCTCGGCGACCGTGAGATCGGCCGCCATGTGCCGCAGGCGCGCGGCCACCATGGCGCCCAGGGGACCGAGGCGCCCACCGGCGGCCTCGCCGCTGACGAAGCCGTCGTCGCCGGCGGCCTGCGCCAGCGCCGTCACCACCGCTTGCGCCATGCGCCGACGGTCGAGCGAGGTGTCCCAGCCGCTGCGGTAGTAGTCGAGCACGCCGTCGAGGAACCTGTCGCCAAGCGGCACCGGGAAGGCGCCCACGGCGAACTCCGGCGGCGCGGTGCCCGCGGTGGCGTCGACGGCCTGGTGCAAACGCGCCGCGATGTCGTCGAGGAGCGCGGCCGACTCCTTGCTCTGCAGCGCGTCGAGCGCGCGGTCGAGCGAGAGCGCCGTCGGGTCGGCCTCGCGCGCCGGCAGCTGCCCCTCGATGCGCTCGGCGCGCCGGCGGTGCACGTCGCGCAGGCGACGCGCTAGCGCCGTGTAGTCGATCTCGCTGCTGCCGAGACGAGTTGCCACGGCGTGATGCTCGCACGCGTCCGACCGCCAGAAAACGCCGAAGCGCGGACATTTGTCCGCGAGCGATCTGCGCACCTTCTCCGACACTGGCCGCACACGGAGGTCACGCATGTCCATCACCGCACTTCACCACCATCGCTCGCTCTTGCTCGCCCTCACCGCGCTCGCCGCCGCCGCCGCGCTCAGCGCCTGCCTACGCGAGAAGGGCTTCACCGACTGCAGCGGCGTGCTGTGCCAGCCGGGGCAGTACTGCTGGGCACCCGGCGTGTGCGAGAGCGGCTGCACGTCCGACGTCAACTGCGCCGAGGGTCAGGACTGCACCGACGAGGGCGAGGGCTTCGACGGCGAGGGCGTGTGCAAGGACGGCGACGACGACCCGCCGTCGGAGGGCGAGGGTGAAGGCGAGCCGCCAGACGCGCTCGCCGGCTGCCTCGCCGCCTGCGACCACTTTCAAGAGTGCGGCGCCACGCCCAGCGACACCCTCGGGTGCAGGAACGACTGCCCCGATCTGTCGGAGAATCAGCAGCTCGTGGTGGCCGGCTGCGGCGAAGGCAGCTGCAGCGAGGCGCTCACCTGCCTCGACATCGACTGCTTCAACGACGACGACTGCGGTGGCGGCGAGGAGTGCGTGGGCAACTCCTGCCTGTGACGCCGCGGGCACGCGGCAGTGGTGCCGCGGTGATCACGGCGTGGTCCCCGCGGCGTCACCCCACCTGCGCCGCGTACGTCATCACCAGGTACATGCGCGCGTCGTGGTCGCCGACGTTGCGGTAGCTGTGCGGCACGTCGGCCTCGAACACGATGGCGTCGCCGGGGCCGAGCCGGTGCTCCTCGCCAGCGACGTCGATGCGCACAGCGCCCACGGTGACGACGAGGTTCTCGCGCGTGCCCGGCGGGTGGGGCTCGGCCTCCTCGACGGCGCCGCGCCGCAGCTCGAGCTCGTAGAGCTCCACGCGGCGCGGCTCGTCGAGCGGGAACAGCGCGCGCGACGAGAACGCGCCGTCGTGCGACGTGAGCCGCTTGCTGCGCGCGGCCGGCAGCACCCGGGTGCCCGACGGGGCGCGCGGTCCGGCCAGCAGCGCCGAGAACGGCAGGTCGAGCGCGCGCGCGATCTTCCACAGCACGTTGATGGTGGGCGCTGACTGCCCGAGCTCGATCTGACCGAGCATGGCGCGCGACACGCCCGATCGCTGCGCCAACGCCTCGAGCGAGAGCGCGCGCTCGCCGCGCAGGCGCCGCAGGTTGGCGCCCACCACGGGGGCGAGGTCGGCGACGTCGTGGTCGAGCGCGGCGCTGCCCGCGCCCTTGGCGGCAGTCCCCCTCTTGTCGGCCGCGCCGCCCTTCGTCGCCCTCGCCACCGCCACCTCGTCGCGCCGGTATCGGCGGCAAGTCGGCGCAGTCTCCGGGATCGCGCCGCGCGGGGTCAACCGTGGATCGGACGGGCCATGGGCGGGCCGAAAGTGGCGCTCGACCCGCCTTTGCGTCGAGACTGCGCCCATGTTCGCGTTGCCCCTGGCGTTGGCGGGCCTCGCCCGCGTGGCCACCCCTGCGGAGGCGCCGCCCGCCGCGCCGCCCGCCGCCGAAGCGTCGCCCGCGCCCGCGGCCGATCCGGCGAGCACCGTGCCGAACCTGCCCTTCGAGCGCTCGGTGCTCGACAACGGCCTCACGCTCCTCGTTCACGCCGACCCGCGCCTGCCCGTGGCCTGCATCGATGTGGGGTACCGGGCCGGCGTCATCGACGAGGAGCGCGGCAAGAGCGGCATGGCCCGCTTGTTCGAGCACCTGATGTTCCAGGGCTCGAAGCACAACCCGGGCGACAACCACGTGAAGCTGCTCGACGCCGCGGGTGCGTCGCACGTCGCGAGCGCCGCCGAGCTCGACGCCACCAGCTACTCGCAGTGCGTGCCAAAGCACGAGCTCGAGCTGGCCCTGTGGCTCGAGGCCGACCGCATGGCGTGGCTCATGGAGGTGACCGACGCCGCCAAGCTCGACGAGCAGCGGCGGATCATCGTCGGCGAGCGCCGCCGCGCCGTGGACGAGGCGCCGTATGGCAGCGCGCGGCAGGCGCTGTGGCAGGCGATGTTCCCCGCCGACCACCCCTATCGTGCGGGGCCGTTCGGCGTGCCGGCGGAGCTCGACCAGCTGGCGCTCGCCGACGTTCAGGCCTTCTTCGATCGCTACAGCGTGCCGGCCAACGCCACCGTCGTCATCGCCGGCGACGTCAACGTCGATGACGCGAAGAAGCTCGTGGACAAGTACTTCCGCACCCTGCCACGCGCCGAGCGCGCGAGCGCGCGCAGCGTGACGATGCCGAAGCTCGGCGCCGAGGTGCGGCTCGACCTCGAGGACGCGCGCGCGCCGGCCACGAGCGTGACCGTCGCGTTCTTCACGCCGCCGGCGTTGCAGAACGGCAGCGCCGACATCGAGGTGCTCGCCCACCTGCTCGGCCACGGCAACGCCTCGCGCCTGCATCAGGCGCTGGTCGTCGACGGGAAGGTCGCGACCGACGTGCGCACCTCGGTGCTCGGCGCCGCCAACGTGAGCGTGCTGACGCTCGAGGCAAAGGTGCGGCGCGGGGTCAACCCCGACGACGTGCTCAACGCGATCCAGGCCCAGCTCGATTTGTTGCAGGACCTGCCCCCGAGCACCGAGGAGCTGGCGCGCGCGGTGGCGAGCTTCGAGACGCAACTGCTCGCATCGATGCGGCACCTGCGCGGGCGCGCCGCGCTGTTGCAGCGCTACCAAGTGCTCACCGGCGATCCGGGCTTCGTACCGAAGGACCTGGCGCGCTACCGAGCCGTCACGCCCGACAGCACGCTGGCCGCCGTCAATGGCTTCCTCACGCGCGAGCGCCGCGCCGTCTTGGTGGTGCGCCCCACCGGTGACGCGCCGCAGACACCGGCGACCGCCGACGAGCCTGCCGCTTCGCCGGCGGCGCCCACCACGGAGGGCGGCTGATGACGGCATCGCACGTCGCCACGCGCGCGACGCTCTGGCTGCTCGCCATGGTGTGCCTGCTCACGCTCGCGTGCACCACCACCGACACGGGCAAGAACAAGCAGCGGCGCGTGGTCCCCGACGAGCCCTGGCGGCAGGCGCGCCCGCCCGCGGGCGCCGCGCCCGAGCTCGCGCTACCGGCGACCCAGCGCGTCGAGCTCAAGAACGGCCTCGACGTGCTCGTGGTCGAGGACCACAGCCTGCCAGTGGTGACGGCGCGCGTGGTGGTGCGCGCGGGCGCGGCGCAAGACGGCGCGAAGGACCCTGGCCTCGCGGCGCTGGCGTGGGACCTCCTCGACGAGGGTGCCGGCGCGCTCAACCAGCTGGCGCTCGCCAACGCGGTGGCGCAGCTCGGCGCCGAGCTGCGCACCACGTGCGACCTTGAGAGCGGCGCGGCGCAGCTCGAGGTGGCGAGCGGCAAGCTCGAGGCCGGGCTCAAGCTGCTGGCATCCGTCGTCACGCGACCGACCTTCGCCGCCGCCGACGTGGAGCGCGCGCGCGACCAGGCGCTGGCGCGCCTGGCGGAGCGACACGCCGATGCCGGCGCCGTGGCCGACGCGCTCGCGCACGCGCTCATCTACGGCAGCGAGCATCCGTACGGGCACGACCCCGGCGGCACCGCCGACGCGCTCGCCAAGGTGTCGTCGCTCAAGCTCAAGACCTTCTGGTCGACGTACGCCGCCCCGCACAACGCCACGCTCATCCTCACGGGCGACGTCACCGTCGAGCAGGCCAAGGCGCTGGCGGCCAAGGCGTTCGGCGCCTGGACCGGCGGCGGCCGCGCGCCCAAGGCGCCGCCGGAGCTCGCGCCGCGCACCGGCATCACCATCGCGTCCGTCGACTTCCCGGGCGCCGCGCGCACGGCGCTGCGCCTGGGCCGCGCGGGCCTGGCGTCGTCGGACGCCGACCTGCCCGCGCTCACGGTCCTCAACGGCGTGCTCGGCGGCCTGGGCTCGTCGCGCTTGGCCGGTAAGCTGCGCGAGGAGAAGCAGTGGGCCTCGAGCGTCGAGCTCTCCCAGCGCGACGCGCTCGGCCGCGGCCCGTGGCTCGTGCGCGCCGACGTCGACACCGCTGCCGTCGGCGACGTCGTCGCCGAGCTTCTGGCGCAGCTCGAGGCCATCAAGGCTGGCATCACCGACGAGGAGCTCGCGCGCGCCAAGGACGGCTGGGTCCTCGCGCTGCCTGGGCGGCACGGCGCGCCCGACGACTGGACGCAGGCGCTCGGCGCCGCGTACGCGCAGGGCTTCGACCACGAGATGCTCGCCAAGGTGGCCGAGGCGGTGCGCGCCGTCACCGCCGACGACGTCAAGCGCGTGGCAGCGCAGGTGCTGCTCAAGGACGACCTGGTGGTGGTGCTGGCCGGCGATCGCGCCACCATCACCGCCAAGGTGAAGGAGAAGGGCCTGCCCGACCCGCTGCAATTCGGGCGCGACGGCCTCCCCGAGTAGCTCAGCCGCGCGCGCGGTCGTACAGCTCCGCCAAGGCGCGCAGGCGCGCGGCGGTGCCGCCGTTGAACGCCTCGGCGCGCACGCGCCAGCCCCAGTTGCCCTCGGCGATACCGGGCGTGTTCATGCGCGCGCCCGTGCCGAGGCAGAGCACGTCCTGCATGGGCACGATGGCGGTGTGCGCCACCGACGCGAACGCCGCGCGCATGAAGTCCCACACGAAGTCGTGCCCGTCGATGCTCAGGTAGCGTCGGATGTGATCGCGCACGTGCTCGGGCGCCGACAACCAGAAGCCGAGCGACGTGTCGTTGTCGTGGGTGCCCGTGTACACCACGCCGTTCGGCACGTGGTTGTGCGGCAGGTACGCGCCCTTGGCGCCCTCCTCCCACGCGAACTGCAACACCTTCATGCCCGGTAGCCCCGTCTGCTCGCGCAGCGCGATGACGTCGGGCGTGATGACGCCGAGATCCTCGAGGATGACGGGGAGCGGGCCCAGGGCCGCCTCGAGATCGTGGAACACCGCCATGCCGGGGCCCTTGACCCACTGGCCGCCGCGCGCGTCGGTGGCGCCGAACGGCACCGCCCAATAGGCGGCGAAGGCGCGGAAGTGGTCGATGCGGACCACGTCGCACAGCGCGAGCACGCGCCGCAGTCGCTCGACCCACCAGGCGTGGCCCTCGGCCTTCATGCGCTTCCAGTCGTAGAGCGGGTTGCCCCAGAGCTGGCCGAGCTCGGTGAAGGCGTCGGGCGGCACCCCGGCCACCCCCAGGGGTGTGCCATCGCTCTTGAGCAGGAACTGCGCGCGGTTCGACCACACGTCGGCGGAGTCGAGGTCGACGTAGAACGGCACGTCGCCGACGACGCGGACGCCGCGCGCCTTGCAGTACGCGTGCAGCGCGCGCCACTGCTCGTCGAACAGGAGCTGCTCGGCCACCACCACGTCGATCTCGGCGGCAAAGCGACGGCGCGCGTCGGCGACGGCGGCCGGCTCGTGCTCGCGCACGCCCGCGTCCCACTCGAGCCACCGCTTGCCGCCATGCGCGTCCTTGAGCGCCGTGAACAGCGCCAGCTCTTCGACCCACCGGTGCTCGTGCTTGAAGGCCTCGAGCGCGTCACGCTTGTGACCGCGCGCGAAGCGCGCCGCGGCCCGTCGCACCAGCGCGTGCTTCCACGGCACCACGCGCGCGAAGTCGACGCGATCGAGCGCGAAGCCCTCGCCGCCGCCGGCGCTCTCGATGTCGGCGCGCTCGAGCAGCCCGCGCGCCACCAGATCGTCGAGGTCGATGAGCATGGCCGAGCCGCCGAAGGCCGACGTGGAAGCGTACGGCGAGCCGCCGGGCCCCGGCGGCACCAGGGGGAGCACCTGCCAACAGCTCAGGCGCGCCTCGTGCAACCAGTCGACGAACGCGCGCGCGCCGCCGCCGAGGTCGCCCACACCGTAGCGGCTCGGGAGCGACGTCGGATGCAGGAGGACGCCTGCGGAGCGCGGGAACGTCGACGAAGGGAGCTCGGCCATGGCCAACGCTTCCCAGAACGGCCGCTTCCGTTCAAGGTGGTCCGTGCTATCGGGCCCCATGTCCTCGCGCCGTGGCCTCTGCCGACCGTTCCTCCGCACGCGGCGGACATGGGAGTACGCCATCGCGCTGAGCGTGCTCGTCGGCGGCGCGTGCCGTTCGCAGATCCCCGTCGAGGTCTACGTCGACGGCTTCGAGCCCGCGAACGTGCGCTTCGAGGTGGAGGAGCTCGGCCCGCAGACCCACCAGGCGCTCGCCGAGGTGTCCCGGCGGGGCGACGTCGACGGGCTCCTGCTGCTGCCGGACGGCGCATGCGGCGGCCCGTGCCGCGCCGCCATGATGTCGATCTTCGTGCACAACCGCGGCGGCGCCGAGGCCCCGCCGGTGGTGCGCCTCAAGGTCCCCGCCGACAAGCCCGCGCGCCAGCCCATCGCCTTTCGCGGCGACGAGATCTCGCAGGGCCGCGTGGGCCGCATCCGCTGGATCGTGGAGCTGTGGCCCGAGGAGCGCTCGCTCACCGCCACCGTCTCCGCGTCCGTGAAGCTGGTGGTCACGCCGCCGCCAAGCGCCGGCGCAGCACCGCCTGACACGCCCGCGCCAACGCCCGCCGCACCGAGCGACACTCCATGAGCACCCACGGCCTGGTCCGCACCATCCGCATTCGTTCGCATCGCAAGACCGGCGGGCTCGGCATCCTCACCACCGCGCTCGGCGACGCGGGCGCGTCCATCGGTGAGATCCACACGGTGCGCATCGGCCACAACTACACGCTGCGCGACTTCCACCTGCTCCTCGACAGCGACGAGCACCTGCGGCAGGTGCTCGACGGCATCAAGGTGCTGCGTGACAGCGAGCTCGTGGAGGTGCGCGAGACCACGCGCGAGGTGCACCTGGGCGGCAAGGTGCGCACCGCGTCGCGCGTCGATCTCTCGGGGCTGGCGGTGCTGGCCGCGGCCACGCAGCCCGGCGTGCGCGAGATCGTGCAGGCCATCGAGGACGAGCCGCGCCAAGCGGAGGTGTTCACCACCGTGCAGCGAACGGTGGCCATCGTCACCGACGGCAGCGGGCTGGTCGGCGTGGGCAAGGTGCACCCGCGCGCCATGCTGCCGGTGCTCGAGGGCAAGAGCGCCATGCTGGCGCAGTTCGCCGGGCTGTCGTCGATGCGCCTAGCGCTCACCGTCAGCAGCGAAGACGAGCTCATCGACACGGTGACGGCGCTGGCTCCCTCGTGCGGCGCCATTCTCATCGACTCGGTCGCCGCGCCACGCGGACCGCGCGCCGCCGCCAAGCTCGCCGAGCGGCTCAAGGTTCCCGTGTATCACGACGACGCCGACAGCCCGGCCATCGTGGGCCTGGCCGCCGTCATCAACGCGTGTCGGCGCGCGCACCTCGATCCCGCGAGCATCAACATCGGCCAGATCGGCCTCGGCACCGCCGGCGGCGCCATCGCGCGCTTGGTGATGCGGCACAGCGGGCGCCCCGTCATGGGCGACGACGTGCACCCGGCCGCGGTGTCGCGCCACGTGTCCGCCGGCGGTACCGCGGCGTCGCTCGATGAGATCCTGGCCACGTGCGACGTGGTGGTGGCCAACACCGGTCACGCCGGGGTCATCGCGCCCTCGAAGGTGCGCGAGGGCCAAGTGATCATCGCGCTGTCGGAGCCGCGCCCCGAGATCGAGCCGTACGACGCGCAGCTCGCCGGCGCGGCGTTCGCGGCCGACGGCAAGGCCATCTCCACCGTGGCCGCGGTGCCCGGCGTGCTGCTCGGCGCGCTCGCGGTCAAGGCCGCGCACATCTCTGATCACATGCGCTTGGCCGCCGCGGTCACGCTGGCCGCGTGCGCGCCCGACGGCGATCTCGTGCCCACGCCACTCGATCCGGGCGTGCACTCGGCGGTGGCGGCGGCGGTGGCGCGCGCGGCCCTGTCGGAGGGCGTCGCGCAAGCGGGCGTGTCGGCCGAGCAGCTCGACGCCGCGATCTTCGAGGAAGCGATCCGCGACCTGCGACCGCTGCCGCTCGGCTGAAGGCACGCACCCCGGAGCGCACACCGCGTGCCGGCGGGTCGCCTTGGCGGCGAGCTCGTCGAGGCGGAGCGTGGCGTCGAGCAGAACGTCCTCGCCGACCCCGGCCGGTCGTCCCGGGCGCAGAGGTCGCCGCGGAGGTGGGCGCCTCGCAGCCCCGCGTGCGGCGTCGAGAGCCGGCGCACGAGCACCGGCGCGCGGGCGGACAGCACGGTCGCGACGCCGGCGCCGGACGTCGGCGCGGACCACAAGCGCCGACGCAGCGGTGTGCGATAGCGTGTGGAGGCGACCGCCCGCCGTCGGCGCGGGTTCAGGCCTCGTGGGGACACGTATGATCACGGATGAGAGCGCCCGGATGCCCTGCCGCTACTGTGCAGCGCCCCTCCAGGCCACCGACGTCAACGTGCAGCTCGCGGTCGCGCGCTGCGGAAGCTGTCACGCGGTCTACAGCTTCGCCGATGAGGCCCGCGATCGCCTCGGCGCGGTCGAGCGGCCACCGGTCCCGCTCCCGAAGGGCTACGCGGTGTCCCGCGACGGCGGCACGCTCACCATCACGCGTCGCTGGCGCTCCCCGGCCGCGTTCGCGTTGTTGGCCTTCTGCGCCTTCTGGGACGGCTTTCTCGTGCTCTGGATGGCGGGCGCCGTCGCGGCGGGCAACGCGGCGATGGCGCTGTTCCCGATCATCCACATCGCGGTGGGCGTGCTGCTCACCTACACCATGGTGGCCCAGTTCCTCAACACGACCACCATCAGCGTCGGAGGAGGGCAGCTCAGGGTCTGGCACGGTCCGATGCCATGGCCGGGCAAGAAGGAGCTCTCCACCGCCGGCCTCGCCCAGCTGTGGTGCGTCGAGAAGATGCATCGGCGCAAGCGCGGCTACAGCTACACCTACGAGGTCCACGCGAAGACACGCCAGGGCGCGGACCACACGCTGCTCCGCTCGCTGGCCGACGCCGAGCAAGCGCTCTACCTCGAGCAGCAGATCGAGAAACACCTGCGGATCGCCGACGCGCCCGTGGCGGGCGAGCTGCGCCGCTAAGCGAACGGCCTCCCGCGCGCCAACGTCGACGGAGAAAGGTTCGTTGGCCGTCAACCGGCGGACTTGGCCGCCATCCACTACGCGGCGGAGAACTTGAGAGACTCAATCATCTCGAAGCTCTCAGTACTAAGAGGCGAGCGCTTCTACGGCGGGTTTCGCGCGCTGAGTATCGCGACGATGTCGTTCGGACCCATGCGCGTCGTCGAAGGAAGGCGCGGGCCGCGTGAGCTTCATCGATACGCCCTCCACATCGATTGCCCTTGGCGACTTCGGCGCGGAGAGGCGCTCTTCGTTGGGTCCCAAGACCGCTACGCCCCTGCGAGTGGAGTTGGTCGAGATGATCCCAACGTCGACATCGACGCCCCGGGCGCGACTCGATGGGACGAGCGCATGGCGGAGTTCCGAACTGAAGCCGAGCACACCGAATACATAGTCGATGCCGTTGACGGCGACGCAATGGGCGGCCTCACGCTCCGCATGAGCGGCGCTCTCACCCTCGAGGTGTTCCCAGCAGGTACAGACTGCGAGCACTGGCGTTTCTTTGAAACAGGCACGGAAGCTCCGCACCTCGTCGTGACAGCCGAAGGCCGCGCTTCGGATTAGACTCGCAGCGTGGTGCCAGCCAACAATGCACAGCCGCTAGCCCCGCCGCCGACGCTTCACAGATCATCGCGTTGCCGGCGGCGGGGACACCGGCCCGTCGAAGCGAGGTGCCGCATCGCCCGGCTCCGTGCCATCATGAACCCTGCGCCCGGCCGGTGTCGGCTGTGCACAACGTTGGGCGTCCGCCGCTGACGCGGTCGGCGGCGTCACCCGAGCGGCTCGACGGCGCGACACCCCCCGGGGGCGATCCGCGCCCCGGGCCCGCCGCGGCTCGGCTGCGCGCGCACACCCGGGGGCGCGCGCCGCCAGCCGGCTGGTCGCCTTGGCCGCCAGCTCGTCGAGCCGTAGCTTGGCGTCGAGCGCGCCGTTCTCGCGCACGAGCTGCTCGAGCGCCGCGCGCTCGCCGGCGGTGTCGGCGCGCTTGCCGCGGATGTCGGCCAGCAACATGAGGTAGCGCAGGCGGCGCGGCCCGTACGACAGCTCCACGGCGCGCTCGGCCACGGGCTGCGCTTCGGGGTAGCGCTCGAGCTTGAACAGCGTCGACGCCAGGCGCGCATGGGCCTCGTAGTCGTCGGCGAGCTGCGCGATGCGCGTGCGGAAGAGCGCCACCGCCTCGTCGCCGCGCCCGAGCGCGAGGTAGCTGTTCATGCGCGCGTAGTCGTGGACGCGCGCAGACGCGGGATCGGCGGCGCGCGCGTCGTCCTCGAGGAGGCGCAGGCGTTGTTCGTGCAGCGCGCGCGCCTCGTCGGCCCGGCCGAGCTCTTGGTAGCGCTCCGCGAGGTTGCTCAGGATATCGGCGCGGTCGTCGACGGCGGCGCCGGGCGCAGGACTCCGCACCAGCGCCTCGAGCTGGCGCTGCGCCAGCGCCTGGGCGGGCGCGCGCGCGGGGTCGGCGGCGGGCAGCTCACCGGCGCACAGGAGCAGGTAGCTCGCGGTGTCGCCGGCCACCGCCGAGCCGGTGACCACGGCGAGCGCGGCCGACGCTGCGCGCACGCACGCGCCATGATCCTTGGCCTCGCGCCAAGCGCGGTACGCGGCGGTGGCGGCCTCGGTGCGGCGCGGCCCGTCGAGTGCCGCTGCCTCCTCGAAGCGCGCCGCCGCCGCCCGTGGATCGCCGTCTTGCAGCGCGCGATAGCCCGCCGATAGCGCCACGTCGGCCGGCGCGGTCGACGAGCGCAGCGCCAGCGCGCGCTCGAGGAACGCCGTGGTCTCCGGCAGCGACATCGAGCCTGCCTGTACCGCCACGATGGCGCCCGACGCGGGGTCGATGACGAAGAACGTGGGCCAGCTGCGCACGGGGTAGCGGACCACGAACGCCGCGTTCTGCGGACGATCGGTGTCGATCTCGGCGAACGTGACGCGATCCTCGAAGTGCACCAGCGACGGGTCGTGCAGCACGTCGCGCCGCATGGACCAGCACGTGTGGCACCAGGGCGCCCACGCGTCGACGAACACCAGCGTCCCCGCGGCCCGCGCGCGGCGCACGGCCTCGTCCCAGTCGTCGACGATGAAGGCCGGCGCGTGCGCAACATTCGGAGCAGCCGGCGGCACCGCCGGTGGCGCGGGCGATGGCTCTCGCGTGCACGCCGCGGCCACCAGCGCGCCCAGCACCACCGGCAGCTGCGCCCTCATGGCGTGCCCGGCGGCGGAGCGGCGTCGTCGGGCGCAGGCGCGGCGCCGTCGGCGCCCATGGTGGTGGCGAGCCGACCCTCGCCGCGCAGGCCGGCGCGCATCTCCTCGAGGCCTTTCTCGACCTGCGGTCGCTGCGCCGAGTCGGGCGCGAGCTTCAGGTACGTCTCCCACGCGCCCTTGCCTCGCTCGAGGGTCTCGCGCGGCGCGCCCGGTGACTCGAGCACGGTGGCGCCCATGAGGAAGAGCGCGTCGAGCACCTCGGCTTGGTCTTTGCTTTGGTCGGGGTGGCGCAGCACGAACTCGAGCTCCTCGATGGTGCGGTCGCGGTTCTGCAAGAAGAAGAAGCAGCGCGCCAGCAGGTTGCGCGCGCCGGGGAAGATGGGCTCCTGGTCGAGGATGCGCGATAGCAGCGTCGCGGCCTCGATGAAGCGGCGCTCGGCGAAGTACAGCTCGGCCTTGGCCATGTCCCGCGGCAGCCCCGTGATCTTCATGCCCGCCAGACCCGACTGCTGGAACTCGGTCATGATCTTGGAGAGCGACTGCAGCTGCTCGTTGCGCTGCTCCGTCGACAGCGAGGGGTAGGCCTTCGCGGCGCGGCCCGCCAGCTGCATGGGCGTGAGGGCCCCGTCGAGGAATTCCTCGAGGAGCGTCAGCTTGATCTCGAGCTCGGCGTTGCTGGTGGCGGAGCCCCAGGGCGCCGGCCCCGACGCACGCGCCGGGTCGGCGGCGCGGCCGGCGGTGGGCTGCTCCAGGCAGGCCGAGGCCACGAGCGCGGCGAGGACGGTGAGGGCGAGCGCGTGCGGGCGCAATGATGCTGCGTGCATCACCTGCCCATAGCAGCTTCGGAGCGCCGCTTCAGCGGCGCCCCTTGCGAGGCGTCGTCGAGCCTGCTATGCTGAAACTGATAATCAGTATCGATTGCCGCATGGCGCGAACGCTCACCCTGGACACCCTGCCCGTGCGCACTCGCGCCACCGTGGGCGCGCCGTCGCGCGCGTCGCCGGTCATCACGCGCCTGCTCGAGCTCGGCCTCACGCCCGGCGCGGCCGTCGAGGTGGTGCGGCGCGCGCCCTTCGGCGACCCCATCGAGATCGCGCTGCGCGGCACGCGCCTGTGCTTGCGGCGCGCCGACGCCGCGGCCTTCGGCGTGGTCGAGGTCGAGGGAGGCGGTGCGCGCTCGTGAGCGACCCGGTGGCGCTCCTGGTCGGCAACCCGAACAGCGGCAAGACCTCGCTGTTCAACGGGCTCACGGGCCTTTCGGCCAAGGTGGGCAACTACCCCGGCATCACCGTCGAGCACCGCGAAGGGACCTGCGTCCTCGGGCCGGGCGCGCGCCTGCGCCTGCTCGACCTGCCGGGCACCTACAGCCTGGCGCCGCGCTCCGACGACGAGGCCGTGGCGGTGCGGGGGGTGCTCGGCCTGCTCCCCGACGCGCCGGCGCCCGACCTGATCGTGTGCGTCGTCGACGGCACCGCGCTCGAGCGCAACCTGTACCTGGTGTCGCAGCTGCGCGAGCTGCCGCTGCCGCTCGTGGTGTGCGTGACCATGACCGACACCGTGGCCGCCGACGGGCGCACCCTCGACGTGACGCTGCTGGAGAAGCGTATCGGCGTGCCCGTGGTGGCGACGCCGGCGGTGCGCGGCGGGCTCGACGCGCTGCGCGGGCGGCTGCGCGCGCTGTTGGCCGAACCGCCACGTCGTCACGCGCTCAACCCACCGCCCCTGCCCGGCCTGCACACCGCCGCCATCGACGAGGCGGGCCGCGCGCTCACGCGCGCGCTCGACCCCGC
>CAZONM010000105.1:0-15054 GCA_964580865.1 uncultured Myxococcales bacterium | reverse complement strand
TCGAGCTGCCTGTGCACGTCGTGTCGTCGTACAGCGGCGTCGGGCTCGACGGGCACCTCCTCGATGTACACCTGACCGTTCACCAGGTGCGACACCAAGCGCGTCGCGGGCGCGGCGGCGACGAGCGCTCCGTTCGCGTCGAGGTCGCTGGCGCGGGTGGCGGGTGCGCGCTCCGCGGGCACGTCGGGCGCCGGCGCCACCGCCGGCGCGCAGCCGAGCACCACCAGGACGACGAGGTACGCGGCCCCACGCATGCCGCCGCGAGGATAGCGCGCCGATGGCGCGCGCTGCGCGTGCCATCGGCGCGCGCGCTCATCCCTCGGCGTAGTCGGGCGCCTTCATGCCGAGCGCGGGGTGAACCTCCCACCCTTCCGTGCCGCGCAGCTTGACGCCCTTCTCGGCGGCGCGCTTCCTCATCTCCACGAGGAGCAGCTCGCAGCGCTCGCTCGTCGCCTCGGTCGCCGACGGGTGATCACGCACGCACTCGATGGCGTCGTACGCGTACCGCATGCCAATGTCTTTGCGGCTCTGCGACGCGCTCCACACAGCCTGCTCGAGCTCGGGCAGGAGGCGCTCGAGCTCGTCGGGCTTCCACGCCGGGTTCAGGAGCGACAGCACCGTCGACACCTGCGGCGTGGAGGCGATGCGCCACGTCTCGGTCAGCAGGTTGAGGCGCAGCCCCTCGGGGCAGCGTGGGTGCGAGAGGAGCGCGTCGGCCAGCTGATGCACCACGGCGTCGCGCGCGTTGCTGACGCGGAACGCGAGGTACTGGCGGCCGTCCTGCTCCACCACGTCGGCCCAGTGATAGCGCCAACCAGTTTCGTCATCGCCGGTGACCGCCACCGCCTGATGTTGAGCGACCTCGGTGATGCCCCGCTCGCCCCACGCCGACACGTCGTACGTCGTGGTGAGCCACCCGAGCACGCGATCCTCCTGCGCGTCGGAGAGCAGCTCGTTTTGCAGGAGGCGCGCGCAGTGCGGGATGATGCGCTGCTCGAGCACCGCGTCGATGGTCTTGTCGGACAGCTCGTGACGCGACGACAGGATGGCGAGCGCGATGGGATCCATCGGGTCCTTGCCCGCGAGCTTGGTGAACAGCTCGTGGAGCACCTCGGGCGGTGTGGCCGGCGACGTCGCGATGCGCATCCAGTCGGCGCGCGACGCCGTGTAGGTCCACTCGCCGAAGGTGAGCGTCAGCTCGAGCTCCGGCCCCTCTGCGACCTTTGGGCGGATGCCCTCCATCTGCGCCTGGAGCCAGAACTGCGCCGTCGGCTCGAGATCCACGAGGTGCTTCTGCTTGCCGCGCGCGCCCATCGCCTGCGCGGCGCCAAGGAGCATCAGGGCCATCGTGTGATCGATGAGCTCCGGCGCGATGGAATTCACGCCCTGGAAGTTCACCGGCAGGCCGTCTGCCAAGGCGGTGACGATGCGGCCGTCCTTCAGCCAATAGTGGAAGGTCTCTTGCTCTCCCACCTTGGCCGCCAGGATCTTGCGCAGCTTGCCCTCCTTGTCGGTGGCCAGCTCGCCGAGCCCCAGCGTGTCGATCTCCACCTTCTTCGACGATGCCGAGGCCAGGAACACGGGCGACGACATCGCGAGGAAGTCGCGCATGTCGATGGAGCGGTGACCCGAGCATCCGACCACGAGGAACTTCTTGTCGAGCGCCTTGGCCTTGTCGGTGACGATGACGTAGCCCTTCTTCTCGAGCTCCTTCTTGCGCCCCGGCGTGATGTACGGGTCGTAGATGGTGATGCGCGCGCCGTCGCCGGCGAAGCTGTCGGCCACGCCCTCGCCCACCTTGCCGGCGCCCACGATGAGCACGTCCTTGCGGGTGGGCGTGGTGGTGACCGCGTCGAGCACGCGCCGCACCGCCATCTTCACGGCGTCGCCCACCTGCGCGCTCTCGAAGCGCTTGCCGTAGCTGCCCGCGACGTTGATCACGGGGAACTCGACGCCCTCGAGCTTGGAGATCTCGGTGAGCCCGCGCGTGGTCTGCTCCACCACCGTGAACAGGTGTTGCTTGTCCTTGTACTTCTCGCAGATGTACTTCGACGCGTAGCCGCCGTCGTCGAGGATGAGGATGGGCTCGCCGTTCTCCAGGTGGCGCTGATACGCGCGGTCGACCGCCCCGCACACCACGCGGTACATGTCGTCGATGTTGCCCTGCTCGGGCACCGTGACCTTGAGGCCATGGGCGTTCTCGAGCGTGGCCTTGACCGCCGGGTTCTGCTGGTACGGGATGCCGACGTACTCGGCCCGCGCCACGTCCATGCCGCACGCGGTCAGCGCGTCGGCGAGCGGGTTCGCCTGGCCGAGCATGTGCTGCACCATGACGACGTTGGCGTCTTTGAACGGCTGCTTCGGCGCCAGGCGTGCCGCCAGGGCCGAGGTCAGCGTCATCGCGAGCGGCACCTCGGACAGCAAGGTGAGTACGCGCTCGAGGCGCGCCCCGTCGGCGTCGGCTGGGACCAGCGCCTCCCACCCCGTGGCGGCCGCCGCGGGCGCGGGCCCCGGCGACGTGGTCCACGCCGGCATGACCTCGTAGGCGCGCTGCAGGAGCGCGACGAACGCGCCGTCGAGGTGCCTGGTGCTCCCGAGGAGCTCCGGGTGCGCGGCTCGGAAGCTGGCGGCGACGTCGTCGAGGGTGGCGCCGGCATATTGGATGCCGTCCATCCACTTGGCCAGGTGCGCGGCCAGGAGCCAATTCGGCTGCGGCGCGGTGGTGCCCTGGCACCAGGGCGGCCCCAGCGCGGCGATGGCCTCGTGCCAGCCGGGCGCCTCGAGCACGCGAGCGACCTCGAGGGCCGAGAGGTGCTCCGCAGCGGCACCGAGCTTGTTCTCGATGGCGCGCGCCAGCACCTCGGGCTTGGGCGCCTTGGTGGCGGGCGGCACCGCCAGGGGCGCCATGGCGGCCGCCACGCGCAGGCCGGCGCTGCGCGGCGGTAGTGGGGCAGGCGCTGCGGCGGTGCCGAGGCGGGTCTGGTGGGGCTTCTTCGCGCCCGCGACCTGGGTGCCGTGTCCCACGGGCGTCGACGAGCGTTCGGCGCCCGTCACCTTCTCCTGGCTACGTTCGATGGTGGCGGTGCGCTTGGAGTCAACGGAGCTGGTGTGACCTGCCTTCGGGGGCCCCGTCTTCCCTTGCACCAGCGGCGCAGGGGCCGTCTCCTCGCCCGGGGTTCGACCACGCACCTGCGGGTGGTTGGGGACAATGTGGGGCTTCCGGATCGGCATGGGCGCACGGAAGTCTAGCCGGGGCGCCGATCCTTTGGCTGCACCGATCGCGCGCACCGCCGCCCGGGCCCGCGGAAGTCGAGAACGGCGTCACCGCAACGCGGCCGCGAGCGCCGCCACGAACGCACGGCCAGCGGCGCGCTTTCCTGCGTCGTTGAGGTGGCCGCCGTCGGAGGAGTATCCCGGCCACAGCATGGCCACCGGCTGCCCGTTCACCACGTGCTCCTCACGGCTGCCGTCGGGGCGCGTGGACTCGACTGCGGCGAGGTCGAAGATCGGGTCGGCGGGGAACGCGAGCTTGAGCGCGCGATTGAAGGCGGCACGCTTGGCGTTGGAGTCATCGTCCCACACCGAGCGACCGAGGCTGCGCTTGAGCCAGTTCTTGAGGCCGCTCCCGCGCTCCGTGAGCGGCGCGGTGACGTGGAGGATCTTGACGCCGGGCATTGCGCGTCGCACACGCTCCACGGCGCCGCGGTACGCCGCGACGAGGTCATCGACGTTGGTGGTCGGGCTGATGTCGACGTAGCAGAGCTTCATCACCATCAGCTCGACGTCGGCCCCACTCTCCGCCTTCCGTGCCCAGTCCTCGAACTTGCTCTTGGGATCGGTGTTGGCGCCGATGTGCCCATCGCCGATGGCCACGGCGGTGCCCGCCTCGCGCGCGAGCGCGGCCACACCTTCCAGCAGGTTGTCACCCACAGACTGGTGCCCAAAAAAAACGCGCGCGCTCTGCACCCTCTGCAATTCGCTGCGCAGCTGATCATCAACCACAGCCTTGGCCTCCTGCGCCGCTGCGCGGCTGAACGAGGTGACAGCGGCGAGTATCACGAACAACGCGAATCGAACCATCACAGCCACCCTCCGGGCATCGCCGGACCGCTCCGGGGCGCAGCTCGCGTAACCGTGACGCTCGTCGCCACCTGGGGGTTCGTCGCAACGCTCCGGGTACCGTAGGGCGTGCGCCTGAACTCGGGAAGGCCCCACGCGGAGAGCCAGCAAGTGGCGCTCAGCCGCTCCGTCGAGATGGGCCGCGCTGGATCACCGATCCGCCGGCACGTGAGCCACCTCCTTCGCCGCTCCTGATGAACGCCGCGTTCACCACCGAAGTGCGGTGCGGCGGCGCGCGGGGCACTGACGTGGATGACCGCGGCCCGCCCAGGCGGAGCCCCGGTGGTGCACGAGGCTCCTGAGCTCGTCCGCCAGTGGCGCGTCTTGACGGCGCCCCCGTCGCGGCAGAGAGCCCTGGACGAGGCATCCCGAGCGTCGAACAGGATCGAGATCATCGGGGGCGCCCCCGTCGCGGAGTGCCTTGCGGGCTTCCCTACTGGGGAGCGGCGCTGCTACGTCGCGCTCCGTCTCGGAGGGGACTTCCCCGCGTTCAGGCGCAGGGCCGAGCACGCCGGTCAGGATGAGCGTCAGGTGCGGACGGCGCCGCGCGGCGCTCCGCGCGCGGAGCGACCGCGGTCGTCGACACGGACCGGCCGGGACCGTGGGGCTCCAGGCGACAGCACAGGCCACGCTTGCGCTGCCGGTCGAGCGGTCGCCGAGCGGCCCGAGTGACCCGCTCGCTCAGAACGGCGATTGCTGCCGCGCCAGAGGCGTGCAGCCGCCGAGCGCGGCGCCCGGGCAGGCGCCCTCCCACGGCACCTCCGAGGTCTGGTTCGTCCAGACGCCGTCAACGAGCGTAGTGGTAGCGACTGCGATTTCGGTCGGCGTCGTGCCCTGGCGCAGCGGGTCACAGGCGGGGACGGCGACCGGGGTTAGTACCAACTGGTCACTTCTGGTTTTGCTCGTGTGGCCGTTGTGATCTGCCTTGGGCATGACTCCCGGCCAACCGAAGCGGCTCGACAAAGCGCTCGGCGAGTTCCTCGACCACATCACCGACGGCGTGGGTCGCCCCGAACGACGAAGGGCAATGGCCCTGTACCTGACGGGCCTGCTGCTGGATGGCGAACGCAAGAGCGTGGTGCCAATGGCGGCGCGCTTGGTGGCGCATGTGCCGCGGCTGAGGCCATGCGTCAGCGCCTTCAGCAGTGCGTCACGGTCTGCACGTGGGCGGATAGCGGAGGACGGCGACGGCTGGCCCTGAAGCTCGAAAAGACCCTCAAGCCAGAGGTGTACATCGTCGACGACACTGGCCTCCCGAAGAGGGGGAAGCTCTCCGTCGGCGTAGCGCGCCAGTACGGCGGAACCCTCTGGCGCACCGACAACTGCCGGGTCGCCACGAGCTTGCATGTCGCCAACGACACAGCGAGCGGGCGCATTGGCATGCGCTCGTACGTGCCGGGCAGTGGGCCTCGGACGTCCCTCGACGCCGGGCGGCAGGTGTGCCCGACGCCGTCCTGTTCAAGGGCAACCACCGCCGCCTGGCGCACGCTCCTACGCGAGCGAAAGCAGCCTGCGCGCTTCGTCCACGCTCGCCACCTCGCGGCCCACGAGCCGCGTCAGCTCCACGGCCTTCTCCACCAGCTCGCCGTTGCTCTTCGCCATCTCGCCGCTCGGCAAGTAAAAGTTGTCCTCCAGCCCCACGCGGATGTTGCCGCCGAGCACCAGCGACGACGCGAGCAGCCGCCACTGCTCCTTGCCGATGCCGATGACCTCCCAGGTGGACTCGGGCGGGATCGTCTGCCGCTGCAGCTGCATGGCCTCGATGCTCGTGGGCAGGCCGCCGAGCACGCCCATGATGAAGGAGAACTGCGTGGGCTTCTTGAGCTTGCCCATGTCGTAGAGGGGCCAGATGGAGTTGGTGTGCCCGGCGTCGAAGCACTCGAGCTCGGGCTTCACACCCGCGTCGTTCATGGCCGAGAGCAGGCGCTCGATCTTGCCGAAGGTGTTCGGGAAGACGATGTCGAACACGAAGGCCTTTCGCTTGGCCGAGTACTTCGCGTAGTTCATCGTGCCCATGTTGAGCGCGGCGATCTCCGGGCGCAGCTCGCGGATGATGGTCTCCTGCGCGCTCGTGTCGTCGTCCATGGTGCCGGTGGAGAAGTTCAGGATCACCGGGCAGCGCTTCCTCGTCTCCTCCTTGATCTTGCGGAAGGTCTCGAGCTCCCACGAAGGAGCGCCGTCGTCGGTGCGCGCGTGGATGTGCACACACGAGGCGCCCGCGTCGTAGGCGCGCTTGGCCTCGTCCGCGATCTCCACCGGCGTGTAGGGGATGTGCGGGCACTGATCGCGGTTGGCGAGCACGCCAGAGAGCGCGGCCGTGATGATCACCTTGTCGTCGAGCTTGCTCATGGCGGTCTCCTGAATCGAACGATCACACGGGCATGATGGCGTGCTTGCGCGGCGGCAGCTGCTTGGTGCGACGCCGCGCGGTGGAGAGCGCGGCGAGGATCACCTTGCGCGTGTCGCGCGGATCGATGACGTCGTCGATGTAGGTACGCGCGGCCGGCACATAGGGCGTGATCAGGTCGCGGAAGCTCTCCACGAGCTGCGCGCGCGTCTCGTCGGGGTTCGACGAGCCCTCGATCTGCTTCCTGAACGCGATGTTGACCGCGCCCTCCGGGCCCATCACCGAGATCTCGGCGTTCGGCCACGCGACGATGAGGTCGGGCTGATAGCCCTTGCCGCACATCACGTAGTAGCCGGCGCCGTAGCCCTTGCGCACCACCACGGTGATCTTCGGCACCGTCGCGCGGCTCACGGCGAAGAGCATCTTGCTGCCGTGCCGGATGATGCCCTCCTTCTCGGTCTTCACGCCCACCATGAAGCCGGGCACGTCTTGCAGGAACACGAGCGGGATGCCGAAGGCGTCGCAGGTGTCGATGAACTTGGCGGCCTTGTCGGCGGGGTCGTTCGTGAGCACCGCGCCCATGTGCTTGCTGTTGGAGGCGATGACCCCCACCGGCCGCCCTCCCATGCGAATGAGCGAGGTGATGATGGCCTGGCCCCACTTGGGCTTCAGCTCGAGCATCGGCCCGTCTTGATCGCGCAGGCGATCGATGAGCCCGTGCATGTCCATGGGGGCCCGCGTGTTGTCGGGCACCAGGCTCGGCGCGTCCTCGATGCGGCGGGTATCGCTGTCGGTGGTGGGGTAGCAGGGCAGCGCGTCGTCGAAGGCGCTCGGGAAGAACGACAGCCAGGTCTTGATGTGCCGGATCATGTCGGGGTCGTCGTCGACCTCGAGATCGCCCACGCCGGACTCGCGGCAGTGGAGCTTTGGCCCGCCGAGCTCGTCGGGCGTGACGTCGGCGCCCGTGGCCGCCTTGACGAGCGGCGGGCCCGCCAGCGCCATGGCGGACGTCCTCTTCACCATGGGCACGAAGTCCGCGAGGCCCGGCACGTACGCGGTACCAGCGAAACACGGGCCCATCATCGCCGCCACCTGCGGGATGACGCCCGACATCATCACCTGGTCGTAGAACATCTGCCCGGAGCCGGCGAACATCGCCGTCGTCGCCTCCTGCACGCGCGCGCCCGCGGAGTCGAGCAGCCACACCATGGGGATGCGGCGCTCGAGCGCCAGGTCCCGCATGCGCGCGCACTTCATCTCGGTGTTGTGGCCGATGGTGCCGGCCATCACCGTGAAGTCGTAGGCGATGCACGCCACCGGCCGCCCGTCGACGAGGCCGGTGCCAACCACCACGCCGTCGGCCGGCGTGTCGCGCCCCTGCATCATGGGGGACTCGGAGGTGTGGTGCGCGTGGATCATCAGCTCGTCGAAGGCGAGGGAGCCGTCGGCGCGCTTGTCGAACAACAGCGCCACGCGCTCGCGCGCCGTGAGCTTGCCGGCGGCGTGCTGGCGCGCTACCGCCTCCTCGCCGCCCATCCTGCGGATCTTGGCGAGGCGCTCCTCGAGGTCCTTGATGCGGGCGGAGAGCGTGTGCGGGCTGTCGGTCATGGGGTCACCGGTGCTTCCACGTTGCGGGGCGCTTCTCGAGGAACGCGGAGATGCCCTCGGCAGCGTCGTCGAGGTGCAGGTTGAGCGTGAGCTGGTCGCGCAGGAAGTAGAGCTTCTCGTCGAAGGGCATGTCGCGCTGCAGCGCCACCGCGCGCTTGCCGAGCGCGAGCACCGCCGCCGACTTGTCGGCGAGCGCGATCGCGTAGGTGAGCGCCTCGCTCACCACGTCGGCCCGCGGCACGGCCTTGTTGGCGATGCCGAGCTCCACGGCGCGCTTGCCGTCGACCTTGCCGCCGAGCAGCATCAGCTCCGTCGCGAACTTGCGCGGCAGCTGCTCGTCGATGAGCGCGGCGATCATCATGGGGAAGAGCCCGCGCTTGATCTCGGGAGTGCCGAGCTCGGCGTCTTCGGCCGTCACGGCGAGGTCGCACGCGAGCACCAGGCCGAAGCCGCCGCCGAGCGCGGTGCCGTTCACGGCCGCCACGGTGGGCGTGCTCAGGTGGCGCAGCTCCATCAAGAGCTCGGCGAAGGCGCCGCGGTCCTTGTGCTGTTGAAAGAAGCCGTCACCGCCGGGGCCGCTGCCGAGGTCGCCGCCGGCGCAGAAGGCCGCGCCCTTGGTCAGCGGGCCCTCGGACCCCGGCGCGCCGGTGATGACGATGGCGCGTACCTGCGGATCGTGCTCGGCGTCGGCGAGCGCGGTGCGCAGGGCGCCCACGAGCTCGGGCGAGAGCGCGTTCTTGCGCTCGGGCCGGTTGAGCGTGATCAAGCGGACGCCGTCTTGGCCGCCCGGCTTGTCTTCAATCAAGAGCACCATGGCTGTCCCCTGCTCTGTCTGCTTTCCGCAACGGCCGCTATTCGCTCAACAGGTCGCGCGCGATGAGCTCGCGCTGGATCTCGCTCGTGCCCTCGCCGATGGGCCCGAGGCGCGCGTCGCGCAGGTAGCGCTCGGCGGGGAAGTCCATCGTGTAGCCCCAGCCGCCGTGGATCTGCACCGCGGCGTCGGCGACGCGCACCGCCATCTCGGTGGCGTACGTCTTTGCGATGGACGCCATCGGGCCCACCATCTCGCCCTTCGACTTCATCCACGCCACGCGCCGCGCCATCATGCGCGCGGCGTCGATCTCGATCTTCATGTCGGCGATCTTGAAGTGCACCGCCTGCAATCGAGACAGGGGCTTGCCAAAGGCCGTGCGCTCGCTCGCGTACTTGCGCGCGCAGTCGTACGCCGCCTCGGCGATGCCGAGCCCGAAGTGGCACATGCCGATGCGCCCGAGCTCCAGCGTCTGCATGGCGTGGATGAAGCCCTGCCCCACCTCGCCGAGCACGTCGTCCTCCGACAGCGCCACGTCCTCGAAGGTGAGGCCGCCCGTGGGCGAGGCGCGCAGGCCCATCTTCGGGTAGGCCGCGCTCCTGGTGACGCCCGGCTTGTGCAGGTCGACGCCGAACATGGTCACGCCGCCATAGCCCGCGTCCGGGTCGGTGACGGCGAAGACCACCGCGAAGTCGGCGATGGGCGCGTTGGTGATGAGCGCCTTCTCGCCCGAGAGCACCCAGCCCTTGCCGCTCCTCTTCGCGCGCGTCTGAATGCGCGCGGCGTCGGTGCCGCAGCCCGGCTCCGTAAGCGCGAAGCAGCCGATCTTGTCGACGTTGACGAGGGGCTTGAGCCAGCGCTGCTTCTGCTCGGGGTTGGCGAAGTAATAGACGGGCGCGCCGCACAGCCCGATATGCGCGCAGGCCGTCAGGAAGGTGGAGGCGCAGGCCTTGGCCAGGCTCTCCTCCATCATGCAGCGCTGCACCCACGACAGGCCCAGGCCGTACTCGCCCTCGTAGAAGCTCTGGAAGAAGCCGATCTCCTTCAGGTCACCCCACGACTCCTTGGGGAAGGTCGAGGTGGCGTCGGCCTTGGCGGCGCGGGGGGCGATCTTGTCCTGGCAGAAGCGTTCGAAGGCGGCCGCGGCGGCCTCGTCGTCCTTGGGAATCGAGAAGTCCATGTCAGAACCCCAGGTCGCAGATGGAGCGGGCGATGATGGAGCGCTGCACCTCGCTGGTGCCACCGCCGATGGTGCCGAGCATGGCGTCTCGCAGGCTGCGCTCCACGTGGTACTCGGTGGTGAAGCCGTTGCCGCCGTGGATCTGGATGGCGTCGCGCGACACCTTCTGCGCCGCCTCACTCACGAAGGTCTTGGCCACCGCGGCGTCGACGAGCGGCGGCTCGGTGTCTTGATCGAGGTGCCACGCCACGCGCCAGATGAGGTTGCGCGACAGCTCGTAGCGCATCTTCATGTCGGCGAGCATGTGGCGCATGGCCTGGAACTTCGCGATGGGCTTGCCAAACTGTACGCGCTCCTGCGTGTAGCGCACGCAGCGCTCCAGGTTCGCGCGCATGCCGCCGAGCGACGAGGCGAGCAGGCAGCTGCGCTCCCAGCCGAAGATGAGCTTCACGGTGCCGACGAAGCCAGTGTTGAGCTCGCCGAGCAGGTTCTCCTCCGGCACCTCGCAGTCCTCGAAGATGATCTCGCTCGTCAGCGAGGTGCGCACGCCCATCTTGTCGATGTGCTGGCCCACCTTGAAGCCCTTGCTGTTGGCGTCGACGATGAAGCTCGAGATGCCAAACGCCTTGGCGCCGGGCTCGGTCACCGCCGTGACGATCATGTGCTGCGCGATGGGACCGTTGGTGATCCACATCTTGGTGCCGTTCAGGATGTAGCGGTCGCCCTTCTTCTCGGCGCGCGTCTTCATGGCCGCCGCGTCGGAGCCGGAGCCGGGCTCCGAGAGGCAGAAGGCGCCGATGGTCTCGCCCGCGCACATGCCCGGCAGGTACTTCTTTTTCTGCGCGTCGGTGCCGAGCTTCCAGATGGGCACGCCGCAAAGGATGGAGGAGGCGCCCCAGGCGAGCGACACGCCGCCGTCGTGGCCGCCATACGTGAACGCCTCCTTGAGGAGACAGGTGTCGACGGCGCCGAGGCCGGTGCCGCCATACTCCTCGGGGAAGGGCGCGCCCAGCAGTCCGGCGGCGCCCATCTTCTTCCAGATGCCCCAGTCCCAGCGCCCGCTCTTGTCGCGCTCGAGGATGCTCGGCTGCACTTCCTTCTCGCCGAGCGCGCGCGCCGCCTCATAGAGGGCCTGCTGCTCGGCCGTGATCTCAAAGTCCATGGGCGTGTCCTCCGCCGAGCGCTCCGCGGTGGAGCATGGCGATCAAGGTCTTCTTCATCGTGTCGAGGGTGACCGCGGACTGCACCTTGCTGCGGGTGCCCTGGTGCGTGAGCACGAACGACACGAAGGCGGTCTCGAGCGCGCCGATGAACAGGATGCTCATGGCGGAGGGGTCGATGCCCTCATAGAGCTCGCGGGTCCTCTTGCCGTCCTCGAAGATGCGCGTGATCGACTTGAAGACGCGCGCCACCGCGGGGTTGTCGAGCGCCTCACCGAGGCGCGCGTTGCGCCCGAACTCCAGCACCAACACCTTGACGACGAGGGGCGCCATCTCGAAGGCCTGGAAGGCGAGCTCGACGATCTGCGAGAGCTTGTCGCGCATGGATGCGCCGGACTCCCCGATCTCGTCCACCGCCTTGGCAAAGAACGCCCAGTTGGTGTCGAACACCGACGCGAGCAGGCCGTCCTTGTTGCCGTAGTAGTGATAGACGAGGCCGTAGGCCACGCCCGCCTCCTCGGCCACGTCGGAGATGCGACAGCCGTGGTAGCCCTTCTCGGCGAAGACCTTCACGGCCGCCTTCAGGATCTGCTTGCGCCGATCGTCTCGACCCGAGCCAACGCCCGGATCCTTCGCGACCACGCGCGCGGGCGCGGCCTCACGCCGCGCCGCCGCCGGGGTACCGCGCGCTCTGCTCGCCGCCGGCCTCGCCATAGACACGCACTCCTCGGTTCTGAGATCCTCGCGCTGCTGCTGCCGCTGCGACGAAGGACTCGAAGTTGACATCCGTGTCAATATGGTCGTTTGACATTTGTGTCAAGCGCCTCGGGCGCGCGCCCGCCGCGCCTCGCGCCGCGTCGTCGCCCACGCTGGCGGCGGTGGCGGTGTCCTGCGCGCTCCTTTGCGCCGGCGTCGCCCGCGCCGAGCTGCCGCAGAAGCTCGTCGACGGCCTGGGGGCGTCCTCGAGCAAGGTGCGCATCGTGGCGGTGTCGAACGTGGCGCGCTCCAAGGACGCCGCGGCGCGCTCCCTCATCGAGCCCCTGCTCGCCGACGGCGACCCGGCCGTGCGCGCCGCCGTGGTGGAGGGCCTCGGGCGCATCGGCGATCCAGCGGCGCTGACGGCGCTGAAGGCCGTGCTTGGCGACCAGGATGCCACCGTGCAGGCGGTCTTGAAGCGCGTGGTGCCCGCGCTCGAGGCGCTGGTGGTGAACATCTACATCGGCGAGGCCAAGGATCTGTCGGGCGGCGCCGTGCCGGGCCTCGCGGAGAAGCTGCGCCGCGACGTCAAGAGCGCGATCACGGCCAAGCTCGGCCCCGGCTTCATGGTCGTCGACGACCCCAGCAAGAAGAGCTACGGCGCCGCGCCGCTCAACATCCGCGCCGTCTCGCGCTCGAAGGACGGCAAGACCTCGTTCCTCGAGGTCAGGTGCGAGCTGACGCTGGTGGAGATGCCGGGCAACCTCCTGCGCGCGGCGCTCGGCTCCTCGGCCGCCGTGGGCGTCGAGGGCGAGATCAGCAAGAAGCTCGAGGTCGAGCTGGCCAACGACGCCGTGAACGCATGCGCGCCCGAGCTCGCGGCGGACTTCGTGGCCTACGTGAGAGAGCGCGCGCGCCGCTGACGCAGCGCGCGCACGCTGGTGTCAGTAGCAGTCGGGGTCGGGCTGCGGGCAGAAGTCGTCGCAGTAGTAGCCGTCGCCGTAGTAGCCGAGCTCCGCGCACTCGTCGTAGCCGCCGGAGTCATACACGCACTGGGTGCCCGACGAGTCGACCACGTAGCCGGCGTCGCAATAGCAGTAGCCGTCGCTGTACAGGGTGGAGTTGGGCGGGCATCCGTCGCCGCCGCCGCCGCCACCGCCGCTGGCGGAGTCGAGCACGCAGCCATAGCCGCTAGGCGAGACCACGTAGCCCGGCAGGCACACGCAGAGGAAGAACACGGGGATCGCGTTGGGGCCGCACGAGGAGTCGTCGCCGCCGGTGTCACCGCCACCGCCGCCACCACCGCCACCGCCGCCACCATCTGGCGGAGGAGGCGGGGGCGGCGGAGGAGGTGTGGTGCCGCCGGTGGCCACGCACGCGGTGCCGTCGGTGCTCGGCTCGTAGCCCGAGTCGCAGCGGCACTGGCCGGGGATGCCCGGGACCGGCGACGCGTGGGGCACGCAGGTCGAGGTGTCGGGCGGCGGCGTGCCGGTGCCCGGGTCGGGCGCTTGCTGGGCCACGCACGTGGCGGTGGTCACGTCGGGGATGTAGCCGGGGTCGCACTGGCACACGGTGGTGGAGCCGGGCACCAGGCTCGCGTGGTCGGGGCAGTCGACGCTCGCACCGTCACCCACACACACGCCTCCCTGGGCGCAGACGCCGCCGTCGCAGTCGGAGTCGGCGCGGCACTCGACGCAGCGGCCGGCCTGCGTGGGTGAGGGCGTGTCGCACACGGGGGCCGAGTCCGGGCACTGACCGTCGAGGCGGCAGTAGCCCGCACGCAGCGGCTCGCACTGGCTGCTGGCGGTGTTGCAGAAGTCGGTCACCGGGCAATCGCGCGTCTCGGTGCACGAGTCGGGCGCGGTGGCGGGCGGCGTGCTGCACGTCCCCTCGACGCACAGCTCGCCCCGCGCCAGGTCGCAGTCGGCGTCGGCCTCGCAGGTCGGCGCGGTGGCGGCCTGGCACAGGCCCGCGACGCAGCGCTCGCTGCCCAGGCACCCCTCGTCGTCCACGCACGCGGCCTTCTGCACGTTGACGGTGCCGCCGCAGCCGAGGGCGGCGGCGAGGACGGCGAGCGGGGCGAGGCGGAGCTTCACGGCCACCAGTATCGTCGCTCGGCGACGACCCCAGGCTTGGCCGATCAGCCGATGGGAACGCCTCGCACCCGCTCGCACCCGCCATCGGATGGTATGGTGTGGGATGTCATCGACCATCGCCTCGAGCCGGCTGCGCCGCGCCGCCACCGCCCTCGTGTTGGCCGCCGGCTGCGCGGCCACGGTGGCCAGCAACGGTCCGCTGTTCGGGCCCGGGCTCAGCGACGACGAGGGCCCCATGACCCTCACCCTGACCTCCAGCGCGCCCGACGCGACGGTGCCCTTCTCCGCGCTGCTCGACGCGCAGGCGCCCATCGCCGACGGCTCCGGCGAGGTGGGCGTGCAGGTGGAGCTCGACCCGGGCGCCGTGCTCGGGCTCACCTTCGGCCTGTCGTCGGACGTGACGGGCGAGAGCAACACGACCGACATCATCGACCCCGCCGCGCAGGATCAAGCGCGCGTGGGCATCGGCGCCTTCGCCGGCTGCTCCGGCGACACGCCGTGCGACGAGCGCTTCACCGCGAGCTTCTCGCTCCTCGGCGACGGCGAGGGCGAGCTCGAGGTCACGTGGTACGTCGACGCCAGCGTGGGGCTCGAGCTGGCCGAGGACGAGGAGGCCACGGGGTCGCTCGAGCTGTCGGTGGAGTAGCAGCCACCTACTTCTTGGGCGCGCCCCCGAGCGGCACCACGCGCTTGCTCCCCTTCACCGCCGGGCGCGCATCGCCCGCGCTGGCCGGCGCCGGCTTGCGCGTCGAGGTCGCGGGCGTGGGAGCGGGCGGCTCGCGCACCGCGGGGCGCGCCACGTCGGTGTGCTCGGGCGGCACCGTGTTCGGATCGGCCTCGTCCTCGGGCAGGAGCTTCACCTGCTTGGTGCCCGGGCGCACGGGCGGCGACCGCATGCCCGTGGCCACGGGCGGCGGGCTCGTGGTGGCCACGCCCGGCGACGTGGGCTCGGGGTCGGAGAGCCGCGCCACCGCCGAGCCCGACGGCGGCGTCACCTCGGTGTCGAGCAGGCGCGCCACCGCCGGGCGCGCCGCGGT
>CAZONM010000104.1:0-15058 GCA_964580865.1 uncultured Myxococcales bacterium | reverse complement strand
AGGGAGAAGGCGAGGGAGAAGGCGAGGGAGAAGGCGAGGGAGAAGGCGAGGGAGAAGGCGAGGGAGAAGGCGAGGGCGAGGGCGAGGGCGAGGGCGAGGGCGAGGGCGAGGGCGAGGGCGAGGGCGAGATCGAGCTGGCCTTCTTCAACCCCACGGGTACCCAGAACGCCCCCGAGCAGCACCCCCTCGCCGTCACGTCGAGCGCGGCTGGCGTCGTCGTGGGGCCGCTCACCAACGTCACGTTCGGCTATCTGTCCGGCGGCAACACTGACGTGCGCCCCGTGCTGATGGACGTCGACCCGCTCAACCCGGCGACTACCTTTCACTTGTCGGTGGTGCTGACGCCGATCAGCGGCCGCATCGACCTGACGACCATCAGCTACTCGTACCGGAGCTACCAAGACGAGGCCACCGGCACGATCAGCCTGCGCACCAGCGCCGATGGCTTCGCCTCGACCGTGGCCTCGCACCCCTGGGTGGGTGCCACCACCGCGCACCTGATGTTCGACGCCGCGAGCGTGCCCACCACCGCGGGCCCGCTCGAGATCCGGCTCTACATGCACGACCTCGACGGCGGCGCGGACGGCGGCGACGGCTCGCCCGGAGACTTCCCCGCGGAGGTCGACTGGGCCGACCTGGTGAGCACTGCGTCGGGCGGCGACGGCATGCGCGTAAATGGGCGCCTGGTGCCGTAGCGGCGCTGCGCGCGAGGCGACCGCGCCGACGATTGCCCTTTCGCCGGGTCCTGCTAAGCACGCCGCCATGCCGGCTCGTCGCGATCTCAAGAGCATCTGCGTCTTCGGCTCGGGGCCCATCGTCATCGGTCAGGCCGCGGAGTTCGACTACTCCGGGACGCAAGCGGTGAAGGCGCTCAAGCGCTGCGGCTACCGCGTCATCTTGGTGAATTCGAACCCCGCCACCATCATGACCGACCCTGAGCTGTGCGACGCCACCTACGTGGAGCCGCTGGCGCCCGACGTGGTGGCGCGCGTGCTCGAGCACGAGCGCCCCGACGCCGTGCTGCCGACGGTGGGCGGGCAGACGGCGCTCAACCTGGCCATGGCGTTGGCGGCCGACGGCACGCTCGCGCGCCTCGGCATCGAGCTCATCGGCGCCAAGGCCGACGTCATCGAGCGCGCCGAGAACCGGCAGCAGTTCAAGGCGTGCATGGAGTCCATCGGGCTTGGCAGCGCGCGCTCCGAGATCTGCCACACCATGGACGAGGCCCGCGCCGCGCGCGCGCGCATCGGGCTGCCCATCGTCATCCGTCCGAGCTTCACCCTCGGCGGCACCGGCGGCGGCATCGCCAAGACCGACGCCGAGTTCGCGCACCTTGCCCAGCTCGGGCTCGACATGAGCCCTACGAGCGAGATCCTCGTCGAGGAGTCGCTGGTGGGCTGGAAGGAGTACGAGCTCGAGCTCATGCGTGACAAGCACGACAACGTCGTGGTGGTGTGCAGCATCGAGAACCTCGACCCCATGGGCGTGCACACCGGCGACTCCATCACCGTGGCGCCCGTGCAGACGCTCACCGATCGCGAGTACCAGCGGCTGCGCGACGCGGGCATCGCCATCTTGCGCGCCATCGGCGTGGAGACCGGCGGCTCCAACGTGCAGTTCGCGGTCAACCCCACGGATGGCCGCCTCGTCGTCATCGAGATGAACCCGCGAGTGTCGCGCAGCTCGGCGCTGGCGTCGAAGGCCACGGGCTTCCCCATCGCCAAGGTGGCGGCGCTGTTGGCCGTGGGCTTCACGCTCGACGAGATCGACAACGACATCACCAAGAAGACCAAGGCCGCCTTCGAGCCCTCCATCGACTACGTGGTGGTCAAGCACCCGCGCTTCGACTTCGAGAAGTTCAAGGGCGCCGAGCGGCGCCTCACCACGCAGATGAAGAGCGTGGGCGAGGCCATGTCCATCGGCCGCACCTTCCAAGAGGCGTTCCAGAAAGCCCTGCGCAGCCTCGAGCTCGGCGTGGTCGGCCTCGAGCACGACGGCATCACCAAGGCTGGCGGCGAGCCCCTCGCGCCCACGCTGCCGAGAGACGCGGTGCTCGAGCGCCTCGCGGTGCCCTCGCCCGAGCGCCCGTGGCTGCTCGCCGAGGCGCTGCGCCGCGGCGCCTCGCAGGACGACGTGGTACGCGCCACGGGCATCGACCCGTGGTTCGTGGCGCAGATCGCCGGTATCGTCGACGAGACCGAGCGCCTGCGCGGCAAGAAGCTCGCCGACCTCGACGACGACGCGCTCTGGCGCCTCAAGCAGATGGGCTTCGCCGACGCGCGCATCGGTCAGCTCGTCGACGCGGCGCCGCTCGCGGTGCGCGCGCATCGCAAGGCGCGCGGCGTGGTGCCGTCGATGAAACGCGTCGACACGTGCGCCGGCGAGTTCGAGGCGCACACGCCGTACCTCTACTCCACGTACGAGCGGCCCTTCGAGGTGCTGGAGCGCGGCGCCGCCTGGCCGCGGCTCGACGACGAGGCGCGCCCCACGACGCACCCGAGCAAGATCGTCATCCTGGGCGGCGGGCCCATCCGCATCGGGCAGGGCGTGGAGTTCGACTACTGCTGTGTGCAGGCGGCCACCGCGCTGCGGCAGGCGCCCTCGAGAGATGGCGCGCCCGCCTTCGAGACCGTCATGGTCAACTGCAACCCCGAGACGGTCTCGACCGACTACGACACCAGCGACCGCCTCTACTTCGAGCCCCTCACGCAAGAGGAGGTGCTCAACATCGTCGACGTGGAGAGACCCTTCGGCGTCATCGTGCAGTTCGGCGGCCAGACGCCGCTCAAGCTCAGCAAGGGCCTGATGGCGGCGGGCGTCAACGTGCTCGGCACGAGCCCCGACGCCATCGACCGCGCCGAGGATCGCAAGCGCTCGGCCGCGCTCGTCGAGGAGCTCGGCCTGCGCCAACCGCCGGGCGGCACCGCCGCGTCGAAGGCCGAGGCCGAAGCGCTCGCCAGCAAGCTCGGCTTCCCCGTGCTGCTGCGCCCGAGCTACGTGCTCGGCGGTCGCGCCATGGAGCTGGTGCACGGCATGGACGAGCTGCGCCGCTACCTCGATCGCGCGGTGGCCGCCAGCGACGACCGGCCGCTGCTCGTCGACCGCTTCCTCGACGGCGCCATCGAGGTCGACGTGGACGTCTTGTGCGACGGCACGCGCGTGGTCATCGGCGGCATCATGGAGCACATCGAGGAGGCGGGTATCCACTCGGGCGACTCGGCGTGCGTGCTGCCGCCGCACACGCTGGATGTGCCTGTCGTCGACGAGATCGCGGAGGCGGCGACCAAGCTCGCGCTCGAGCTCGGCGTCAAGGGCCTGATGAACGCGCAGCTGGCGGTGCGACGTAACCGCGTGTTCATCATCGAGGTGAACCCGCGCGCGTCGCGCACCGTGCCCTTCGTGTCGAAGGCCACGGGCCTGCCGCTCGCCAAGCTCGCGGCGCGCCTGCAGTGCGGCGCCACCCTCGACGAGCTCGAGCGCGAGTACGGCCCGCTCGATCGGCCCATGACGCGCGCCGGGCTCGGGCACTACGCGGTGAAGGAGGCGGTGATGCCCTTCATCAAGTTCCCCGGCGTCGACACCATCCTCGGGCCCGAGATGCGCTCCACCGGCGAGGTCATGGGCATCGCCGACGACCCCGAGTCGGCCTTCTACAAGAGCCAGCTCGGCGCGTCGCTGCGGCTGCCCGCGTCGGGCACGCTGTTCGTCTCCATCGCCGACGTCGACAAGGACGCCATCCTGCCGGCGGTGCGGCGCGTGCACGAGGCAGGCTTCACGGTCATCGCCACCGGCGGCACGCACACCTTCTTGGCCGGCGCCGGTATCCCGTCGGTGCGCGTGAACAAGGTGCGCGAGGGCTCGCCCCACGTGCTCGAGGAGATGGCGTCGGGGCGCGTGGCGCTGGTGTTCAACACCACCGTGGGTGCTGCCAGCGTGAAGGACAGCTTCTCGTTGCGCCGCGAGGCCCTGCAGCGCGGCATCGCGTACTACACGACCATCGCCGCTGCCGACGCGGCCAGCCGCGCCATCGCGCGCGTCGCCAAGGGTGCGCTCGAGGTGAAGTCGCTGCAGGCGCACCTGTCGTCGGGGGAGCGGGGCGCGTGAGCGCCGCGCGCACGTTTGCTGGCGGCTGCCTGTGCGGTGCGGTGCGCTTCCGCATCGAGGGGGAGCCCGCGTGGGTCGCGTGCTGCCATTGCTCGATGTGCCGCCGCGCGCACGGCGCGGGCTCGGTGGCGTGGGTGGGCGTGCCGGCGGCGCGCCTCCTTCTCACCAAAGGCGCGGCGCACCTCACCCGGTACCAGAGCTCTGCCGGCGCCACGCGCTCGTTCTGTGGGCGCTGCGGCAGCCCCATGCTCTTCGAGGCCGCGCGCTGGCCCGGCGAGGTCCACGTCGCGCTCGGCCTGCTCGATCCCGATCACGGCCTGAGGCCAACGGCGCACGCGTTCTTCGACGATCGCGCGCCCTGGGTCCACGTCGACGACGGGCTGCCGCGGCGCGGTGGCCCCGACGGCACCACGCCCCTTGGATGAGGCGCCGTGAGCCCGACCGCCACTTCCTGCTAGGCTGCCCTCGGACGCGGGAGGTCAGTTGACGGTTTCCAGATTATGGAAACCGTCCACCAAGGATGGCGGTCAAGGCACCCGTCATCGCCGACAAGTACACGCTGCTGCGCCGGCTCGGCGCGGGCGGCATGGCCGAGGTGTTCCTCGCGAAGCAGACCTCGAGCCTCGAGGGCGCGGGGGCCGCGGGGTTCGAGAAGCTCGTCGTCATCAAGCGCATCCTGCCCCACCTGGCGACGGGGCCGTCCAACGCCGACTTCGTGCGCATGTTCCTTGACGAAGGGAGGCTCGCGAGCGACCTGCGCCACCCGAACATCGTGTCCATCATCGACGTGGGCAAGACCTCCGACACGTACTTCATCGTGATGGAGTTCCTGCACGGCCAGGACGTGCGCAAGGTGCAGCGCAAGAACGCGGCGTGGGGGGAGCTCGTGCCCATCGGCCACGCGTGTCAGATGACCATCGACGCCGCCACCGGCCTGCACTACGCGCACCACAAGGCCGACCTGTCGGGGCGCGCGCTGCACATCGTGCATCGCGACGTCAGCCCACAGAACATGATCGTCACCTACGACGGCGTCACCAAGATCGTCGACTTCGGCATCGCCAAGGCGGCCACGCAGACCACGCACACGTCCACCGGCGTGCTCAAGGGCAAGTACACGTACATGAGCCCCGAGCAGGCCGCCGGCGAGGTGGTCGACGCGCGCACGGATCAGTTCGCGCTCGGCATCGTGCTGTGGGAGCTGCTCACCATGCGGCGGCTCTTCAAGCGCGAGACCGAGATGGCCACGCTCGAGGCCATCATGGGCGGACAGATCCCGCGCCCGTCGCGCTTCCGCGAGGACCTGCCCAAGGCCATCGACGACGTCGTGATGAAGGCGCTGCACATCAACCGCGACAAGCGCTTCCGCGACTGCCAGGAGCTCGCGCTGGCGCTCGAGGACGCGCTCGCCAAGATCGCGGTGCCGCACTCGGCGGCGCGCCTGGCGCAGTACATGCGCCGCCTGTTCGCCGACACCCTCGCCGAGGAGGCCACGCTCGGCCTGGTCAACCCCGACGGCAGCCTGTCGAAGAACCTGACGCCCTTCACGCTGCCGCCGCCCGAGGGCGCCGCGCAGGATCGCCTGGAGCAGGGCGCCGCGCGACCGTCGTCGAGCGACGACGCGCGCATGGAGCGGCCGCCGGAGCCAAAGAGGTCCACGCAGGTCGACGCCACCACGGCGGATCGCAAGAGCGTGAAGAGCAGGGACGACTCGAGCGGCCGCGGCTCGAAGGTGCGCTCGCCGGAGCCGCCGTCGTTTCGCACGGAGAGCGGACCCAACGACGGCATGGCGAGCGACTCGGGCACCGACCCCACCGTCGTCGAGGACAAGCGCAAGCGCCCGGAGGCGGCGGCCCCCCTGGCGCGCCGTGAGGCGCGGCGGCCGCGCGCGCGCGAGCCCGCGCCGCGCAGCTTGCGCATGCCGCTCGCGGCGCTGGCGGTGGGCGCGCTCGCCGCCGCCGCCCTGGTGGGCGCGTGGATCGCGTTTCGCGCATGGACGCAGAGCGGCCTAGGGACGTTGGTGGTGCGCTCCGAGCCGCGCGGCGCGCTCGTGTACATCGACGGCACGGCCACGGGGCAGACCACGCCCGCGCTCCTGCGCGGCGTCGAGGTCGGCACGCCGCACAAGCTGCGCGTGGAGCTTCTGGGCAAGAGCGCCGAGGAGGTGGTGACGGTGCCCCACCGCGGCGCGACGCACGAGGTGCGCATCGACTTGCCGTGAGGCGATCCGTGTGGCGAGCCTTCGCCTACAGCGCGCCGAGCTGCGTCTGCTCCTGCTCCCACTCGCTCGGCGTCAGCACCTCGGTGCGCAGGAGGTACTCGGCGGTGGCGTCGGACGAGACCTTCACCAGGTGGTCGCCCGCGCGGAACACGCGCTGCTCCTTCAAGAAGATGCCCTGGGGGTTCGAGTCGGCGAACACGTCGGCGCCCTGGCTCTCGAAGTTGTAGTCGTCGACGCAGGCGGGCTCGAACCACGTGATCTCGGTGTCGGCGCCCGGCCCCTGGCGCGTGCGCCAGAAGATCATGACGCGCACCACCGCTTCGCCCTCGGTGGGCACGATGAACGTGCGCTGCCCCGGGAAGTGGCCCTCGAGGTGGCTCTCCTCCTCCACCAGCTTGCAGCCGGCGCTGTCGTTGCACACGGGGATCTCGTCGTCGCACAGGACCAGGCTCGAGGTGCCGATGAAGGCCGCCTCGGAGCCGAAGCTGCACCCCAAGGTGAGCAGGAGAGGCAGCAAAACCGCCAACGGCGTCAGATGGATACGCATGAAAGCTCTCGTAGAATCTGGCGCGGCTACTCGAACAGGACGAAGTTGAAGTCCTCGACCAGCTGATCGGCCACGTTGGGGTTCTTGTAGTCCGGCGCGATGAAGGTGAAGGGGAACTGCGCCACACGGAAGATGCCGTAGGCGTCGGGCACGCCCGAGGGCACCTGTCCGAAGTAGATGCGCACGTCGTTGAAGCCGGGCGTGCGCCCCATGGCGGCCAGGGTCTCCACCAGCGTCACGTTGCGGATGCGGAAGCTCGTGCACTGCCGCTGCGCCAGCGCCACGCGCACCGACTCGTCCTCGGAGTAGGGCAAGAGGATCGCGACGGTCACGGACACCGTGACCTCGCGCGGGCAGTCGTCGATGCCCGCGCAGGAGGCGCGCAGCGTGTAGTACCCGTCCTCGGTGAGCTCCACGGCGGGCCCGAAGTCGGGCTCGGCGGCGTCGCGCCACGCCAAGAGCGGGGGCCGGCCGCCGCCCTGGAAGATGTAGCTGAGCTGCCCGTTGCCGAGCGACGAGCCCACGTGCACGTCCTCGATGGTGACGCCGGAGATGTCCCGCGGCTGCGACGAGAACAGCAGGTCGCCGATGCCGAGATCGGTCTCGCGGTACATGTAGCCGAGCTCGTTTCTCGCCTTGGCGTCCGCCGAGCGCGGGTCGGTGTGCGCCTTGAGCTCGTTGATGTTGGGCACGCCGTCGAAGTCGGCGTCGGTGAGGCCGTCGTCCTCGAGGAAGTTGGTGCCCGAGATGACCTCGAGCAGGTCGGGGATGCCGTCGGCGTCGCTGTCGAACAGGGTGGCGTCGAGGCGCAGCAGCGCCTCCTCGCAGTCGAGCAGGCCGTCGCCGTCGGTGTCGAGGATCGGTCGCAGGGCGGCCTCGATGGGCATGCAGGTGATGGGGTCGTCGGGCACCAGCGGGTTCACGCCCACGGTCGAGAGCAACAGCTCGATCTTGTCGCCGAGCCCGTCGCCGTCGGTGTCGCGGAGCGTGGGGTCGGTGCCGTAGAGGGGCTCGTCGACGTCGGCCACGCCGTCGGAGTCGCTGTCGGGGATGGCGCCCTCGTTGGTGGTGATGGCCGAGAGATTGGTGACCACGAAGCTCTTGGTCAGGAACACGTTGCGCGCGCTGTCGAGCTCGAGGCCGAGCAGGGTGATCTTGCTGTCACACGACGGATCGGTGCGCGCGCCCGCGTCGTTGTGGGGGCACACCGGGCGATACTCGCCGGCGCCGTGGAACGCGATCTGCTGCAGCTCCTCCTCGGCGCGCTCGCGCGATCCGTCTTGCCGATTGGTGAGCGACGCGAGGTCGAGCACGTGCAGCTGGAAGTCGGCGCCGCCGTTCTCCACTACGTACTCGCGCAGATCGCGCATGCGCGTGCCGAGGACGGCGGCGGGCTCGCAGTCCACGGCCGTGGCGGGGCACAGCACGTTGTCGTCCGTGGGGCCGTGCTGCATGACCACGATGACGTACTTGGTGCGCGAGCGCGGGCCCTTGGCGGTCGACAAGAGGTCGCCGGTGATGATGCTCGTGGCCAGCGACAGCGCCTGGCCGAGCACGCGGGTGCCGTCGGCCGAGCCCGGGATGGGCACCGTGAGCGCGCCCGCCGCCTCGGAGATGTCGGACGAGTTCGAGGTGAAGCCGCCGTCGGGCGTGATGAACGACGTGCCGCCGTAGCGGATGAGCGCGAACTGGTTGTCGGGGCTGCGCAGCATGTTGACGGCGTCGCGCACGGCGCCCACGCGCAAGGTCTGAAACGACGACGACAGCGCGGAGAACTGGGTGTCGATGGCCGGGTCGTAGGGGATGTTGGCAGAGGCGTCGACGACGAACACCACCCGCATGGGGAAGCTCCGCTCCGCCGGGTTGTCGGTGCAGACCGTCCCCGTGAACGCCACCTTGTCGGGCTGCGACGGGATCTCCGCCGGGTCGTACAGCACCGCGTCGGTACAGGCGGCGGCGGGCGCCAATGCCAGGAGCAAGAGGTGCGTTCGCATGGCGCAGAGCATACCACCCGCGGGACCGGCTATGATGCCGGCAGACCGGAGGCCCCACGATGACGGCATGGCACCGCGCGAAGAAGACCGCCCGCCGCAAGGGTGTGGCGACCGCCCACCTGGTGCTGGCAACGGCGGCGCTCGTGGGCGCATGCGACGTCATCGCGCCGGCCGCCCCGGCACCGGAGCCGCCGCCGCGCGGCTACTACCTGTCGCAGCCGCTCGCCGACGTGCGCGTCCTCACCGACGTGATCGTGCTCGCCCCCGGCCTTGCCTTCGCCGTGGGCTCCGACGGCGCGGTGGCCCAGTGGGATGGCGCCGCGTGGACGCGCGAGGAGTCGGGGGTCACCACCGATCTCGAGGGCATCGCCGGCTTCGTCACCAACGAGGGCACGCCCGAGCTGCTCGCGGTGGGCGCGCTCGGCACGGTCATTCACCGCGGCGCTGCCGGCACGTGGGAGGTGCTCGCCTCGGGCGTGACCACCCACCTGTTCGGCGTGTGGCTGCGCAGCGCCACCGACGCCTTCATCGTCGGCGAGAACGGCACGGTGCTGCGCTACGACGGCGCGGCGGTCACGCCGCAGCTGACCCAGACGCGCCAGCTGGTAGTGGGGGCCGACGGCACCAACAACTACTTTCCCATGGCGCAGTCGCTGAAGGGCGTCGCCGAGACCGGCGGCCTCATGTTCGCGGTGGGCGCGTCGGGCGCGGTGTACTGTTACGACCCGAACGGCGACCCGAACGGGTTCCCGGCGGCGGTGCTCACCTGTGACAACACCGCGGGCAACACGTGCCCCGCGCCCGGCGGCGCAAACACGTGGCAGCTCGACGCGAGCGGCACCACGCGAAACCTCGCGGGCCTGGCGGTGCGCGGCGGCGCGTTCGCGCCCACCACCGACGGCGTGCTGCTCGAGCGCGTGAGCGAGCCGTGCCCGGCCCCCAGAGACGACGCGGGGCGCTTCATCCAAGACAATTGGAGCGATGACTTCCGCGTGCCCGCCCCGGCCTTCCTTCACGACGTGTGGCGCGACAGCGGCATGACGTTCGCCGTGGGTCTGTCGCCCGACATCTACACCCTGGGAGGCGGCGGCTGGGTGCTGGTGCGCGTGGCCGACGAGGCGGAGCTGCGCGCCATCGACGGCACCTGGGTGCCGCCGGGCGACGCCGGGCCCGACGACGTGGGCGGCCCCGAGT
Organism: uncultured Myxococcales bacterium; assembly: GCA_964580865.1. Taxonomy (GTDB): domain Bacteria; phylum Myxococcota; class UBA727; order UBA727; family VGSZ01; genus JACOUT01. Next base: position 4,998 of record CAZONM010000104.1, on the reverse strand, counting down.
TCATCGCCGTGGGCGGCGGCGGCCGCGTGGTCCGCGGGCCGCGCACCCTGCCGCTCGCCGGCGAGACGCTGCTCGTGGAGCGGCCGGCCGACGAGGAGTTCACCGAGTAGGCCCGCGGCATACATCGCGCCGGAAGCTGCGCGAAGGATCGATCGCCGGAGACAACCGTTGCTATGCTGGCGCCCATGATCAGGACCGCCCTCTTCGCGTGCGTGCTCGGCGTGGGCCTTGCGGCCCCGGCCGCCGACGCAACTCCCACCACCACCACCGATGTCGTCGACGCGCCCGACGGCGTGCGCGTCGCCAAGAACGGCAAGAAGAAGAAGGCCGACAAGGGCAAGCCCGAGGAGAAGGTTGAGCGCCCCGACGAGGCGCCCCGCGATCCTCGGGCTGCCGAGCCCGCGCCCGCGCCCGCGCCCGCGGGCGGCGGCGGCGACGCCGGCATGTCCACCGAGGTGCGCCGCGGCATGGCGCGCATCGAGTTCGACGACCGGCTCATTCAGGGTCAGACCAACAAGGCGAACGCCATCTACCTCTTCGAGCGGCGTGAGAGCGCGCTGCGCTCGCTCCTGCGCAAGCGCACGCACTTCCACGAAGAGATCGACGAGACGCTCGAGTAGGGGGATCCGTGCTCGTCCTGCAGGTGTTCATCATGCGCAACGGTGCCTTCGAGGGCACCGAGATGGTCACGGGCTCGCAGGTCGAGATCGGCCGCGACCCCGGCTCCGGCCTCTGCCTCGACGACGAGGGTGTGTCGCGCAAGCACGCGCTCTTGTTCGAGCACAACGGCCAGCTCGCGCTGCGCGACCTCGGCTCGGCCAACGGCACGCGCGTCAACGGCGAGCCCGTGAGCGGCGCGCGCGCCATCGGCCCGCGCGACGACATCGCCATCGGCGCCTTCACGCTCAAGGTGAAGGTCATGAGCGGCCAGGCGCGCGCCGCCACGCCGAGCGCGCCCATCATCCAGGGCGGCGATCCCACACGCGTGGTGCAGAGCCCCATGGCGGGCTCGAGCTCGGGTCCGTCGTCGCGCTCGCCCAAGCCGCTCGTCATCGGCGACATCTCGTCGGCCGACGAGCGCACCGAGATCGCGGCGCCCAGGGACCCCCGCGGACCGTCGCGCCCCGTACCTGCCATCCACATGGCGGCCACCGAGGCCGTGTCGCCCATCGGCGGGCACAGCAGCGACGGGGACGTGCCCACGAATACCCAGCCGTCGCCGCCGCCGGTGCCGCCGCACTCCGACGAGGAGCGCCCAACACGCCCCGTAATCAACACGCGCGGGGCGCTGAACGTACCGGCGCCCTCTCCCGCGCCGCTGCCGTGGGCGCCCGCGGGGCCCGACGTCACGGCGCCGAACGCCGAGCTGCCGAGGCCGCGCGGCGCGCCGGCGCCGTTGGCGGCGAGCGCTGCGCCGGTGCAGCCGAGCCTGGCGGCGCGACCGCCGGCGCCAGACCTGGCGCTCGACGGGCCCATCCCCGACGTCGCCATCAACAGCGACGGCGCCGAGATCAAGGCCATCCACTTCGAGCCGCACTTCCTCCCCGAGGAGATGGAGGACGACGACGCCGACGATCCGCCCTGGTCGCTGGTGCAGCAGCTGGTGCGCCCGTCGCAGGACAAGCACAAGAGCCCGGTGCTCGAGATCGTGCACTACCGCGGCGAGACCGTGGTCGAGCATCGCACGCTGCGCGAGGGCGACAGCTACACGCTGGGGCAGGGGTGGAGCCGGCTCGAGCGCCGCGAGCGCGGTGTGCCGAAGCCCATCCAGATCGTGCGCCTGAAGCCCGGCGGCATCGCCGAGGTGTTCCAGCGCGAGGACGTGCAAGGCAAGCTCCTGCGCGGTGGGCAGCAGGTCGAGCTGGTGCCGGGCCGCGGCGCCACCCCCATCACCGACGGTGAGCTCGCGAGCATCAAGGTCGGCAACGAGCGCGTCTTCATCAGCTTCGCGGGGTCGCCGCAGCTCATTTGGACCAAGGAAGACGCCGCCGAGGACCGCTTCGCGCGGCGGGTCAACGCGCTCGCCGGCGGCTCGTCCATGGGCCTCGCGGCGGTGTTCCTGGTGGCGAGCTGGATCTGGCAGTACCGCAACGCCGACCAAGAGATCATCGCGCTCGAGGACGAGGGCTTCGCGGAGGTGGAGCTCAAAGAGCCCGAGATGGAGAAGCCCCCGGAGCCCGAGGCCCCGCCGGAGCCGGTCGAGACCCAGGATCCGCAGCCCACGCCGGACAAGCCCACGCAGCAGGCGAAGCCCGACACCACCGAGAAGGCGCCCGAGGCGCCGCCCAAGCCGGGCGTCCTCGACATCCTCAACAACATCCCCAAGGTGAACGACACCGCGTCGAGCCAGAACCTCACGGCCGCGCTGTCGAACATCAAGGGCGTGCGCGTGCCCGGCGCCGCCGCGGGCGTCAAGGTCAGCGCGCTCATCGGCAAGGGGCCGTCGTCGGGCGTGCAGATCGGCGGGGCCGCGGGCGGCCTCGCCACCAGCGGCATCAACTCGCTCATCCGCAAGGACGGGCAAGCAGGCGCGCTCGGCGGCAAGGGTGATCGCGCCGTCGCGGGGCGCGTGACCACGCTCTCTCGGCAGACGCAGACCAAGGGTCAGGGCGAGCTGTCGAAAGAAGAGATCATGAAGGTGATCAACCAGCACATCGGCGAGATCCAGTTCTGCTACGAGAAGCAGCTGCGCACCACGCCGGGCCTGGCCGGGCGCGTGGTGCTCGAGTGGACGGTCAACCCGCAGGGCCGCGTCTCGGTCGTGAAGGTGGCCCAGTCGTCGCTGTCGTCGAGCGAGGCCACCAACTGCATGATCTCGAAGTTGAAGACGTGGAAGTTCCCGAACCCGCGCGGCGGCGCGGTGACCATCGTGTTCCCCTTCGTCTTCAACACCGTGTAGCCCGCCGTCGCCGCGCACCGCGAGGTTCCCATGACCCGGCTCATCGTCGTCATCGTCGCGGTGGCCGCCGCGGCGACACTGGCCCAGACCCCGGCGCCACCGCCGCCGCCGACGCCCACGCCGCGCATGACCGAGGTGATCCTCGATGATCGCGCGGTGAAGGATCAGGGACCGCCCGCCTTCTTGGCCAAGACGGCGGACGAGATCGGCAAGCTGCGCGGCATGCGGGTCACGCGCTTCTCCGAGGCTCGAAAGCGGCTGAGCCCCAAGGCCGACCAAGCCTTGGCCGGCTGCGGCGACGACGCCGGGTGCCTGGCCACGGCGGCGCGGGCGGCCGGCGGTGACGTCGTCGTCACGGTCCGCCTGACCAAGCGCGAGGGCGCGTTCTTCGTGGCGCTCACGCGCGTCAACGCGCTGCGGCCGCAGATCGCCGACGACAGCGGAACCCTGGCGGGGAGCGACGCCGACGCGTTGGCGGCCGTCCCCGACGCGGTCACCGAGCTGTTCCCCGACGCCGAGGCGCGGTAGCTGGAGCGCCCGGCGGCGAGCCTCCTCCAAGGGTGCGTGCGCGATCGCGGCGTCGGCCGGAGGCCAATAGCGCGCGACCGTCGCCCCGCGCCGCTCGCCGGCGGGCGGGCAGGGCCCCGCCTGATGTGCGACAGGTGCAGTCGCCCCGCCGTCAGGTGTAGAACCAACCGGCCAAAGGAGCCCTCATGCGGCACGCACGCCCGGGACCCAGATGCATCGCGCTCGTCGCCCTCTGCGCGATGGCTCTGCCCGCCCGCGCTCAGTACGACGACGAGGACGGCGGTGGCACGGCCGTGGTCATTCAAGAGCGGCAGTTCACGATGGCGCATGAGTTCACGCTCGCCACCGGTACGTACCCGCTCGACGCGTTCAAGAAGGGCGTCGCGCTGTCGGGCCGCTACACGCTGCACTTCGACGAGTTCAACGCGTGGGAGATCGTCGGCGGCGCCTACTCGCTCAACATCGACTCGGGCCTGGCCGACATCCTGCGAGGCAAGTTCGGCGTGCAGGCGGAGGCGCTGCCCACCCTGCTCGTCGTCGCCGACACGAACTACGTGATGAAGCCGCTCTACGGGAAGTTCACGCTGTTCAACTCGGTCATCCTCTATCAAGAGATGCTGTTCGCCGGCGGACTCACCGTCACCTACTGGAGCGACGGCTCGTTTCGCCCGGGGCCCGACGTGGGGGCGGCCATCCGCTTCTTCGTGTGGGACTGGCTGAGCGTGCGCTTCGACCTGCGCCACGCGGTGGTGATGAACGGCGTGCCGGTCCTCGATCCGAACGCCCAGATCGACAACGTGCTGTACCTGGGCGCCGGCGTCTCGTTCAACGTCGGAGGTGGCGCATGACGCGGGTCATCGCAGGGGCGATCGTTGCCGTGGCCGTGGCCGCCGCGCCCGCGCTCGCGCAAGAGGGCAACGCCGACAGCGACGTGCAGGAGCAAGCGCGCATCGTCATCCAGAACCGAAAGTTCCGGCTCGGCACCGAGCTCGCGCTGGGTGTCGCCACGCTGCCGCTCGATCCGTTTCACAAGGGGCTCGCCGGGACGGCGCGGCTGACCTTCCACTTCAACGACTTCCACGCTTGGGAGGTGGCGGGCGGCAGCTACGCCTACAACCTGGACACGTCGCTCACCGAGCAGCTGTTGAAGAACTTCGGCGTGCAGCGCGCGCAGCTGCCGGCGCTGCTCGCGTCGGTCGAGACCAACTACGTGCTGAAGCCGTTCTACGGCAAGTTCGCGCTCGCCAACCGCAGCCTCCTGTATCAGGAGCTGTACTTCGTGGTCGGCGCCACCGTCACCTACTGGGAAGATGGTTCGCTGCGATCGGGGCCGGACATCGGCGGCGGCGTGCGCTTCTTCTGGACCGAGTGGCTGAGCGTGCGCTTCGACCTGCGCCACGCGGTGCTGTTCACCGGGATCCCGTTCGTCGACGCGACCTTCGGCGTCGATCAATCGCTCTACCTCGGGACCGCGCTGTCCCTGAACATCGGAGGCTAGCGTGCTGGCCCCATTGACCTTCGCCGTCGTCGTCGCCGCGCAGGGGGCCCCCGCCGCGCCGGCCTCTGCCGCG
>CAZONM010000103.1:0-15198 GCA_964580865.1 uncultured Myxococcales bacterium | reverse complement strand
CCGCGGGCGACGTCGTCGTGGCGGTCGACGGCCTGCGCGCCACGCGCGGCAACCTGCAGCGCCTGTGCGGCGAGCGCGCGCCGGGCGCCCGCGTCCACGTCCACGTGTTTCGGCGCGACGAGCTGTTCGAGGCCGAGGTGGTGCTCAAGGCCCCCGCGCAGGACGTGGCGTACTACACGCTGCGCACGGGCGACGCCGCCGCCGATCAGCGGCGCGCGGCCTGGCTCACGCCGCACGCCAAGGCGTGAGGGCGCATCGCCGTCACGATGTGGCAGGAAATCGTCGCGAGCGGCCCGATGGCAAGGCGCGGGAGGGGCCGCGAGGCGAGCGTCCTGCCGTACGTGACGCCGAAGCGGAGGGACCCGCAACGCAGCCAGCCGGTCGCGCAGCAGATTTGCGGCCACATCCTCAGCGCTCGATGACGCGCACGCCGCTCTCCGTGCCCACCACCAGCGCGTGCGCCAGCCCGCAGAACAGCCCGTGCTCGGCGATGCCCGGGATCGACGACAGCGCGCGCGCGAGCATGGGCGGATCGTCGATGGGCGGGAAGCGGCAGTCGAGGATCCACAGGCCGTTGTCGGTGCGGTAGGGCGCGCCGTCCTTCATGCGCACCACGGGCTGCCCGCCCAGGCGCACCAGCTCGCGCTCCACCACCCTCTCGGCGAACGGCACCACCTCGATGGGCAAGGGGAAGGCGTGCAGCTTGTCGACCAGCTTGGCGTCGTCGACCACGCAGGTGAAGCGCTCCGACACGAACGCCACGACCTTCTCGCGCAACAGCGCGCCGCCGCCGCCCTTGGTGAGGTTGAGGCCGGGGTCGGCCTCGTCGGCGCCGTCGATGCACAGGTCGAGGCGGTCGGCCTCGTCGAACGACAGCAGCGGCACGCCGTGCTCGACGGCCAGCGCGCGCGTGGCCTCGGAGGTGGGCACGCCCTTGACCTTGAGGCCCTCCTCCTTGATGCGCCGGCCGAGCGCCATGACGGCGAACTTGGCCGTGGAGCCGGTGCCCAGGCCCACGCGCATGCCGCTGGTGATCTGGGCGACGGCGTGCTCGGCGGCGTTCTTCTTCTTCTGATCGACGATGCTCAGGCTCACGAGGCCTTCCTCCGCGGCGCGCGCTGCTTGGTCGCCGCGGCGAACGTCTCCCACGCGGCGAGCGCGAGGTCGAGGGTGCGGTGGTCGGGGAAGGCGTGGGGCGGCTGCCAGGTGACCCAGGCGTAGTCGTCGTGATCGGGGGTGCGCACGGCGCACGGCCCCTCGGCCTCGGCGGCGAACAAGACCACGCTCTTGGTGACGCGCGCGCCCGAGCGCTTGGTCATCACCCAGGTGGTGACAAAGCGAAAGCCGTCGATCACGCGCACGCCATCGCGCGCGATGCCGGTCTCCTCCTCCATCTCGCGCAGCGCGCACGCGAGCTCGTCCTCGCCGCGCTCCAGGCGCCCCTTGGGCAGGTCGATGCGATCGTCCTCGTGCAGCAGGATGAGGAAGCTCCTGCGCGGTCGGTTCTGGAACAGCAAGACGCCGCACGCCGTCTCGTGGCGCATGGGCCGATCATCGCACTGCGCGCATGCGCGTGTCGATCCCCACCTCCGCGCCGCACCCGTCAGCCCGCGAGCGCGCCCGGATCGACGTCGGGGAACACGGCGTCGCGCTCCTCGAGCTGCGCCAGGTCGGCCTCGTCGACGCGGCCCTGCTCGAGCATGTGCAGCAGGCGGTGCAGACGCGAGAGGTGCACCACGGGCCGGCGCTGCGCGTAGCCCATCTGCGTGCCCATGGTGAGGATGAAGGGCCAGTCCGACGACTGCGCCAGCAAGAGCTCGCGCGCCGCCTGCTTGGTGGCGCGCTCCGTGAGCCCGAGGCCGGTGCCGCGCGCGTGCACCACGTCCTCGAAGCGGCGCTGGCCGTCGTGCACCTTGCGCCACAGCCAGTCGTTCTTCTGGTTGACCCACACCTCGAAGGCGCCGCCGTCGCCCCACGACGACACCGCGGGGTAGGCCACCTGCTGCGTGGGCTCGAGCTCGAGGTAGTGGTAGGCGGTGACGGGCTTGGGCGTGGGCTGGCCGTCGACGCTGCCGGCGGCGAGCGTGCGCAAGAACGCGTCGAGGAACCACGGGCCCTCGTGCCACCAGTGGCCGAACAGCTCGGCGTCGAACGCAGCCGTGATGCATGGTGCTGCGCCGAGCGCGGCCTCGATGTCGAGCGCGTCCTCGGCGCGGCGCGCTGCGAAGTGGTGCGCGTGCGCGCGGGCCGCGGCCTGGGCCGCGTCGGGGTCGTAGGGCTGTTTCTCGTCGAGGGCGACGCGCCCGGTGATGCGGTGCAGCTTGGCGCCCACGTTCTTCGACGCGCCCGTGCCCTGCTTGTGCGCGGGGTCCTTGAGCGCGTCGGGCGCGTCGTAGCCGAGGTCGCGGTAGAACTCGCGGTAGCGGAAGTCGCCGGGGTAGCCCTCTTGGGCGCTCCACACCTCCTTGGCGCTGCCGGGATCGCGCGGGAACACGGCGACGCCCTCGGGCGACCAGATGGGGCGGTACACGTCGTGCTGCGGCGGCGGCCACGCGAAGCGCACGGCGCGATCTTCCGAGAACGTGAAGCACAGGTTCTCGTCGGCCAAGGCCGCCAGCGCCGCGGGGTGCATGCCGCACTCGGGCAGCCAGATGCCGCGCGGGCGCAGGCCGAGGGCGCGCTCGTGGGCGCGCACCGCCTCGCGCACCTGGGCGCCGATGACGTGGGCGTCTTGCAGGATGGGCGCGAGGCCGTGCGTGACCGCGCACGTCATCACCTCCACGCGGCCCGCCTGGTGGTGCTCGGCGAAGGCGCGCGCCAGGTCGCCGCCCACGCCGTCGTAGCGCGCCTCGGCATGCGCGGCCTCGTCGCGCGCGAACAGCGCGGCCTTGCGGAAGGGATGGTCGTCGCCGACGGTGCCGAGGTAGCGCTCGCACAGCGTGCGCCGCGCGTCGAGGTAGCGGTGGGTGCGCTCGCGCAAGCCGGGCGTGGCCATCATGGCCAGGAGCGGCGGCGACAGGCCCATGGTGAACGACGCGCGCACGCCGTCGGTGCGCCAGCCGTCGAGCATGGCGAGGATGGGCAGGTAGCAGTCGGCCACCGCCTCGAAGAACCAGTCCTCCTCGAGGAAGTGCTCGTGCTCCGGGTGGTTGATGAACGGCAGGTGGCCGTGCAGCGCCAAGACGAAGGAGCTCACGGCTTCCTCCCTGGCGCGCCCGGTCCCGCCAGCGCCGCCGAGCTCGACGATGACGACGACACCGCGAGCCACGGCAGGCGCATGGCCACCGCCGACGCCGGCAGCTCGTCGTCGACCTCGATGCCGCGGGCGTCGCTCTCGCCGCGGCGCTCGAGGGCGGCACCGGGCACCTCGCCGCGCAAGAGGCGCCCCTGGCGCATGGCGCGGCGATCGAGGCCGGGCGGCAGGGTGGCGAACCACAGGGGCCCGGGCGGCGCCGGGCGCGCGGGCGGCGCGAACGTGACGTTGCTGGTTGCCACGCGCGCGCCGTCGAGCACGAGGGCGCCGGCGATGGCCAGGCGCTCGCCCGGCACCGTGAGGTACCACCCGCCGGCCGCCAGCTCCACGTCGATCCTCAGGGCGGGCTCTTGGCCAAGCAGGTCGTCGGCGCGGGGCGGCTCGCCCAAGACGTCGCGCCAACACAGCTCCAGGCGGGCGCGCCCGCCGCGATCGCGCAGCGCGCGCGCCACGTCCCAGGTGCAGTAGAGCAGGCGCGGCTTGACCGCGATCAGGCGCAGGAAGGTGCGCTCGGCCTCGGGCAGCAAGAGCTTGGGCTCGCGGAAGCGCGGCAGCGCGTGCGGGTCGTCGCCGTCGTCGAAGGGGGGCGGCGGGTCGGCGGCGCGCGCCAAGAAGGCGTGCGACGACGGCGCGGGTCGTTCGGTGGGCGCTGGCGCCGGCACCACCAGGCGCAGCTTCTGCAGCGCGTCCTTCAGGTCGTCTTCCCGCATGCGTTCGACCCCGCGCACGCCGTTGGCGCGCAGGAGCTTCAAGAGCTGGATGCGGCGCGGCAGCGTCATGGCGTCCCCGGTGCCTCCCCGATCATCGGGGAGCGTCGCGGGTCGCATAGCTCGCCGTCGGCGCTAGGCAAAGCGCCGAAACACCCCGCACGACGGTGCGAAACGCGCCGCCGACGCGACCGGTCGCGTGACTGGGCAAAGGTGCAGCGTGGCGGCGGCGGCGACGCCCCGTCAGTCGTAGGAGGTGACGTCGCTCGAGAACTCGAAGGTCTCGCCGTCTTCATCCACGCACGAGCCCGCCGAGGTCACGTGCGTGCCGTCGCGATCGACGGCCTCCTCGGCGCCGCTCCAGCTGCACGCGAAGGTGCCGTTGGCGCCGATGATCTCGAGGCTGGCGCTGGCCACCGCGCTGTCTGCGTCGACCTGGTGGCCCTCGGCCGCCATGCGCACGGTGACGCTGTCTTGCCGCTCGCCGTTCTCGTCGACGAAGGCCAGCAGATCGAGCTGGCCCTGCGCGCTGTCCTCGGTCTGAGACGCCTGGAAGCGCAGGCCGATGACGTTCGAGGTCGCCTCCTCGATGCCGTCGTCGAACAGGCCGCGCTCCTTGCGCACCAGGCGCTGGTCGAAGTCGGAGGTGAAGATCAGGTCGATGGAGCTGTCGTCGGTGGCGCGGGTGCTCTCGAGCGCGATCAGGCCCTCGAAGGCGTCAACGGTGGTGTCGTCGTGCGAGGCCTGCCAGTTCTCGAACTGGATCGACATGGTGCTGCGATCGAAGGCCGCGTCGACCTCGTTCTTCAGCTTGAACCGGATCTTGCCGCGCGCGTCCTCGTCGCCCTCGTCGCCCACGCGCAACAGGCACGAGTCGATGGCCACCTCGGCGTCGCACTCGTCGCCGAGCTCGCAGGCGTCGAAGGTGGCGAGCCCGGCCACCAGGCCGCCGACGCAGAACACGTCGCCGGCGTCCTCGAGCACGCCGGTCTGCACGCCGGGCAGCGGGCGCGCGGCGTTGCTGCCGCTGTCGCCCTGGTTCGACTTGATGAGCTGCGCGAGCCCCTCGGCGCCGGTGGCGCGATCGGCGCCGAACAGGTCGCGGGTCACGCGGCCCATGGTGTCGGGGCCCACGTCGCCCGTGGGGGCGTCGATGAGCTCGCGCACGCGCTCGGGCGTGAGGCGCTGGCCGCAGCCGACGCCCGCCACCGTCACGGCGGCGGTGGCGACGATAGGGAGGAGGTGAAGGCTCGTGCGACGCATGGTGCTCTCCGCGGTGCGGGCCATCGGTGTAGCCGACCGCCGGCAACTCTGCCACGTTGGCGGCCCGCGATGGACGATCTGCCCCTGTTTGGCGACAGCGACCCGGATCTGCGTGCCGGCGCCCGCATCCTCGCCTTCGATGTCGATGACACGCTGACCTGGCGCGGCCAGCTGCCCGAGGCCGCGGCGCGCGCGCTCTACGCGGCGCACGATGCCGGGCTCATGTTGATCGCGGTCACGGGGCGCTCGTACTCGTGGGCCGAGATGCTGCTGCGCCTGTTCCCGCTGGCTGCCGCCGTGGCCGAGACCGGGGCCGTGGCCCTCGTTCGGCGCGGCGCCACGCTCGAGGTGCTGCACCACGAGCCCGACGCCGCGGTGCGCCTGGAGAACGCCGCTCGCCGCGATCGCGCCGCCGAGCGCGCGCTCGCCGAGGTGGCCACGGCGCGCCTGGCCATCGACAACCCCGGGCGCCTGTACGACGTCGCCTTCGACCTCGTCGAGAGCGGCCCGCCGGTGCCGCCCGCCGACGCGCGCCGCATCCGCGACGTGCTCGAGGGCGAGGGCCTGGTGACGGCCCAGTCGAGCGTGCACGTGAACGCGTGGCGCCTCGGGCCCCACGGCCCCTTCGACAAGGCCAGCATGTTCGAGCGCGTGCTCGTCGACGCCACGGGTGCGGACCTGACAAGCCAGGCCGACGCCGTGTGCTACCTCGGCGACTCCACCAACGACGGCGCCATGTTCGCGCGCGCGCGCCTGTCGGTGGGCGTGGCCAACGTGCGCCCGCACCTACCCGCGTTGGCGGCCGCGGGCCAAGCGCCGCGCTTCGTGGCGGCGGGCGCGGGCGGCCACGGCTTCGCCGAGGCCGTGGCTGCGTTGCTCGAGGTCAGATCCCGAAGTCGAACACGCCCGAGATCGTGATGGCGGGCGCGAAGAAGAACGCCTCGGGCGCGCGCCCGTCGTCGCACTCGGTGTCGACGTCGGCGGCGGACACCTCGGCGGCGGGGAAGGTCTCGCCCGTGTAGCGATCGACGTCGACGCGCTGGCCGGCGACGAAGCCGTAGCCCTGCTCGCCGTCGGTGCAAAAGCCCGTGCGCTCGCTGAAGTTGGCGAAGCGGAAGGGCTCGTAGCCCGGGTGGCGGAAGGGGAAGTCGAGGCCGATGGCGAAGTTGGGCGTGATGTACGCCTTCACGTCGAAGCCCCACTGAAAATAGCTGCCCTGGTACGCATAATCCTCGCCCACCAGGGTGTAGCCGCCGCCCATGGAGAAGCCGAGGTCGAAGGGGCGGTCCTTCCACGTCACCTCGGTGACGCCCTCGGGGCCGAGGGCCGGCAGCTTGACGTCGTCGGGCAGGATGTAGCTCAAGACCTCGAGGGGTGTCACGCGCACCACGCCGCCCACGTAGCCGGCGCCGCCGGGATCGCCGCCCACCTCGGGCCAGCCCCACCAGTGGCCGGCGATGTGCGCCTCGCCGCCGGCCCAGCCGAACAAGCTGAAGCCCGCCTTGAGCTGCGGCACGAAGGTGGCCACCGGGAAGTCCGACGCCTCGCTTTGGTCCTCTTCGATGACGACCTCGTCGGTGTTGTAGAAGCCCCACGACGGCGCCAGCTCGAGGTACAGGCCGCCGTGGCGCGCGTGTGCCGCGGGCGCGGCGAGCGCGAGCACCGAGAGCGCGGACAGGGCGACGACGACCCGCATGCCACCTCCGGTCGGCCGCTGGGCCGACGTGCGACAGCGCGCGTTGTGCACGAGCGAGCGCCGCATGGGAAGGCCTGTCACCGGCGCGGCGACGGCACGGCGGGCAGCGCGGGCTCCGGCAGATCGAGCTCCAGAGCCTCGCGCAGCACCTCGTCGAGGATGAGGGCCGTGAGCCCCCAGATGGGGTGGGGCCCCGCGGCGAAGTAGGGCGCGCGCAGCTCGCCGAGCAGCTGCGTGGCGCGCTTGCCGGGGTCCACCAGGTCGTCGAGCGTGACGGCGAAGGCCTCTTGCACCTCGTCGGCGCGGGGGCGCAGGCGCGCCATGTCGAGGGCGCCCACGAAGCCGAGCACGGGTGTCACGCGCAGGCCGGTGATCGACATCATGTCGTGGAAGGGCCCGAGCACCTCGACGTCGCCGGGGGCGAGCCCCACCTCCTCGTGCAGCTCGCGCAGCGCGCATGCCACCTCGTCCTCGTCACCGGGCTCCATGCGGCCGCCGGGGAAGCTCACCTGGCCCTTGTGGGTTCCCACGGTGTCGGTGCGCTTGGTGAACAAGACGGCGGGCGCGCCGCCCTGCACGCCCAGCGGCACCAGCACGGCGGCGCGCGGCACGTCGTCGGGCAGGCGCCGTCTTTCGAGGCCCGCGAGGCGCGCGCGCAGGCGGGCGCGCGCGGCGGCATCGAGGGGGCGCGGAGGGATCGACGTCATCGCCGGCCCATGCAAGCGTCTCGCGCCCGGGTGCGCAAGGAGAATCTCGCGTGGATGCGTGGCAAGCAGTGGTCTACGGCGTCATCCAAGGCGCCACCGAGTACCTGCCGGTGTCGTCGAGCGCGCACCTGGCGTTGGCGCCCGTGCTCCTCGGCTGGGACAAGCCATCGCTCGCCTTCGACATCCTGGTGCAGCTCGGCACGCTCGGCGCCGTCATGGTGTACCTGCGCGACGACATCGTGAAGATCGCGCGCGCCATGATCACGGGCGTCGTCATGCGTCGGCCCTTCGACGACCCGTGGGCCAAGAAGGGGTGGCTCATCGGCGTCGCCACCATTCCCGCCGTGGTGTTCGGGCTCGCGGTCAAGGACTTCATCGAGGAGGCGTTCGGCGATCCGCACGAGGTGCTGCTCGAGCTGCTCATCACCGGCCTGTTGCTGCTCGGCGCCGAGCTGATGGCACGACGGCGCGCGGGCCAGCCGGGTGCGCCGATGACGACGGCGCGGGCGACCCTCATCGGCGTCGCGCAGGCGCTCGCCATCCTGCCCGGCGTGTCGCGCTCCGGCGCCACCATCGCGGGCGCGCTCGCGGTCGGCGTCGAGCGCGAGGAGGCGGGCCGCTTCTCGTTCCTCATGTCGATCCCCGTCATGCTCGGCGCCGGCGTGCTCGGCGTGAAGGACCTCGCCGAGCAGCCCGACCTGGTGGCCCGCGAGGGAGCCGGAATTCTGATTTCATTTGTCACGGCGGCCCTGGTGGGCTTCGTCGTGATCCGCTGGTTTCTCGGGTACATCCGTCGCCACAGCATGTTCGGCTTCGCGGCCTACTGCATCGCGGTGTCTCTCGTCGGACTGCTTGCGACAAGGCTGTGACAATGCTCATCGACGTGCCAGGCTAGCGTTGCTCTAACGACCGATTGGCCCTCGACGGGAGTGCTCATGAGCGGAGCGTCGCCGATGACTACTGACCTTCCTCGTCGCCCGGGTCGCCCGGCGCGCCCCGTCACGCGCGAGCACCTGCTCAAGGTGGCGCGGGAGGCGTTCTCGCAGCTCGGCTACGCGGGCGCGTCCATGGGCGATATCGCGGGGCGCGCGGGCATCCGCAAGTCGTCGCTCTTCCACCACTTCGCCACCAAGGACGACCTCTACCGCGAGGCCCTCGGCACCGTCATCGCCGAGCTCGGCGCGCGCGTGGGCGAGGCCATGTCCGGCGAGGGCGGCTTCCACGAGCGCGGCGATCGCAGCACCATGGCCATCCAGCGCTACTTCGGCGCCAACCCGGTGGCCGCGCGCCTGTTGATGCGCGAGTTCGTCGACGGCGGCGCCGCGCTCACGGCCGCCGGCGACGCCGTCGCCGCCGTCATCGACAGCACCGTCAAGCTCCTCGAGGCTGGCATGGCTGAGGGAGTCATTCCCAAGGGCAACGCCAGGCACCTCGCCATGTCGGTCATCGGCGTGCACTTCCAGTTCTTCGCCACCCCCGAGGTGTCGGCCCGCGTCTTCGGCGTCGACGTGTTCTCACCCGAGGTGATCGAGGAGCGCGCGCGCACCGTGGTGGAGCACCTGCACCGCCTGCTCGGCGTGCGCGGCTGAGCGCGCGGCGTCACGCGGCACGACGATCGAACCAGCGCGCCCGCCACACGGGTGGTGCGGCCGGGAGGTTCGCCGCCGGCGAGCGGGACCCGCTTGATCCTCGTCACCGACGGGGCAGATCGGACCGGCTAGAGATCGCGCTTCCGTAATTTCTTTCCCACCTGCCGGGGGTCTGAGTTCCATGAAAGCCGACGCACTCCGTTCCGCCAAGGAACGCACGCTCTACGTCTTCGCCTTGATCGTCTCGATCTTCGCGTGGCTCCTGGTCTGCATCTCCATCGTCGGGCTGTTCTACGCGCCCATGATCGCGCTGTTCGTCGTGCTCGGCCACGCGCTGGCGTTGGCGCGCATCACGGGGCACTCGATCCGCCTCGGCACGCGCCAGCTCCCCGAGCTGTACCGCAAGGTCGAGAAGGCCGCCGAGCGCTTGGGCCTCGAGCGCGTGCCCGAGGTGTACATCGTGCAGGGCGGCGGCTTCTTGAACGCCTTCGCCACCAAGCTGTTGTCGCGGAACTTCGTCATCCTCAACGCCGAGATCGTGGAGGCGTGCGAGAAGCTCGACGGCGATAAGGCCGCCGACCAGCCCCAGGCCATCGACTTCGTGCTCGGCCACGAGATCGGCCACCTGGCCCTCGGGCACCTGTCGTGGAACTGGCTGTTGTGGCCCGCGCGCCTGGTGCCGCTCCTCGGCGCCGCCTACTCGCGCGCCAAGGAGTACTCGTGCGACGCGTGCGGCCTGGCCGCGTGCGAGGACCTCGAGACCTCGTCGCGCGCGTTGGCCGTGCTGGCCGGTGGCGGCAGCGTGGCGCGCCAGGTGAACCTCGAGGCGCTCATGGAGCAGCGCCACGAGGCCGGCGGCTTCATCATGTCGCTCATCGAGCTGAACAGCTCGCACCCGTTCATCGCCAAGCGGGTGGCCGCCATCCAAGAGCTGCGCCGCCCGGGCATCGCGCCCGACACCGGCAGAAACCCGTTCTCCTACGTGCTCGCGCCCTTCTTCGGCGCGGCGGCGGGTGGCGCGGCGTCGATCCTGCAGCTCTACGTCATCGTCTGCGTCATCGGCATCCTGGCCGCCATCGCCATCCCCAACTTCATGAAGTTCCAGGAGCGCGCCAAGGCCGCGCAGCTCGAGCAGCTCGAGGGTGACCTGGGCGCCCTCGGCGGCGCCGGTGGCTTCGGCGCCGTGGGCGGCGACGCCCTGGGCGGGCCCGCCGGCCTCGGCGACGACGCGGCGGCCAACGACCTCGCCAAGCTGTTCGCGCAGGCCGCGCAGCAGGCGGAGCAGCAGGGCGGCGGCATCGGTGGCATCGCGGCCGCCAACGACCTGCCGGCCGAGCCCCCAGCCGTGCGCTTCGAGGCCAAGGGCTGGCTCAAGGGCCAGCAGGCGGCGAAGAACAAGGAGGCGGTGGCGGCGCTGCCCACGGCCAAGGCCGTGGCCTTCGTCGACAAGCTGTACAAGGCCGGCGCCACCAACGTCTTCGTGGTGGACGTGCAGACCGACGACCAGGGCTTTTTCGCCAACGCCATCACCGCCGAGCTGCCCGCCAAGCCCGCGCTGCGCAAGAAGCTCGTCGACCTGTGCACGGCCGAGTACAAGAAGCTCGGCTACGAAGACCCGTGCGTCGACGAGGGCCAGCCCGAGCTGTGGTTCTCGTGGAACGAGTAGGTCGGTAGCGCGGCCGACGGCGCGGCGCGGGGGCAGGCTTGTCGCCCGACAGGCTGCTCCCGCGCGCGTGCTAGCGTGCGCCCGTGACCGACGAGGCGAAGAAGAAGCTCGGTGAGATCTTGGTGGCGCGCGGGTTGGCCGCGCGCGAGGACGTGGCCGCCGTGCTCGCGAGCCCCGGCCCCGGGCGCTTGGCCTCCGAGCTCTACCGCCTGGGCATCACCGCCGAGCGCGAGCTCGCGCAAGGGCTCGCGGAGCAGCACGGGCACCCCGCCGTCGTGCTGTCGGAGTCGAGCCTCGACCTCGAGGCCCTCGACCTGGTGCCGCGCGCCATCTGCGAGAAGTTTCACGTGCTGCCCATCGCCGTCGACGACGACACGTTGACCGTGGCGGCGGCCGGCGTCAGCACGCCCGCGCACGCGCGCGCGCCCATCTTCGATCAGATCGAGCTCGCCAGCGGGCGGCGCGTACTGCCGTATCTGGCCATCGACACGGTCATCGCCGAGGCCATTCCCGTGGCGTTCGAGGCGCGCGCGGCGGGCGAGACCACGCTGGTGGGACAGGCACCGCGGCCCGCGGGCGCGCCCGCCATGGCGCCGCTCGCGGTGGTGCGCGCGCCCACGGCGCCGCTGCCGAGCTCCTCCGATCCGCTGTTCGCGCCCAGCGAGCCGTCGCCCGCCGACACCACCGCCCCGGTGGTGATCGGCGCGGCGCTGCCAGGGGACCACGAGCAGCCCGTGGTGCTGGTGGTCGAGGACGACGCCGACGTGCGCACGCTCTTGCGCAAGGTGCTCTCCTACGACGGCTACCGCGTGCTCGAGGCCGCCACCGGCGGGCAAGCGCTGCAGATCCTGCGCACGGAGCGCCCCGCGTGCATCCTGCTCGACGCCATGCTCCCCGAGGTCCACGGCTTCGACATCTGCGCCACGCTCAAGCGCAGCGAGGCGTTCGCCGCCACGCCCGTGATCGTGGTGTCGGCCGTCTATCGCGGCTGGGAGCATGCGCGCACCGTGCAGGAGACCCACGGCGCCGACGCGTTCGTGGAGAAGCCCTTCGACGTGCACTACGTGCGCCAGCTGGTGTCGCGCATGGTGGGCCGCGAGCTGCCCAAGCCGCAGCTCTCGCCCCAATGGCAGGAGGACGTGCGCGCGCTGGCCCAGGAGGCCGAGGTCGCCTACCGCATGGGCGACGGCCCGGCCTGCGAGGAGGCGTGCCGGCGGTGGCGGGGGCTCGACCCGTTCGACGCCCGCGCCTGGCTCATCCTGGGCAACGCGCGCTCGAAGGCCGGCGATCCCGACGGCGCCATGAAGGCCTGGGAGCGGGCGGCGACGTTCGATGGCAACCTGTACTCGGCCTTCAAGAACCTGGCCGCCGTGTATGAGCAGCTCGGCTTCTCCCAGCGGGCCGCCATGGCCTGGTCGCGGGCGCACGATCTCGCACCCGACCCGGACACCCGGCGCCGCATCGAAGAGCGCATGGCGCTGCGGCGGCCGCAGTAGCGGGGCCCGGCGGTCAGGGACTTGCGTGCTACCCACCCGGGCGCGCGAGAATCGGCGACGCCGCCGCCGCGGCCATCGATCCCATGCCTGACCCGACCACCTTGAACATCCGCTTCACCAGGCCCGACGGCCTGGAGGCGCTCGTGTTCGCGGATCCGGGCAAGAGCGTGCTCTTGGGCCGCGATCTGTCGTGCGACGTGCGGCTCGACGGACGCAAGGTGTCGCGCCGGCACCTGCGCATCGAGAACCGGCCCGACGGCGCCGTCGTCCTCGTCGACAACGGCTCGCACAACGGCACGTTCGTCAACGGCCAGCGGGTCAACGAGGTCATGCTGGTGGACGGCGACACCGTGCAGTGCGGCGAGTGGGAGGGCAAGGTCGAGCTGCGCGTGGCGCGCTCCACGGGGCCGCAGCGCGCGCCCGGCATGATGCCGGCCTTCGAGACGCCGGCGGCCCCCGTGCGCCAGGTGCCCATCCGGCCGAGCCCCGACACGGGCACCGCCACCGCCAAGGCCGCGCGCACCCAGAACACGGCCTCCGACAGCGACCCCGACGACGTCTTCGAGGGAGTCACCGATCCCCAGGGCAGGGGCGGGCCGGCGTCGGTGCCCATCGCCCAGGGGCCCCGCGTCACCACCAAGCCGAAGATGACGCCGCCCGTGACCACGCGCGTCTTCCAGATCCCCGAGAACTGGAACTGGGAGGACACGCCCCAAGCGGCGGAGGCGCTGCGCACCGCGCGCGTCGACGACAACCCCTTGGTGCGGCGCCTGACCGAGAGCCAGGTCAACCTCGACTTCAAGGGGCTACAAGAGCTCAGCCGCGAGATCACCGATGACAAGACCGGCGGCTTTCGACCCTCGAGCCCCCAGGCGCTCGATGGCATCGCGCTGCGCTTGGTCTTCAAGGTCACCGAAGCGCTGGCCAACGCCGACAGCATGGACCAGTTCCTGGCCGAGATGTGCGAGAGCCTGCAGGGGGCGGCGCGCGCCAAGGCCGTCATCGTGCTGCTACCCGACGACACCGGCCACCTGGTGCCGCGCGCCTCCAAGCTGCGCCGGGTCGAGGAGAAGGTGCAGCTGTCGCGCACCGTCATCGAGCACGCCATCAGGAACCGCGCGGCGCTCACCACCGAGGACGCCTCGGCCGACGAGCGCTTCGCGCGCGGCGAGAGCGTGTTGCGCTTCGACCTCAAGGCCGTGCTGTGCGCGCCTTTGGTGCGCAGCGGGGAGGTCATCGGCGCGCTCTACCTCACGCGCGACCTGCCGTTCTCCAACACCGAGCGCGACCTGGTGGCGGCGCTCGGCCAGCTCATCGCCATGGGCCTCGAGCGCGCGCGCCTGCGCGAGCAGTACGCGGCCGCCGAGCGCACCCGGCGCAGCCTCGAGCGCTTCCACGCGCCGCGCGTGGTCGAGCGCTTGATGATGGAGCACAACGCGCCCATCGGCGCGCGCGGCGACGGCCTGTTCCTCGAGCCGCTCACCGCCACCATCCTGTTCTGCGACCTCGCCGGCTTCACCAAGTGGTGCGAGGCGCACGACTCCGAGACCGTGGGCCTGGTGCTCAACCAGTACCTGGGCGCCATGACCGAGACGGTGTTCAAGTACGGCGGCACCGTCGACAAGTTCATCGGCGACGCCATCATGTGCATCTTCGGCGCGCCCTTCATGAGCCCCGACGATCCCATCCGCGCCGTGCGCTGCGCCATCGAGATGCGGCATGGCTTCCGCGCGCTGGTGGCCTCGGGCGCGTGCGGCGAGGCCGCCCGCGGCCTCGACGTGCACATCGGCGTCAACACCGGCAAGGTGGTGGCCGGCACCGTGGGATCGCAACAGCGCATGGAGTACACGGCCCTCGGCGACACCGTGAACATCGCGTCGCGCCTCGAGGGCGTGGCCAAGGCCGGCATGATCGTGGTGGGGCCCACCACGGCCGCGCTGGTGCGCGATCAGATCCCGCTGCGCTCGCTCGGCCCGGTGGTGCTCAAGGGCAAGAGCGACACGCTCGAGGCCTTCGAGGTGCCCGACACGGGGCGCTGACCGCCGTGCTCACTTTCGGCGGCAGTCGCCGCACAGCCCGTACAGCTCCATCTTGTGGTGCGTGACGACGTAGCCGTGCTGCTTGGCCACGCGCCCTTGCAGCTCCTCGATGTGCGGGTTGTGGAACTCGACGATGCGCCCGCACGAGGTGCAGATGAGGTGGTCGTGGTGCTCGGCCGCCTGCAGCGGCTCGTAGCGCGTGTGCCCGTCGCCGAATTGGCGCGCGCCCGCGAGGCCGATCTCGGCCAGGAGCTTCATGGTGCGATAGACCGTGGCCTGCCCCACCTTGGCGTCTTGGGCACGCACGCGCTCGAGCAGCTCGTCGACGGAGAGGTGCCCGCTCGACGCGAAGAACACCTCGGCGATGAGCTCGCGCTGGCGGCTGGTCTTGAGCCCGTGCTTGCTGATGTAGGCCTTGAGCGCGGCGCGCGGGTCGGCGTGGCGATGGTCCTTCATGTCACCTCACAGGCGCCGAGACGAGCGCGTCGACGACCCCGCCACCCCATACCACCGCGGTGACGCCGCCGGCGATGACCGTCGCGGCCGCCAGCGCGCCGCGCCAGGCGAACAGCTCGCGGGCGCGCGCCGCGGCCTGCTCGGCGTCGAGGTCGGCGCCGGGTCGCACCTGGTCGTAGGCGATTGACGCGGCGCCGGTCCCCACGGCGAGCGCCGCGGTGGCCGCCAGCGCGCCATAGCCGCCAAGGCCGAAGGCCAGCGCCTTGTCGCCGTCGCCGTTGTAGGCCTGGCCCCACCCCGGGGCCACTAGCGAGCGCGCCGCCGCC
>CAZONM010000102.1:0-15386 GCA_964580865.1 uncultured Myxococcales bacterium | reverse complement strand
CGCCGCGCCCACGGCGCCCGCCGCGCCCGCCGCGCCCGCCACGCCGGCGCCGGCCGCCAAGGTCGACGACAAGGCCAAGGCCGACGACGACGAGGGCAACGGCAACGGCAACGACAAGTTCCCGCTCCACATGGGCCTCGGTCTGTCGAACTCGGCGAGCAATGCGTGGCTCGCGCCCACGTCGCCGGCGGTGAACATCCCGGTGAACGGCGGCTCGTCGCAGGTCACGGTGCCCGGCAGCAACGGCATGATGCAGCCGAACCTGTCGACGTCGTTCTCTATGTCGCCCTCGGCCAGCATCCCCAAGCTCGCCGACTGGATGCCAAAGATGAGCGTGGGCGGCTCCATGTCGTTCTCCATCGACAACTGGTTCCCCGCCTACGGCAACGGCGGCGTGTACGACCGCCAGATCCGCATGAGCGACTTCGGCCTGAGCCTGCGCATGCCGGGGCTGTTCAAGGAGGAGGTCACGGGCATCTCGGTGTCGCCGTCGTTGTCGACGAGCATCCCGCTGTCCATCACCTCGCGCCACCAGAACAAGGTCACGTCGCTCGGTGGCAACCTCGGCTTCGGCTGGCGCGGCCCCGAGTGGGAGTACGGCCAGATCGGCGTCAACTACTCGGCCGGTCTGCGCGGCAACTTCTACTCGCAGGAGGCGTCGACCATCCCCTGCGAGGCCGGCGTGTCGCTGGCCTCCTCGGTGCAAAACCCGCTCGAGAACGGCGACCTGCCGCTGCAGTACGCGCGCGAGGCCGAGATCGCCGACAACGGCGAGTGCGTGCTGCGCGGCCGCCAGGGCCTCGCGTCGTTCAACAACAACGTGGGCGCGTCGTGGTCGCTGGGTGACCACGGCCTGTCGACGTCGTTGAGCTGGAGCCTCGGCTTCATCCGCCCGCTCTCGAGCCGCCCCGAGCTCTCGTCGGAGTACGCCACCGGGCAGAACTTCAACGAGAACTGGAGCGGCAACCTCTCCTACTCCTACAAGATCCCCGTCGACTGGGACATGTCGGTGTCGGCGGGGATCGGCTCGAGCCAGAGCGTGTTCGACGCTCAAGGCAACCTGCGCTTCCCCTTCTTCGACTTCTTCCATCCGGCGAACGGCTTCAGCTCCGCATTCGTCGATCTCTCCGTCGGAATCTGAGGCCCACCATGACTTCTCGCTCCTTCACCCAGAGGAACACGCCCATGCGTCTTGGCTCCTTGATGTTGGCCGCCGTCCTGGCGATCGGCGGTTTCGCTGCCTGCAGCTACCGCAACGAGACCATCAACCGCGTCATCGACCCGTACTGGCGCAAGTCGGACTTCGATCCGAACAGCCAGTGGTACGTGCGCTCCACGGTGGTCGACGCGCCGCCCGAGGCGGGTTGGATCAGCATCGCCGACGGCGATTGGCTCATGCTCGAGCGCGTCCGCTGGGAGATCACCGAGAAGCAGCTCATCGCGTGGCGCGACTACCCGGTGGTGCCCGGCTCCGAGCTCGACCAGGTCCCCGGCGCCGACGACGTGTACCGCGGTGAGCCGGTGGCCATCTTCGCCATCGGCGACCACTTCGACATCAAGAACAGCTTCGACTCCGGCTCGGGTGAGCTGGGCAACGAGATCGTCGAGAACCGCGATCGCCTGTGGCACGACCGCGCGATGATGCGGGTGGATTGGTCGACCAACTTGGTGAAGACGTACAAGTGGCACATCCAGCTTGAGCGCATGGGCAACCCGGCCACGGTGTCGCAGTACGACATCGCCGATCCCAAGCGCTACCGCTTCGAGACCGACGACAACGGCAAGCTCGACTACTTCGAGGTCACCACGCGCAACCAGATGGTGCCCGACCCCTACTCGTTCTTCGGCGCCTACGGCACCGCCTACCTGTGGGATCCCGCCGGCGCCATCATCGACACGCGCCACACCTTCATGCGCGTGCCGCCGAGCGACTACGTGGCGCAGCCCATGCCGCCCGCCGTGGCGCTCGAGGATGAGAACGGCAACGAGATCCGCGACGAGCGCGGCTTCACGGTCAAGGTGCCGATTAACGACCGCTTTGGCTTCTTCGGCACGCTGGGCCGCAACACCTTCGACGAGAACCGCGGCATGGTGACGTCGGGCCAGATCCACAACGCGTCGCGCTTCAACATCTGGCAGCAGGTGAAGAACGCCGACGGCACCGTCATCCCCATGGAGCAGCGCGAGCCGAAGCCCATCGTGTACTACACGAACGCCGACGCCCCCACGGCGCTCCTGCCCGCCACCCAGCGCGTGGCCGCCGAGTGGAACCGCGTGTTCTGCGAGGCCGTGTACGCGGCGCAGCCCGGCCGCTGGCCCACGCCCGACGACGTGCCCACCATGTTCGAGCTGCGCCAGAACTCGTGCAACGTCGAGAACGTGGCCAGCGTGCTCGGCGCGCTGCCGGCCGAGGCGGTGGCGCGCATCACCGGCGCGGCCAAGCGCGATGCCGCCAACCCCGCCGAGGTGTCGTTCGACGGCACCATCGAGCAGGTGGCGGAGCGCGTGGCGCACGCCAACGACCCCACCAACACCGCGCCGTTCACGCAGCGCCAAGACGAGGAGACGCAGGCGCTCACCGACCTCGAGCGCATCTGCTCGGCGCTCGAGTACGTCACCGGCGGCGACCTCACGCTCGGCGTCCCGCCGCTCACCCTCGACGACGGCACGCCGGTGCCGGAGTTCCAGTACCAGCGCCTGGGTGACACGCGCTACTCGATGATGAACTTGATCCCCGGCGACTTCCAGAGCGGCTGGCTCGGCCTCGGCCCGCCGTACGCCGATCCGATCACGGGCGAGACCATCTCGGCGACGGCCAACGTCGCCATCAGCGGCCTCGACAGCTACGCGGCCAGCGCCGCGAAGAACATCGCGGTGCTGAACGGCGAGGTGGCCGCCACCGACCTGACGTATGGCTGGGACATCGAGAGCTACACCAAGCAGAAGCTCGTGCAGTCGAAGCTCCTGAGCTCGCAGCAGGTGCCGCAGCAGGCGCTCGATCGCATGGGCACGTTCTTCGACGCGCTGTCGGCCCGCTCGCGCGGTGACATCGCCAACGAGGCCATCGGCGTGGTCCCCGAGGGCCGCGCGCGCGCGCTCATGGAGCGCCTGCAGGGGACCGAGATCGAGCAGGCGCTCATCACGCCCGACGACCTGATCGCGTTCGGTCGCGTCGACCCGCTGGCCGCCGAGGGTGGCACGCTCGACGAGGCCATGCTCGACGCGGTGTCGCCCCTGCGCAGCAACGACCAGCTCCAGCAGTTCATCGATCGCGAGCAGCGCGTGGTGCGCATGGGTCTGCGCGCCATGGACCCGCCGGAGATGCTCGACAACCTGCTCGTGGGCCAGGCCGCTGCCTACAAGGACATGTCGTACGAGGAGCGCTTCGCGCGCCTGCGTGAGGACATCTTCGTGGCCGTCATGCTCCACGAGGTCGGCCACAACATGGGCTTGTTCCACAACATGGCCGGCTCGTCCGATGCGCTCAACTTCGGCGCCAAGTTCTGGTCCATGCAGGCCCTGCCCGCGGACATGGACGACGCCGTCGCGGCCCTGTCGGGCAGCAGCGATCCGTCCGCCGCCGAGTCCATCACTCAGCTCGAGAGCTGCATCGCCTTCCTCGACGAGGTGGCCGCCAGCCCGAACGGCGACCCGGCGCTCACCGGCATGACCACCCAGGAGTGCCTGCGTCAGACCGAGGTCATGTACTCGTCGATCATGGACTACCACGCCAACTGGAACTCCGACTTCGGCGGCCTCGGGCCGTACGACGCCGCGGCCATCAAGTTCGGCTACACCAACCTCATCGAGGTCTTCCCGACCGATGCGCTCGCGCCAAGCTTCGCCACCGACGTGAGCGGGCTCGACGCGTTCGCGGCCGAGCGTACGTTCCGCCGCAAGATGTTCCTCGACGACTGGCGCGGCATCGACGACGCCATGCTCAAGGACACGGCCAGCGTGTCAAACCGCGACCACGTCAAGGTCGACTGGAACACCTCGTCCATGCGCATCCCCAGCCTCGATGGCCGGGTCATCGTGCCCTACAAGTTCGGCTGGGGCGCGCAGATGACGCCCGACGAGAAGCCCTTCGACTTCGGCGCCGACTTCACGCAGAACGCCGAGCTCAACCTGACGCGCTACTTCCAGCGCTACTTCTTCTCGCACTTTGGCCGCGATCGCCTGGTCGAGACCGAGCTCATCAACTCGGCCCGCGGCAGCGACCTGCGCCCGATGCTCGACTTCACCGAGAAGATGCAGTGGTTCTTCTACTACGAGGCCACCGACCCGGACTTCCGCGGCAGCTGGCGTGAGCAAGACATGATGCGGCAGACCATCGCCGGCCTGAACCTGCTCGGCCAGGTGCTCGCGCACCCGGGCAGCGGCCGCTACGTGACGGTCCGCAACCAGGACATCTTCAGCCTGCTCAACAAGGACGTGGCCGAGCGTGACGCGTCGCCGTCGGAGATCGCGCTGCCGTGGTCGAACCTCGGCACGTGCGCCGCGCGCCAGGTCGCCGTCACGGGCTCCACCGTGGGCTACTGCGAAGGCGACGGCGACTGCGGCGACTACGCCGACTGCACCGGCTCCGGCGCCGACTGCTTCTGCGACACCAAGATGAACCAGTGCATCGACCGCACCAACCCCGACGACGGCGTGTTCCTGGAGCCGCAGCCGGGGTTCCGCACCACCATGGTGCCGCCGTCGGAAGGTCGGCCGTTCTTCATCGGCCTCACCGACGACTACGAAGAGTGGTTCCTGACCTACGTCGGCACCTACTGGAGCAAGCTGCTGGCGATGCAGCTGCTCGGCTACAACTACGCGTACCTGCCCCGTGTGGACGGCTCACCCGACTGGCGCGCCCTCGACATCAGCTGGTACCGCTTGTTCCCCGAGCAGGTGCAGAAGATCGTGCACGCGTTCCTCACCGACGGCTACGCCGACGTGGGTCCGCGCATCGACGCCGACGGCAACTACGTGCCGTTCGACCTCGTCAACGACGACCTCTCGGAGCCCGACTACACCGGCATGACGAAGATCCTGCCGAGCGTGGCGTTCAACCACCAGTACTTCGCGCTCTTGTTCGCGAACGCGTACATGCAGTCGCCCACCGATGACACGCTCGACCTGCCGAAGACGATGAACATCGCGCTCGAGGGCGGCAACGACGACACCAGCGCGTTCGACGTGGCCATCGCCAACGCCATCGCCGAGGGCGGCACCGCCGCCGACGTGGTGGCCGAGTTCGTCCACCCGGTCACTGGCCTGACGCTGCGCGGCCTCAAGGTCGGCAAGTACCCGGTCGCCTACGACCTCGTGAACCGCATCAACCGCTTGAAGGAGCGCTACGAGGTCCTCGACGACTGCGTCGCGCAGTTCGACGGCACCAACGGTGCGTCGCTCGACCCCTACTGCACGTGCATCACCGCCGACATCAACCCGCTCACCGGCGACTGCCGCGGCGAGCGCGTGGAGGTCCCCGGCGAGGGTCAGTGCTCGGCATTCTCGCTGCGCAACCGACGCGACGGTGCTCGCGAGTCCATGGACGACCTGGTGGACTTCACCAGCGACCTCCGCACCGTCAACAAGTACCTGAGCGGCTTCTAAAGGAGGGATGTCATGACGACCAACAGCACCAACATCACCTCCTCCACCGGAATCGGAGCAACCCCCATGAAGGCAACGAAGTTCGGCCTCGCGCTCGTCGCGGCCACCCTCGCCGGCGCGCTGGCGTCGGCGGGCTGCGGGCCGGCCATCGACATCAACCGCGTGGCCCCCAACGTCGTCGACAAGTCGACGTTCCAAGGCGAGTGGTATTTCCGCTCCCTGGTGGTCGACAAGCAGTACCACACGGCCGGCACGTTCATCGGCTACGAGGGCGGCCTCGAGCGCATCAAGTGGGAGATCACCGAGAACGCGTTGGTCGCGTATCGCTCCTACGAGAAGATCCCGGGCAGCGACGGCTCGAACCCGGGCGAGAACCACGTGCTCGCCGCGTTCCCCATCACCAAGCACTTCGACATCCGCCGCGGCTACAACCCGGTGAACGGCGTCGAGAACAACACCATCGAGGAGAACGACTCCGATCGTCCGTGGTGGGAGCGCAGCTACATGCACGTCGACTGGTCGAAGAACGTCGGCCCGTCCTACGACCAGGCCGCCGGCGACCTCGAGTGCTGGTACGACGAGTACGACAACATCGTGTGCCAGGTCGGTGGCATGAACGGCGTCAATCGCAACGCCAACAACGACCCGGCCTACCCGTACAAGGTGCGCATCAGCCAGGACTACGTCGAGACCACCATCGACACCATGCAGATGCCCGACCCGTACTACTGCTACCTGCTCGACGGCATGTCGCCGTGTAACGCCGCCATGGTCAAGATGAAGCTCAGCTTCCTCAAGATCGACCCGGCCAACGACTACCTGCCGCTCAACTACCCGGACTTCTCCGAGGTGGCCACGGGCACGTTGACGCGCGACGACAACGACGAGGTCATCGCCACGTCGCTGCCGAACACGGCCGGCCAGTACAACCCGCGCATGTGCGTCAATGACGAGGTCGGCCCCGACGGCAAGGGCATCTTCCTGGTGGTCGAAGAGGGCGACCTGACCCGCATGTGCAACACCGACCCCTTCTCCGGCGACGACCCGACCACGTGCGTCGAGATCGTGGCGCGCTGCGACGGTATGGAGGAGCTGTGGTACGCGTCGGGCCCCGAGGACGTGGGCATCGAGTGCGACACCTCGGTGCACGACCCCGACGACTGCTACCAGATCACGCTGCCGGTGTTCTCGCGCTTTGGCTTCTTCCGCACCGACCGCTTCGTGCAGGATCGGGAGGACGGCTTCACGCTGCACGCGCGTGAGCGCCTGATCAACCGCTGGAACATCTGGCAGCGCAGCCGCGCCGAGGATGGATCGCCGCTGCCCATGTCGGTGCGCGAGCCGAAGCCCATCGTCTATCACCTCAACGTCACGTTCCCGCCGGAGATGCTGCCGGCCGTGGAGACGCTCGAGGCTGATTGGGACACTGCGTTCCGCGCGACGGTGGCCAGCGCCAAGGGCGTGCCGGTCACCGAGGTGACGCAGCAGATGTTCGACATCCGCGTCAACGACTGCAACATCGAGCACGTCAACGCTGTGGCCGACGAGCTCGGTCTGGTGGACGCGCTGCGCGCCAACGGCATCGACGACGTGGGCATCGGCAACCTCGAGAACGCGTGCGCGGTGCTCGAGCACGAGACCATGAAGATGCACCTGGCCGACGCCAGCGTGCAGGTGTTCACCTGGCAGCAGCTCGGCGACCTGCGCTACAGCTTCCTCAACTGGACGCCCAAGGCCGAGCTGGCCGGTCCGCTCGGCTACGGTCCGTCGGCGGCCGACCCCATCACGGGTCAGATCATCAGCGCCAACGCGAACATCTACGGCACCAGCCTCGACACCTACGCCAACTGGGGCGCCGACATCGTGCAGCTCATCAACGGCGAGATCACCGACCTCGACGTCATGAACGGCACGAACGTGCGCGAACACATCGAGGCCGTGCGCAACCGCTGGAGCGACAAGCTCCCGCAGGCGCAGGTCGAGGCGTTCAAGGACCTGTTCGATCAGCGCACGGCGTTCATGAGCGATGAGCAGTACTTCAAGCAGATCCCGCTCACCGCGGTCAACGAGGGCATGGATCGCCTGGCGCAGACCGACATCGAGGAGACCTTCTTGGTCGACGGCGAGATGGTGCGCCTGTTCGGCGGCGACCCGCGCGCGGCGGCCGAGGGACGCGTCACGGCCGACATGATCGCGAAGGCGCGGCCGTCGGCGTGGGCGCGGCAGCAGGTGCCACAGGAGGCGCTGGTGGCCGCCAACGCCTCCATGGGCGACATCGAGGGCAAGTACGCCGGCAAGCCCGACGGCATGCTCGGCGCCGCCAGCAAGCTCGACGAGCTGTCGGACTACCTCGGGCGCAAGAACTTTTGCTTCCTGGCCCAGCAGGTGGAGCCGGCGGTCGCCGACCTCGCGTCGCGCATCGCCAGCGAGGGCCTCGATCGCGAGCAGATGGTGCAGCGCATCCGCGAGCAGGTGTTCATCGGCGTGACCGCGCACGAGCTCGGCCACACCTTCGGTCTGCGCCACAACTTCTCGGGCTCGGCCGACCCCGTGAACTTCTTCCCGGAGTTCTGGAACGTCACCGACCTGCCGGAGGACCAGGCGCACCTGCACGCCAAGAACGGCATGACCAGCCGCTTCGAGACGGGCTACTCGTCGATCATGGACTACCACCAGCGCTTCAACAGCGACTGGGCGGGTATCGGCCTGTACGACAAGGCCGCCATCAAGCGCGGCTACGCCGAGATGGCCGAGATCTTCGACGAGACCGACGGCAACTTCGTGGCGCGCGACTGGATCCAGAGCGCGACCTTCCTCCTCGATCCCTACGACCTGCCGCGCGTGCTCGGCGGCTCCAACGCCAACGATCGCATCAACGACGAGTACACGCGCACGTACAACGACTACGTCGCTGGCGACGAGGGCGCGACCATGGACATCGCGGGCGACACGGGCATCGTGCCGCATCCGGAGAACATCTTCCGGCGCCGCGACCTGCCGTGGCGCGACTTCATGCGCAACCAGGTGCTCGGCCTGTACGTGGGTGCCATCACCGACACCAACGACCTCTCGGACTACGGCCTACTCGACGACGACGGCCAGGCGCCGAAGATCGCGGTGCCCTACGACTTCTGCTCCGACGCCTACGCGTGGGGCGGCGGTCTGACCTGCAACCGCTACGACCAGGGCATCACGTCGAGCGAGATCGTGCAGAACGCCGGTCAGATGTACGAGTTCTACTACCCGTTCAACAACTTCCGGCGCGACCGCGTGATGACGTCGTACGGCAGCTGGGTGAACGGCTACCTGAGCCGGCTGTTCTCGCGCACGTATCAGCCGATGCTGAACTCGTTCCGCTACTTCTACTACTACCGCCGCTCGTCGGCGCGCCTCTTCCCCGGCGTGAACGACTGGGGCACGGCCGCGCTGCAGGGCATGAACTTCTTCGCGCGCGTGCTGCAGACGCCGGAGCCGGGCACCTACTGCATGGCGGGCACCACCTATGTGCCTGAGTCGCAGGCCGCGGACTGCACCGACTCCGTCGAGCTCTCGCTCGGTCAGGGCCGCTTCTACAACAGCACGTGGGACAGCGAGTACATCTACAACCCGTCAAACATGGGCATGTACTGGGACAAGGCGATCGCGATTCAGGCGCTCACCGACAGCGAGGCGTTCTTCTTCCGCGACTTCTCCAGCTACACGAACCGCGGTGCGTTCAGCATCGGCTACTACCGCGTGTTCGCGCCCGAGATGCTCAAGCTCTTCGGCGGCCTGATGGGCGGCGACACCTCGACCTACTCGCCGGTCGTCATCAACGGCGAGAGCGGCGCGGAGGTCGTGTATCGCCCGTTCCTGACCACCGATGTGCTCGGCAACGTGATCACGCCGGATCCGCGGCTGGAGGCGGGCGATCCGATCCAGGCCGCCACCAGCTATCAGCTCAAGTACTGGGCGGCGGTGTTCGGCATGTTCAACCTGACCAGCACGCTCGACCAGTCCATGGACTTCGCGCAGCGCGCGCGCATCCGGCTGGCGGGCTCCGCGTCCGACCCCACCGTCGACACCACCGTCGTCAACCCGGCCAACATCAAGACCTTCACCGATCCGGTGTCGGGCGTGGTGTACCGCTCCGTGGCGGTCGACGGCCCCGACCACTCCATCGGCTTCAACCTGCTCGACGCCGCGCAGGACTTCGCCGATGCCGATTGGCAAGACGCCAAGGACGCGCTCGAGGCCGCGCAGGCCGGCGGTGACGACGAGGCGATCCGCGCCGCGGAGCTCGACTTCCGCATCAAGGACGCCGAGCTGGCGGACAAGGTGCAGATCATCGACTTCCTGGTGCTGCTCGGCGACGACCTCGAGTTCCCGTTCTAAGCGGAGCTCACGGTCATGATCGGATGAAGGCCCCGCGCGAGCGGGGCCTTCGCTTTCATGCGGCCGTCAGAACACGTAGCCGAGCAGCGCGTACAGCTGTGACGTGTTGCGCTGCGGTGAGTAGGCCGCGTCGATGGAGATGGGCCCCACGGGGGTCACCCACCGCACGCCCGCGCCCACCGAATAGGCGAAGCGTACGTCCACCGGGTCGTCGCGCTCTTGCAGCAGCTTCAGCTGCAGGTCGTCGCTCGACATGCCGAAGTCGTAGAACAGCGCCGGGCGCACGTCGCCGATCAAGAAGTCGCGCAGCACGGTGTAGCGCACCTCGAGGTTGACGATGGCGCCGAGCAAGCCCGGGTGGAGCTGCACCACCTGGTTGTCGTCGGTGTCGAGCACGGGCCGCAGCTGCGCGTCGTAGGCCGGACCGAGCACGCCGATCTGGTTCTCGAGCACGCCGCGCACGCTGCGCTCACCGCCGAGGAGGAACAGGTCCGACTGCATGACGGCCCACTGGCACCCGCCCTCGGTGCAGCGGTCGCCCGGATCGCTCGCCAGGCCCGCGCGCGTGCGCACGCTGCCCGCCAAGGTCAGCCGCTCGAAGAACGTGTGATAGCCGCGCACCTGGGCGCCCACCAACGCGTAGGCGACGGTGGGGAACGGCGGTGCCAGGCGCACGAACATCTCGGCGCCCACGCCCTCGCGCGGGTCGAACGGGTTGTCGATGGCGTTGTACGCGATGCGCGGTGTCACCGACGCCGACGGCACGGGCTCCGCCCCCAGCACCACGGTGAGGCCGTCGACGGTCTCGAGCGCCTCCTGGGTAAACGGCGCCACGGGTTGGCTCGCGGGATCGAGCCACTCGGAGCGCAGGTCGAGCGCCACGCCCACGCTGAGCGCATCGTCGATGGGTTCCCACAGGTCATGGGGTCGCCAGTCCGCCGCCAGCGACGTCCCCACGATGAACAGGCGCCGCCGGAAGTCGGGCGCCTCCCACGTGGCCGTGGCCTTCTGGCCCGCCACCGTCGAGGGGATCGGCAGGCGCGCGCTGGCGGGCTGGTCGCTGTACGAGACGGTGAACGGCGTGTAGCTCACGGTCACGTCGCTGCCGAGGAGCCGCGGCCACCGCACCATTGCGCGCGTCTGGCTGAAGCGCCCGATGAACAGGCCGAAGTCGAGCAGCACGCTCGCGTCGAGCATGGTGCCGAACAGGTTCTTGTGACGGACCTCGGCGCGCCACGACAGGAGCTGCTGCGACGACACGCCCACGGACGTGTCGACGGTGAACGCGGGGCGCTCCTCCACGGTCAGGCGCACGTGGGCGCGCTCCGCGCCCGGCTCGAGCCCGAGGTACTCGAGCTGCACGCCGTCGAACAGGCCGGTGCGGCGCAGGCGCGACACACCCTTGCCGAGCTCGATGGGATCGAGGGGCCGTTCGAGCGCGTCGATGATGCCGGCCTCGCGAAACAGCACCGCACGATCGGTGCCGTAGTTCCCCTCGAGGAACACCTCGCCGAGCGCGACCCGACGCAGGTTGCCCGCGCGCGGCGCGGCGCGCTCGTCGTCGGTCGCGTCCACGGGCACCACCGAGATGCGCAGGCGCGCCCCGTCGGCGCCGAACGCGGTCTCCACCGTCACGTCCGCGTTCGGGTACCCGTGGCTCGCGTACACGGTCTGCACGCGCTGCTGGTCGGCCTCGATCTCATTGGTGCGCAAGGGCGCGCCCGCGCAGTCGTCAGGCACGCGCGGCGCGCGCCCCTCGTCGGCGGCGCGGCCGCCCTCGCAGTGCGCCAGGCTGCGCAGGACATCCTCGGTCAACGCCGGGTCGCCGCCTGCGAGCTCGAGGCCCGCGAGCACGAAGCGCTGGCCCTCGTCCACGTGAAAGACCACGTCGACGCGTCCGCCCGGCACCATGGCGGCCACGGCTTCCACCGAGGCCTCCGGGTAGCCGAGGCGCGCGTACGCGTCGCGGAGGCGCGCCTCGTCGTCGCGCAGCTGCGCGTGGGTGATGATGCCCGGGTGCTGCCATGAACGCGGCTGCGTGGCCACGTCGGCCAGGTCGAGCAGGTCGCTGTCGTCGAGCGCAGCGTTGCCCTCGACGCGCACGCTGCGCACCGCGGCCACCAAGGCCCCCTCCACGTGGAAGTCGAGCACGCGCTCGTCGGCGAACGTGGAGCTCTCGACGCGCACCTCGGCGTCGACGCGCCCCCGCCGTGCCAGGTAGGCCGCCGCCGCCTCCGCCGCCAGGTCGACCTCGACTTGATCGAGGCTGCCCGCCTGGTCGAAGCCCAGCGACTCCTGGAAGCGCTGCTCCACGACCTCCGTGTCGGCGGCGGTCTCGGGGGGCGCGTCCACGAGGACTTGCAGGCCGCGCACCAGCGGCTCGTAGAAGGTCTCGCGCGCCCACAGCACGGTATCGGGGAAGAACGGTGGCAGCTCCACCAGCGATCGATCGCCCGCCGCCAGGTGGATGCGCGCCTGCAAGCGCGCGCCCGCGTCGACGTGCACGCGCAGATCGACGCAGCGGGGCTCGGGCTTGAGGCCGCGGTCGAGCGCGTGGGCCACCACGGCCGGTGTCTGCGCGCAGTCAGGGTCGTCAGTGGTCGCGGGGTCCACGGGCAGCGTGTCGACGCGCACGCGCGCCTCGGGGTAGCCGCGCTCGCGCAGCTCGGCGGTCAGCTCGTCCACCGTGGCCTGCACGCGACGCCGGTTGTAACAAGCGATCAGGTTGCCGCTGACCGCGCCATCGAGCAGCCCCTCGCTGGTCAGGCACATGCGCGAGAACATGTCGCGCAGCCGGCCCTGGTCCAAGGGCGAGACCGAGGCGACGTCGACCCGACGCACGTGGACGAACGAGCCGCCCCGCACGCGAATGACGACGTCGTGCTCGCCCTTGGTGTTGACGCGCGGCAGCAACAGGCGCACGTCGGCGCCCAGAAAGCCCTCGCGCTCGAGGAAGTCGAGGATGCGCGCGCGCTGGCGCTGCAGGCGGCTCTTGCCCGTGGGATCGTCCTCGCCCTCGATGGCCTCGCCGGGCTTGAGGAACACGCGCTTGCGCAGGTCCGACTCGAGGATGGCCACGGGCAAGCCCTGCACGCGGACCCGGTGCAGCACGCGCGCGCGCAGGACGTCGCAGCGCGCCACGGCGCCGTCGGCGCGGCAGGCGGCCTTGCGATAGCGCGGCAGCGCCGTCAGCCGCTCCTCGAGTCGCCGGAGGAGCGCGTCGTCGAGCGGCAGGCCGCGCAGGTCGTGCAGGTAGCGCAAGAGGCGCGCGCGCTCGTCGTCGTCGGCGCCGCCGAGCTTGAGCTGGATGTCGTCAAGCGGCGCGCCGCCGGTTGGCGCGAGCGCATCGCCGGGCGCGACCGCGGCCGGGTCGGCGGCGCCAGCGAGCATGAGCAGGAGCGCGAGGCCGTTCATCATTGGCTCACAGCTCGAACAGGCGCAGCGACAGCCGGAGGTCCGAGCCGTTCGAGCCGCTGCGCCCGTCGAGTGAGAGGTTGCGTCCGAGGAAGGTGGGGAGGTGGTCGACGATGAGCAGGCGCACGCGGAACGCGTCGGGCGTAACGGACGACGTGGAGCCGCTGGTCAAGGTGCCGACGTCGCTGGTCACCTGCTGCTGGAACATGAACGAGCTCTCGACCTGCAGGCGCCGCCCGAGCTGCCAGCGCAGGCCGCCGAGATCGAGCTCGACCTTCATGCCGAGCGCGCTCGCCACCAACGACGCGAGCTCGTCGGTGACGGGGGCGGCCACGTCGCGGCCCGCGGCGCGAAGCAGCGCGTTCAACGCCGCCCCCGACAGGTCGGTCTCGAGCGTGCGCCCGAACACGATGAGCGCGAACAGGTCGGAGCGGCTCCACTCGCGGCTCGCGTCGGTGGCGGTGATGTCGAGCTGGATACCCTCCTCGAGGTCGCCGTCGAGCGTGAGGTCCACGGGGATCTCGGTGTCGTTGGCGCCGGCGCCGCCCGGCGGGATCTCGGCGCGCGCCGCCAAGTGCAGCTCGGGGTTGATGCGCCCGTCGCCGGTGGTGAGGAACTGCACCTGCAGCTCGCCGACGTCGAAGCGCGTGCGCGGCACGTCGATGGTGCCGTCGCTCACCTCCATGGCGCCGTCGAGCTGCGGCAGGCGCAGCGTCTTCTTGAGCGCCAGCTTGCCGCGCGTCTCGAGGTCGGCCTTGAACGACGCGAAGGCTGCGCGCGCCCGCAGGCTCTGCACGTCGACGTCGACGTCGAGGGCCAGGTCCGCCAACCCGATGGGCGCGAGCTTCTCCCACAGCGGCCGCGCGCGCGTGCTGGCGGGCGCCTTGAGCACGAAGTTCCGCAGCTCGAAGTTGCGCGTGTACGTGCCGTCGAGCACCTCCACGCGGCCGCGCAGCAGCGGTGCCGCCTCGGTGCCCTCGAGCACCAGGTCGGCGGCGCCCTCCACGCGCGCGCCCTCGAGCGCCAGCTCCACGCCGGTGGCCGACATGGCGAGGTTCCAGCGCTTGAACCACCCTTGCTCGGCGCTGCGGTTGATGCGCACGTCGGCGTCACCCACCAAGATGATCTCACCGTCGCCCACGGTGGCGCGCAGCCCGGCGGCCGTCAGCCGCATGGCGTCGTCGTCGACGGGGCGCACCTCGAGCTGACCCTCTTGAAAGCGCAGCGTGGTGCCGAGCAGGCGCGGCGTCAGCGTGCTGCCCGGGTGGGGCCGCAGCGTGCCGTCGATGATCACGCCGTCCTGATATCGGCCACGCAGCGTGAGCGCGGCCTCGGCCGTGCCGGCGGCGTTCGACACCTCGGTCGTGAACAGCTTGGCCAACACCAGCGCCACGTCGCCCTGCAGATCGAGCGCGATGTCGTCGGTGCCCACGGAGCCCTTGACGACGACGTCGACCTCGCCGGACGGGGCGCGCAGCCGCAGGGGGCGGGCGATGGTCAGGCGGCCGTCGGCCCAGGTGAGCTCCGAGGGCTCGGCCAGGTCCGCGCGCAAGGACGCCGGCGGCCGCACCGACGCGCCCAACAGGGTGATGGCCGCGCGCGCGTCGACGGGCTGGTCAGGGTCGCGTCGTATCTGGGCCGAGGCGCGGGCGCGCACGCCAGCCGCCACGTCGTTCCGGCGCAGCGCGGGCACCATATCCTCCAACGCGTGCTCATCCACGTAGCCATCGACGCTGACGTCGAACGCGCCGCGACGCAGGTCGAGGTCGCCCACGACCTGCGCCCACACGCGCTCGCGCGCGTCGCACGGCGAGCTCTCGTGGTGCGCGGTCTGCTCGGTGGCGCCTGGGAACGCGCACAGCGCGGCGTCGACCTGCCCCTGATCCATGCGGGCGTCGAGCGTCACGGCGCCGAGCGGCCGCAGCAGCGGCAGCGTCGGCGCGCCGGCGACCGCGCCGTCGTCGCTGGCGGGAGCCACCGCGAGCTGCGGCACG
>CAZONM010000101.1:0-15389 GCA_964580865.1 uncultured Myxococcales bacterium | reverse complement strand
CCTGCACGGCGCCGTTCCCCTTTAGGGCGTTTGTGTCGCAGCCGGCGCCGAAGACGGGATTAATGACCGTGTCCTTCGCGCACGCACTGAGGAGCAGAAAGGCCGCGCCTGCACTGGCGACGATGCGCCGGAAGTCTGAATCGATAGGCATGAGTGTTGTCAGCGAGAAGAGGTGGCGGATCGCACGGCAGCGAGCGACACGTCCGTGGCGCGCGCGCGGAACGTGGTGGCGTGGCTCGGGCCCTCGCGCGCCCCGTCGTAGATCGGCGCCTCGTGCAGCACGCGTTGCAGGCGCTCGGCCAAGAGCCCCTTGGGGTTCTGCGCGCGCGGCGGCGACGCGCGCGGCGGCTCGCCCAGCAGGTGCACGATGCAGCGGCGCGCAGCCTCGAGGCCGCCGTCGAGGTAGACGGCGGCGAACAGCGCCTCCATGAGGTCGGCGCCGCTCGAACCGGCGGTGGCGGCGGTGACGCTCTTGCCCGTGCGCAAGAGCGCAGGCAGGCCGTGCACGGCCGCGGCCTTGCCGAGCGCCGCCGCCGACACATACGCCGCGCGCCGCACCGTCAGCTCGCCCTCGCGCGCGTCTGGCGTCTGGCGCAGGAGCGCCTCGAGGGTCACCAGCGACAACACCGCGTCACCGAGGATCTCGAGGCGCTCGTTGTCGTCGACGGCGCTGGCGCGCTCGTTCTTGACGCTGCTGTGGGTGAGCGCGCGCAACAACAGCGCGCGATCGCGAAAGACGTGATCGAGCACCTGCTCGGCGCGCGCGAGCCGCGCGGCCTCGAGCGCCAGCTCAGCGTCGAGCGCGGCCTCAGCCGGCACGGCGCGCGGCCGCGGCCGGCACCAGGACATCGCGCCCGAACGCGCGCACCACGCCGTCGCTGAAGGGGTGCACCAGCACGGCGCGTGCGGTGCGCGAGTCGCGCTGCCGGGTGGGGCTCATGCCCACGGACCCTGCGTTGATGACCAAGAGGTTCGCCACGCGCCGCTCGAAGCCGCGATGGCTGGCGCCCACCACCAGCACGTCCTCGGCCACGCACGCGACCTCGTCAGCCAGGTGCTCATCGTCGAGGAGGCCGCGCAGGTCGTCGTTGGGCGAGCCGTGCATCACCATCACGCCGCTGGTGTCTTCCAGCGACACCACCGCCGTCACCGGCAGGTCCCCAAGCTTGCGGCACACGATCTCACCGAGCGCCTCCTGCGTGCGCAGGAACGTCACGAGCCGCGCCTCTTCGCGCGCGGTCCGCGGCTTGACGTCGCCGGCCCGGACGGTGCCGAGCGCGAGGTCGGACGCGCCGCGCACCATGGTGGCGCCGAGCTGCAGGAGCCGCTGCCACACGCCGAACGGGTCGGGTCCGCCGAGGCAGTGGTCGCCCGCCGCTACGATGCCCTCGAGCTGGAGGTGGCGACACGCGTCGAGCACCGCCTCGAGCGCCGCGAGGTCGCCGTGGATGTCCGACAGGCACAAGAGCGGCCGGCCGACGGGCCGCGGCGCGGACGCGCCCACGTCGTCGTCGACGATGCGCTCGGCCGGGTTCCACGGGTCCATACGCCAAGGATAGCCAGCGGGCCGCGCCCCAGCAATTCCACGGGCCGCCCGAGGCGTTGCCGCCGTCCCTCGACACGGTCCGCGCGCACCCCCGCCACGACAGCGGCGCCGATCTCTGCTATGCAGCGGGCCGCATGGCCGAGGTGCTCGTCGTCGATCCGGGGGAGCTCGGAGACCTGCTTGCCGCGCTCTTCGAGCAGTACGGGCTGCATGCGGTGCGCGCAAAGACCGGCGTCGAGGCGCTCGAGCGCGCGCTCGAGCAGCGGCCGCGCGTGGTGGTGCTCGAGCATGACCTGAGCGACGCCACCGGCGAGGAGGTGGGCGAGCTGTTGCGCGCCGAGCTGGGCGCCGTGGTGCTGGTGACCTACCCGCAGAGCCTGCCGGTCGACGACGAGGCCGCCATGGCACGCATCGCCGCCATGGACGCGTCGTTCTCGCGCCCGTTCCGCTCGCTCACGCTCATCGAGACCGCGGCGCGCCTGGCCGGGCTCGCGCTGCACAAGTCCGGTGGCGACACCGGCGCGCCGAGCTCGCCGCTCGCGTCTGCCGAGGGAGCCGCCATCGAGGACGACGACGGCGACGAGCTCATCCTCGACGTGGAGGTGGCCGCAGCGCAGGACGGCCCGCCGACCGCGGCCATCGAGCGCACCGCCGACATGGGGATCGCGAAGCCCATCGCCGCTGGCGGACCCCACGGCGGCGGCGAGGGCGAGCCGCCGGGCAAGCGAGCGTACTCTCCCGGCGCCCTCGCCGACCTTTGGGCGCGCGTCAAGGAGCGTCGCGCGACCGCCGCCCCCATGCCGGAGGCGCGCGGCGAGCTGCCGCTCACGCCGCGCAGCTACGCCGATATGCTCGACGCGTTCGCGCAGTCACAGACCACCGGCGAGCTGTGGGTGACCAACGGGCGCGCGCGCCGCGTGCTCCTCTTGCGCCGCGGCTCGGTGGTGGGCGCGCGCTCGAACCTCGAGTCGGAGGATCTGTCCACGCTGGCGCACAAGCGGGGCCTCCTCGCCGCCGCCGACATCGACGAGGTGCGCAGCGACGTCCTCGCGGGGCGGCGCAAGAGCGTTGCCGAGGCGATCCTGGCGCGCGGCCTGCTCGCCGAGCCCGACCTGCGCCGCCTCGTCGAGGAGCACGCGCGGCGCATCGCCATCGCCTCGTTCGCCTGGCCCTCGGGCACCATGCGCGTCACGCTGGAAGGGCGCGCCACGCGCGAGGTGGTGCCCGTGCAGGTCACCGTCGCCGACGTGATCCTGCGCGGCATCCTGTTGACCGAGAGCGACGCCGCGCTGCTCGCGGCCGCGCCCGACGACGCGCGCTTCTCGCCCTCGGGCGACGCCGGCTACGGCCTGCAGGACCTGCCGCTCTCGGCCGAGGAGGCGCGCGTCGTGGTGGCCATGGACGGCACCAAGACGGTCGGTGACCTCATCACGTTGTTCGACGCCGTGCCGGAGCGCACCGTCCGAGGGTTGGCCGCCGCGCTGCTGTGCCTGGATCTCGTGCGCTTCGTCGGCTGGGGCCACGCGTCGGCCCGTCGGATAAGCTACTTCTAGCGGCGCGGGCGCGCCGGGCACCGGTGACGCTCGCGAGGTGAGGAGCGCATGAAGCGTCGCGGGTTCCTCAAGCTCGGCCTGGTGGGTGGCGCGCTGGTGGCCGCGTCGGGCGTCACCCTGGCGTTGCTCCCCGGCGAGCGCGCGGTGCGGCCGCGCACGCCGCCGCTCTCGCTCGATGACGCGCAGTTCGCGGTGCTGGTGGCGGTGGCGGCGCGGGTGCTCGCGCGCACCACGGCCGATCCCCTGGGCGCGGCGCACGCCGTCGACACCGCCTTGCGCTTCGCGCCCCCCGAGGTGCGTCACGATCTGGGCCTGGCGCTCGACCTCCTCGACAACGCGCTGGTGTCGGTGCTCACGGGCGGCCGGCCCACGCCGTTCACCGTGCTCGACGAAGCCGGCCAAGACGCGGCCTTGCGTCGTTGGGGGAGCTCGCGCCTGGCGCTGTTGCGCTCGGCGTACCAGGGGCTGCGCAAGCTCTGCCTGGCGGCCCACTACGCGACCCCGCCGGCCGCTGCGGCGCTCGGCTACGCGCCATCGATCCCCAAGGCCGAGCCACCGGCCATCACCGCGCGCGGACCGCTGCTCGTGGACCCCTTGGCCGTGCGCGCGAGGGACGAGGTCGACATGCCCGCCGGCTCGCCGGTACCGGTCGACGGAGGTGCACCGTGAAGACCCTGGCGGCCGGCATCACCGAGGGCCAGACGCTCGCGGCCGATCTCGAGATCGGCTGCGACCTCGCCATCGTCGGCAGCGGCGCCGGCGGCGCGGTCATGGCCGCGGTGGCAGCCCAAGCAGGCCTGTCGGTGGTGGTGATCGAGGAGGGCGGCGCGTTCGGCACCGAGCGGTTTCGGCAGCGCGAGGACGAGGCCTACCCCTTCCTTTACCAAGACGGCGGACAGCGCGCGACCAAGGACGGCGCCATCGCCATCTTGCAGGGCCGCGCGCTCGGCGGCGGCACCACGGTCAATTGGACCACGTGCTTTCGCACCCCCGACTACGTCGTCGAGCATTGGCGCGCCAAGCACGCCGTCGGCGGCGTGTCGACGGCCGAGCTGACCCCGCACTGGGAGTGGGCCGAGGCGCGCCTCGCGATCGCCGAGGTGGCCGAGCCGCTCATCAACGCCAACAACCAGAAGCTTCGGGACGGTGCCGCCAAGCTCGGCCTCGAGGTGGCGAAGCTCAAGCGCAACGTCATCGGCTGCGCCGGCACGGGCAACTGCGGACACGGCTGTCCCATCGGCGCCAAGCAAGGGATGCTGGTGACGCTCTTGCCCGACGCCATCAAGGCGGGCGCCGCCGTGCTCACGCGCGCGCGCGCCGATCGCGTGCTGTACGAGACGTCGCGCGCCGTGGCCATCGAGTGCACACTTCTCGACGCCTACGGCCTCGAGCCCACGGGCCTTCGCGCCACGGTCAAGCCGCGCGCCGTGGTGGTGTCGGCGGGCGCCATCAACGGGCCCGCGCTGCTGTTGCGGTCCGACACGCCCGACGCCAGCGGCAGGCTCGGGCGGCGCACGTTCCTGCACCCGGTGGTGGCCGTGGGCGGCTTCTTCGACGACGAGGTGGCCGGCTGGCGCGGCCCGCCGCAGTCGGTCGCGAGCCACGCGCCGGCCCACCGCGGCGACGAGATGGGCTACTTCCTCGAGACCGCGCCCGTGCACCCCATGCTGGCGGCCACCTCGTTCACGGGCTTCGGCAGTGGGCACGCCGACCTCTTCGTGAACGTCAAGCATGCGTGCGCGCTCATCGCGCTCCAGATCGACGGCCTGCACGACGACGTGGTCGGCGGTACGGTGTCGGTGCTGCCCTCGGGGCGCGCGGCCCTCGACTACCCGATCGCCGACCGCCAGTGGCGCGGCTTCGTCGAGGCGCAAAAGACGCTCATCAAGGTTGCCTTGGCGGCGGGCGCGCGCCAGGTGATCGCGCTCCATGAAGGGAAGAACCACTTCGCGTCAGAGGCCGAGCTGTCGCGCGTCGACGCCCTGCCCTGGCGCACCGGCTCGGCGGTGTTGTTCTCGGCGCACCAGATGGGCGGCTGCATGATGAGCGACGACCCGAAGCAAGGCGTGGTGCGGTCCACGGATCTCCGCCACCATCAGATCGCGAACGTCTACGTCGTCGACGGCAGCGTCTTCCCCACGGCCACCGGCGTCAACCCGCAGCTCTCCATCTACGGCCTCGCGCACCTTGCGGCCACGCGCATCGTCGACGAACTCCGCAAACGCTGAGGTCATTTCGCATGCACGCACCCCGTTCGCTTCGCACCCTCACCGCGCTCGCCGTCGCGCTCACGGCGGCGCCAGCGGCGCGCGCGCTGCCCACGGGCATCTTCGGCTACAGCGGCAAGCAGTCCACGCTCGACGGCGCGCCCCTCACCTGCCGCCTGTGCCACACCACCGGCACGCTGCCCCCCGAGGTGCTCGTGGAGGGGCTGGCCGCCCAGTACCAGGTCGGCGACGACGCGCTGTTCACGCTGCGCGTACGCAAGCAGGCCGCGAGCCCCGGCGTGCGCGCGGGCTTCGGCATGGCGACCACGGCTGCGGGGATCTTCGTCGCCAACATCGCGGAGCAGATCCAGGTGGACGAGGACGGCCTCCTCGACAATGAAATGACGCACGGCCCCACCTTCCTGAACGGCCCCGACCCCGGCGACGACGATCCCGGCCCCGAGGACTACGACACCTACGGCGAGGCGAGCTGGAACATCGAGCTCACCGATTTGCGCGAGGGTCGCCACCGCCTGTTCGTTGCAGGCAACGACGCCAACGGCCTGCTCGCCAACGCGGGCGACAGCATCGCGAACGTCGTGGTGCCCTTTCTGGTGTGCGACCCTGCCGGCGCCGACCCCGACGGCGACGGCGTGCGCGGCCGGTGCGACACCTGCCCCGACGTCGCCGATCCCGACCAGGACGACGAGGACGGCGACGACGCCGGTGACCTGTGCGACAACTGCTTGGGCCTGGCGAACCCGGACCAGGCCGATCACGACACCGACGGCGTGGGGAACGCCTGCGACGCCGACGCCGACGAGTGCGCGCTCGGCACCGACACGTGCTCACCGAACGCCGACTGTGACGGCACGGGCGTCGGCTACACGTGCACGTGCAGGAGCGGCTACACGGGCAACGGCATCAATTGCGCCGACGTCAACGAGTGCTTCGACGCGACCGACGACTGCGGCGAGAACGCCCGCTGCGTGAACACCAGCGGATCCTACGGCTGCACGTGCCTGCCGGGCTTCGAGGGCGACGGTCACACCTGCACGCCCGAGTCGGGCGAAGGCGAGGGTGAGGGCGAGGGCGAGGGCGAGGGCGAGGGTGAGGGCGAGGGTGAAGGCGAAGGCGAAGGCGAAGGCGAAGGTGAAGGTGAGGGCGAAGGCGAAGGCGAGGGTGAGGGTGAGGGCGAGGGCGAGGGCGAGGGCGAAGGCGAGCCGCCCGAGGGCTGCGGCGGCTGCTCGACCCTCGGCGCACCTTCGCTCGCCGGCGCCCTCGTGCTCGCGACGCTCCTGCGGCGGCGCCGCGCGTGACTCACTTCGCCGTGGGCTTCGCCACCGGCTTGCCGTCGGGGTCGACGACCGCGACGTCGCCAAAGTTGAGCCCGCGGACGCCCGCCTCGATCTTCTTGAGATCACCCACCACTACCCAGGTCATGGCCTTCGGATCGATGGTGCTCGCGGCCTTGTGCACGGCCGGCAGCGTCATGCCCTCGATCTCGCCCTTGCGCTTGGCGACCCAGTCGTCGGGCCGCCCGTAGCGCACGATGTCGGCGACGGTGTGCAGCACGGCCATCGAGGTCTCGTACGCCCCCGGCAGCCCGAGCACCTCGGTGGACTGGATCTTCTTCAGCTCGTCGGCCTTGGCTGGCGCCTTGCCGGTCGCGTACTCGCCGATCTCGCGCTGCAGCTCGCGCAATGACTCCACGGTCTTGTCGATCTGCACGGGCGCGAACGCGAGCCACGGCCGCTGCCCCACAGCGTCGACGAGGAAGCTGTAGGAGCCGTAGGCCCAGTGCTTGTCCTCGCGCAGGTTCATGTTGAGCCGCGACGAGAACTCACCGCCGAGCACGCCGTTGGCCACGGCGAGCCTCACGGCGCCCGCGTCGGCGGTGGGCGGGACCACCTGGCCCACGAGGATGGTCGCCTGGATGGCGCCAGGCTGGTCCACGAGGAAGACGCGCGGCTTGCCCGGCACCTTGACCGCCGCCACGGCGGGGGCGACGGGCGCCTGACCCGCGCCCTTCCACTCGCCGAGGTGCTTGTCGAGGAGCGGCACCAGCTCCGCCAGCGTGGTGTCGCCCACCACGACGAGGGTGGAGCCCTCGGGGCGCACCCATGCCTTGTGCAGGGCCACGATGTCGTCGCGCGTGAGCGACGCGATGGACTCCTCGGTGCCGCTGCCCGTGAACGGCATCGCGTAGGGGTGGCCGGCGCCATAGAGGAGCGGCGGCAAGACGCGCAGCGCCGACTGCAGGGGCTGCGCCTTCTCCTGCTTGATGCCCGCGATCCAGGTGGCGCGCACGCGATCGATCTCGGCCTGGTCGAAGCGCGGCTCCCGAAGCACCGACCCATAGAGCGCCACCGACTCATCAAGGTGCTCGCGCACCGCCGACAGGTCGACGCTGCTGCCGTCGAGGCCCGCGTCGGCGCTGATGACCGCGCCGAGCGACTCCATCTTGTTGCCGAACGCGATGGCGTCGAGCGCGCCCGCGCCCT
This sequence comes from uncultured Myxococcales bacterium, assembly GCA_964580865.1. Classification (GTDB taxonomy): domain Bacteria; phylum Myxococcota; class UBA727; order UBA727; family VGSZ01; genus JACOUT01. Next base: position 7,579 of record CAZONM010000101.1, on the reverse strand, counting down.
CCACCAGCATGCCCATGGTGAAGCTGGTGGTGCCGAGCTTCTTGCCCACGTCGGCCGTGTAGCCGCCCTTGAAGAGCCAGCTCGCCTGCACCACGGGCACGCCGTGGCGCTCGAGGAGGATGAGCTCGGCGCCGTTCTTGAGCTTGGCGCGCTGGAAGGCGGGGAACACGAGCGCCGGGAAGCCGCTCGGCATAGGCACGCCCTTGCTTCGATCGACCGCGCTCGGCAGGGCCTTCAGCTTGGCGTCGACCGCCGGCAGCTTCATGGCCGCGGGCGTGGCGGCGGGCGGCTCGGGGATGACGGTGCGCTCCCCGGGGGTGACCACCATGGTCGCGCCGCCCTTCCCGAGCCAGCGCTTGCCGGCGGCCTTCACGTTGGCGGGCGTGGCCTCGTCGAGGGCCTTGAGGCTCGCGCGGAAGCAGCCGGGGTTGCCCGTGTACACCGCGCACTCGGCGAGCACGCTCGCCTTGCCAGCGAAGCCACCGATGCGCTCGACGCCGCGGATGAACCTGGCCTTCAAGAAGGTGCGCGCCTGCGCCACCTCGGCGACCGTGGGTCCGTCTTTCAGGATGCGCGCCAGCTCGTCGTCGATGGCGGCCTCCACCACCTTGGGGTCGACGCCGGCCTTGATGTCGGCGCCGATGGTGAAGGTCGAGGCGACCTCGAAGTCGTCGATGTTGGTCCACACGCGGTCGGCGAGCTTGTCCTTGAACACCAGGCGCTGATCGAGCCGCGACGACTTGCTGCCGCCGAGCACCTGCGAGAGCACGTGGAGGCGCTCGAGCTCGGCGTCGCCGATCTTCGCCACGCTGTAGGAGCGCTGGAAGCGCGCCTGCGGTACCTGATCGGTCATGGCGCCGCGGGTGGGCTTCGCGTTGGCCGGCCCCGCCTTCGGGTGGGGGAACGCCGGACCGGGCGGGATGTCGCCGAAGAAGCGCGTGACCTTCTCCTTGGCGGTGGCGACGTCGATGTCACCGGCCAGCACGATGACGGCGTTGTTGGGCCCGTAGGCCGCTCTGAACCAGCCCTTGACGTCGTCGAGGGAGGCGGCGTTCAGGTCGTTCATGGAGCCGATGGTGCTGTGGTGGTACGGGTGGCCCTGGGGGTAGAGGAGCTTGTAGAGCTCGTCCTCCACTTGGCCGTAGGGCTGGTTTTCGCCCTGGCGCTTCTCGTTTTGCACCACGCCGCGCTGCTCATCGAGCACGGCCTGATCGATGGCGCCGAGCAGGTGGCCCATGCGGTCCGACTCCATCCACAGCGCGAGGTCGACGGCGGTGGTGGGCACATTCTGGAAGTAGTTGGTGCGATCGAACCACGTGGTGCCGTTCATGTCGGTGGCGCCGACGAGCTCGAAGGGCGTGAAGTACTCGCCCTTGGCGTTCTCGGACCCATTGAACATCAGGTGCTCGAACAGGTGCGCGAAGCCGCTGCGCCCCGCGGGCTCGTCCCTGCTGCCCACGTGGTACCAGACGCTGACGGCGACGATGGGCGCCTTCTTGTCGGTGTGCACCACCACGCGCAGCCCGTTCGGCAGCGTGAACTGCTCAAACGGGATGTCCACCGCGGGCGCCTTGGCGGCGGCCATCGTGGGCGCCGCGGCGAGCGCGAGCGCGAGGGGAAGGACGAGGGGACGTGCGAGGGGGAACATCGCGGGCTCCGTGCTGCGAGGGTGGAGCCTGCTAGCGCGACGGCGAACCGGTGAGAACCCGTGCGCCCTGACAACGGCGGCTACAGATCGATGGCGCGCTCGAAGCGGGGCACCACCAGGATGTCGGCCTCGCCCTGCAGCACCGCCTGGCGGATGCGATCGTGGGCGTTGTCGCCGTCGACGCCCGTGAGCGGCACCACCGACAAGACCCGCACACCCGGTCGCCGCCGCTCGACGCGCTGCGGAATGCCGCGCCCGCGCGCCACATGTCCGGCGCCGGCGATGACGATGACCTGCTCGGCGCCGTCGGCCAGCGCACGCGCCGCGCCGTCGGCCATGGACTCGTCCCACACCACCTGCGCCATGTAGAACGCATCGACCTCGCTGGCAGTGACCGGGTGTCCGCCCGACGCGAACACGCCATGAAACCACTCGCGATGGAGCGTGTCGCCGAGGTCGAGATCGGGGAGCTGGCGCAGCTCGTCGGCCGACAGCTTGTCGAGGCCCTTCTGTCGCACGGCGCGCACCAGCTCGCGCGGCGCGTTGAGCGCGCGCAGGCGCGCCTGACCGTCGACGGCGGCCTGGAAGATCGGCCGGTACAGCTCGAAGGGGAACCCCCACGCCTTCTTCCAGTCGATCTCGGCGGCGAACGCGTCGGCGTCGAGCGTGCCGTCGGCCAGTCGATCGAGCGCGCCCTGGTACGCCCAGGTCAGCATCTCGAACCCCACGGTCACTCGCGCGTCGGGCGCCACCAGCGCGGCCACCACGCGCCGCTGTAGCTCGTGGTGCACGGCCTGATCGTGCTGCTCGCCCAGCACCACCACTTGCGCCGCGCGCGCGCGCGCCACCACGGCGTCGAAGGTGATGGCCGCGCCGCTGGCGCCGTCGAAGTAGGCGTAGGCCGCCTCGCCCTCGAAGCGTGGCGTGTCGACGACCACCGCGGCGGCGTCGACGTTGGGCGGCGGCCGTCGGTACGGGGTGGGTCCGCGCTCGCGCTCCTGCAAGGTCACGCAACCTCCGCCCAGGAGCAGTAGCAATGGGACGACCAGCGTGACGGCAACCGTGATCGCCGCCGTGACGGTCCGCGTCACCGCGGGCACTTCCCTACCCCTGCGCATCGCTCGCCTCCTCTCGCGGCGGCGCGCTCGCCGGCAGCGGCGCGTTGCCGCCGTCTTTGGGCCACCGCGGCCCGTGCAGCACGCGCCGCTGGGCGTACTTGACGACGTGACAGCACACCAACATGAGCGTCGCCGAGAAGTAGATCCACAACACCACGATGACCAGCGTCGCGAATCCGCCGTACATCGCGCCCAGGTTCGAGAAGCGCTCGATGTAGAGGTCGTACACGGCGTGCGCCAGCACGAACAGGCCGTAGAACAGCGCGCCGCCCACGAGCGCGAAGCGGGTGTGCACGCGCTGGTGCGTGAAGATCTTGAGCACGATGACGAACCCGAACACCATGAGCGCTGCCGTCGCCACCTTGCCTACCGCGGTGTCGGTGCCGAGCGGATCGCCCAGGATGCCGCGCAGCGACGGCACGTCGTCGGCGACGTGCTCGAGGATCCCCGCCAGCACGCGCAGCGCCACGTAGCCGAGCACCAGCGCGGTGACGAACACGCCGAACCAGAGCTTGCTCACCACGTAGCTGCGCGGGCGCGCCTTCTCGTCGGTGGGCACTGCGTGATCGGAGCGCGCGAAGGTGCGCGCCAAGGCGAACTCGAGCCCGCGAAACACCTGCGAGGCCGACAGGAGGAGGCCGGTGACGCCCACCAAACCGAGGCTGCTGCGGTTCTTCAGGATGGTGCGCAGGTCGTCCTCGAAGGCGCGGTCGAAGTAGGGCACCAAGCGGTTGAGCTGCTCGACCACCTCGGTGACGCCGGCCTCGCCCTGCCCTGGCTGGCCGACCACCATGAAGCCGGCCGCCGAGGCGAACAGGATCGCCAGCGGGATGAGCGAGAGGATGGCGTAGAAGGCCAGCGCCCCCGCGTAGATGGGACCGTGATCGCGCGCGTAGTCGCCGATGGTAGCGTCGACGATCTCGTACGCCTCGCCCAGCACCGGGTGGCGGCGCACGCGCACGTGAAGATCGTCGACGACGCGGCGGGCCTGCGCGATCCAGGCGTGCGTCACGTGCGCCCTCGCCGGGCGCGTTTCTGCTTGCGCGCGCGAAAGAAGATGCGGATGGGCGCGCCGTCGAAGCCGAAGTGCTCGCGCAGCGCGTTCGTCAGGTAGCGTCGATAGGAGAAGTGGAACCCCTCGGGGTCGTTGGCGGCGATGACGAAGGTGGCGGGCGCGACCTTGACCTGGGCGCCGTAGAGGATCTTGGTGCGCCGCCCGCGATGGACCGGCGGCTGGTGCGCCTCGGCCGCCGCCTTGAGCGCGCGGTTGACCTCGCCGGTGCCCACGCGGCGGAAGTGCTTCTCGGCGAGCGCCACCACCGTGTCGAGGACGTCGAACACGCGCTTGCCGGTCTTGGCCGAGACGAAGCGGATGGGCGCGTGGGCCAAGAACGCCATCTGGTGGCGGATGCGCTCGGCGACCTTCTCGGCCTCGAGGTCGTGGGCGCGCGCCATGTCCCACTTGTTGACCACGATGACCACGGCCTTGCCCTTGTCGTCGGCCAGCGACGCGATCTTGAGATCCTGTTCGGCGATGCCGTTCTCGGCGTCGATGAGCAAGAGCACCAGATCCGCTCGGTCCATGGCCTTGAGCGCGCTCACCACCGCGAAGCGCTCCACCTGCCGCCCGATGCTGCGCTTGCGGCGGATGCCCGCGGTGTCGATGAGGCGAAAGCGGTGCGCGCCGTAGTCGACGAACGAGTCCACCGCGTCCATGGTGGTGCCCGCCACCGGCGACACCAGGTGGCGCTCCTCGCCGAGCAGGCGGTTCACCAGGCTCGACTTGCCCGCGTTGGGCCGTCCCACGATGGCCACCTTGATCACCTCGGGCAGCCGGCTCTCGGTGGGCGGCGGGGCGAGCTCGGCGCCCTCGGCGTCGGCCTCGGCGGCGTCGAGCGCCTCGTCCACCGCGGCGGGGTCGAGCTCGGGCTCCTCCTCGGCCAGCGCGGCCACGCGCGCCGCCGCCTTGAGCTCGTCGTCGAGCTTGGACACGGCCGCGTCGAGCAGGTCGCCGATGCCGCGCCCGTGCGCCGACGAGATGGGCACCACGTCGCCGATGCCGAGCCGGTGCAGCTCGGCGTCGAGCCCCACTTGCGCGGCGCTGTCCATCTTGTTGGCCGCCACGATCACCGGGCGGCCGCTCTTGCGCAGCAGGCGCGCCACCTCGAGATCGTCGCCGGTGACGCCGGCGCGCGCGTCCACGACCTGGAAGATGACGTCGGCCTCGTCGATGGCGAGCTGGGTCTGCTCGCGCACGCCGGGCAGCATCTCCTTGGTCAGCACCTCGTCGTCATCGGCCTTGCCAAAGCCGAGGCCGCCGGTGTCGATGATGATCGCGCGCCCGAGGCCCTCGCCGGTATCGACGTCGGTCTTGGCGTAGATGCGATCGCGCGTGACGCCCGGGACGTCCTCGACGATGGCGATGGGACGGCCCGCCAGCCGGTTGAACAGCGTGCTCTTGCCCACGTTGGGCCGACCGACAATGGCGAACACCGGCGTGCGCACGGAGACGGGATAGCACGTCCGCGCGGGCGGGCTACGCGCCGCCGGGCTCGGGCAAGGGCCCGCCGATGAGGGGTGGCGCCGCGGCGTCCTTGGCCTTGCGCTCGTCCTCGATCTGCTCGCGGGTCTTGATGCGCACCGACGGCTTGGTGCGCGTCAGCGACCCGCCCGCCATCAGCGTCTCGATGTCCTTGCGATCGAGCGTCTCGTACTCGAGCAGCGCCCGCGCGATCGTCTTGAGCGTCTCGAGGTGCGACTCGATGAGCTTCTTGGCGCGCGCGTACTGCTCGGTGACGATGCGGCGCACCTCGTCGTCGATGTCGACGGCGGTCTGGTCCGAGTAGTTCTGCTGCGTGCTGGTGAAGTCACGGCCGAGGAAGACCTCGCCTTCCTTACGGCCGAAGGCGAGCGGGCCCATCTTCTGGCTCATGCCCCACTCGCACACCATGCGGCGCGCGATCTCGGTGGCCTGGTCGATGTCGTTGGCCGCCCCCGTGTTCCACTCGCCGAACACGATCTCCTCGGCGATGCGACCGCCCATGGCCATGGCCACGCGGTTCTCGGCGTAGCTCTTCGACATGGTCTTGCGGTCGTCGGGCAGCCACGAGGTGAGCCCGAGCGCGCCGCCGCGCGGGATGATGGTCACCTTGTGGATCGGGTCGGTGTCGCCGCGGTGCTCGGAGTCGGGATCCTGCTCGAGCAGCACCTGTCCCACCAGCGCATGCCCCGCCTCGTGGAACGCCGTGGTCTCGAGGTCGCGCTGGCTCATCACCATGCTGCGCCGCTCGCTGCCCATGAGGATCTTGTCGCGCGCCGCCTCGAAGTCGACCATGGCGACCTTGGAGCCGTCGCGGCGCGCGGCGATGAGCGCCGCCTCGTTCACCATGTTCTCGATGTCGGCGCCGGCCATGCCCGGCGTCATGCGCGCCAGGACCTCCACGTCGACGTCGGCGCCCACGGGCACCTTGCGCAGGTGCACGCGGAAGATCTGCTCGCGGCCGGTCACGTCGGGGCGCGGCACCACGATGCGGCGATCGAAGCGGCCGGGCCGCAGGATGGCCGGATCGAGCACGTCGGGCCGGTTGGTGGCCGCGATGATGATGACGCCCTCGTTCGACTCGAAGCCGTCCATCTCCACGAGGAGCTGGTTGAGCGTCTGCTCGCGCTCGTCGTGGCCGCCGCCCATGCCGGCGCCGCGGTGCCGGCCCACGGCGTCGATCTCGTCGATGAAGATGATGCAGGGGGCGCTCTTCTTGCCCTGCTCGAACAGGTCGCGCACGCGGCTGGCGCCAACGCCCACGAACATCTCGACGAAGTCGGAGCCGGCGATGGAGAAGAACGGCACCCCCGCTTCACCGGCGATGGCCTTGGCGAGCAGCGTCTTGCCCGTGCCCGGCGGGCCCATCAGCAGCACGCCCTTGGGGATGCGCCCGCCCAGGCGCGTGAACTTCTTCGGGTCCTTCAAGAACTGCACGATCTCTTCGAGCTCGGCCTTGCTCTCATCGACGCCGGCGACGTCGGCGAACGTGACCTTGTTCTGGCTCTCGTTCATGAGGCGCGCGCGGCTCTTACCGAAGCTCATGGCCTTGCCGCCGCCGGACTGGATCTGGCGCATGAGCACCAACAGCACGATGAAGATGAGCGCCAGCGGCAACAGCTGGATGAGCACGACCCAGATGGTTCCCGCCTCGCGCGGCTCGATGACGTAGGTAGTGCCGTGCTCGCGGAACGCCGTCTGCAAGTCCTTGCGGATGCCCTCGTCGAGCACGCCCAGGGTGGTGAACTTGCCGCCCGCCTTGTAGGCACCCTCGAAGACCACGCCCTTGCCGGTCTCCTGGATGCGCACCTCGCGCACCTCGCCCTTCTCGATGGCGGAGATGAGCTCGGCGAACTTTGCCTGGTCCTGGCGCTCGCCGGCGTTTTTGAAGGCCGTCCAGATGCCCACCACGATGAGCAGGAAGACGAGCCAGACGAGGAGGGTCTTTTGGTGCTGTTTCATGGCTGCTCGTCCGACGGTCGCGTCAGTCCTGCCTCGTCCGAAAACGACTCCCGGTCAACCGTACGCATGGATGCCGCTGGGGCAAGCGGGGTCGCGCGGGCCGTCCTCACATTCTGCGTTGGCACCGGCCCGTCGGCAACTGCGCTGGTTACCACGATCCGAACGACCCCGCCCGGCGCCACCTCGAGCCGTGCACCGGCCAGATCCACCCGCCCGGCGTGCCCGCGCGCCACCAGCCCCAGCGCGACCGCGATTCCCGGCGCAGCGCGCCGCGGGTCGCCGTGCACGCGGCCGCGCACGGCCGCCTCGAGC
>CAZONM010000100.1:0-15401 GCA_964580865.1 uncultured Myxococcales bacterium | reverse complement strand
GCCGCCGCGCGCAGCGCTTGGCGCTGTTGGCGGCGCGGCTCGACGGCATGTCGCCGCTCACGGTGCTCGGTCGCGGCTACGCCATCGCCACCCGCGTCGACGACGGGCGCGTGCTCATGGCGCCGGCCGACGCGCCCCCCGCCACCGACATCGACGTGCGCCTCGCGCGCGGCAGCGTGCGCGCCCGCGTGCTCGACGAGTGAACGCGCGTCACCGCGGCGGTCAGTCCATGGGCCGCGCGCTCGCCCACAAGGTCTCGTCGACGATGGTGAGCGGCACGTCGAGCTTGCCCGCCACGGCGTACATGGCCTCGAGCTCGGCGGGCTCCACGACGCCGTCGGCGGCGGCCACGATGGTGAGGTGCTGCACCAGCTGCACCAGCGACAAGCGCGGGCACGTCTGCTTGGCCTCGACGAGCTTGGTGGCCAGCTCGCCGGTGATGGCCTCGAGCGGCGGCGGCTGCCACATGGCGTCGGTGCCGAGGAGCGCCGTGAGCGCGCGTGTCTCCTTCTCGTGCACCTTGCCGTCGGCGTGCGACACCGCCATGCCCGCGAGGAACAACACGCGCCGCAACAGCTCGGCGGTGGCCGTCTTCTCCTCGAGGTAGCTCGGCTCCATCAGCTCCAGATCGCGCTCGACGATCGCCTCGGCGGCGTCGAGCGTGAGCGTGGTGCCGAGGCCGCCGTGGCCGAGCGCGCGGTCGTAGGCGTCGCTCTTGGCGTACGCCACCAACGCGCGCATGCGCAGGGGCGCGTAGGGGTGGGTGTTGAAGCACTCGAGGGTGTCGTCGTCGGTGCGCGGCTTCTGGCGCGCCACCGGCGTCGACGCCAGCGTGTCGACCTGCGCCAGGTAGCTCGAGAGATCGCTGGTGACGCTCACGCGCGTGAGGCCGCTCGAGAGCTTGAGGAAGGCGCTGGCCGCCGCGGTGAGGTCGCGCGCACACACCAGGCCAGCGCGGTCCGCCGAGATCTCGGCGGAGCGGCACCACAAGAACAGCTCGATGGCGGTGGCGCGCGACACCAGCGGCCCCGCCAGGTCCTCGATGGTGGCGGTGAGCGGCATGGGCAGGCCCAGGTGGTCGAGCTTGGCGTGCGCCAGCTCGTGGCCGAGCACGAAGCGCAGCTCGGCGGGCGTGAAGCCCTCCACCAACGACGACGTCACGCCGAGCGCCAGCGGTCCCCAGGGGCCGCGCATCATGAACGCGCCGAGCTCGGCGTCGGGCTTGACGTACACCTCGAGGGGCTCGGTGAACGCCAGCGTCTCGCGGCAAGCGTCGAGCGCCGCCGCCACATCGGCCGACATGGAGCGCGTCAGGCGCAGCGCGCCGGTGAGCAAGCGGCGCCGGCCGAAGAAGCCGTAGCCGCTCGTCTCCTCCTCGATCTTCTTCTGCGCGCGTTTGACGCCGTCATCGTCGGCGAGCGTGGCGCGCAGCGTGCGATCGCGGCGGGCTTGGACCAGATCGATCAACGCCATGTCGGCCGCCCGGTGCTCAGGTGGCGTACTTGGTCTGCAGGACCTCGATGACCTTGCCGGCAAAGGCGTCGTCGATGCCCAAGAGGCGCTGCATGGCCTCGAGCAGCTTGTCCTCGGCCTCGTCGATGTCGCCGGAGGCCATGGCGATGTCGGCGGCCAACACGAAGCATTTCTTCTTGATGGCCGGGCTCTTGATCTCGCCGAGCGCGTTGATCGACTGCTTGAGCCCGCCGTGCTTGGCCACCACGCGGTTGGCCTGCGAGAGCAGCTCGTTGAAGTCCTTGCCCTTGAACTCCGGCAGGGTGTCGTAGAAGCCCTGCACCGTCGACAGCTCGCTCTGCTCGATGGTGCCATCGGCGCCGGCCATCAAGAGCATGCCGTGCAGCAGCAAGACGTCGTCGGTGGCTTGCTTGGTGGTAGTGCCACCCATGAGGCGAGAGAGGAGACCCATGTTCGTGCTCCGTATGATGCGCGCCGTGCGCGCGGTGGAAGGACCGTGAGGAGACCCGCCGTCGGCGAACCCGAGGCCGGGCGACCCTACGGCGGCCTCCCCGCGGGGCGCAACGTCGGGGGCCGGCGCCCGGCGTGACGCCCGTCGCGCGCAGACGAGCGGTCGAAAACCGTTCGCGCTCGGCCTAGGCCTGGCCCTGCAAGATCTTGAGGGCCTCGGTCTTGCGCGAGGCCTTGTCCGCCAGGATGTCGGGCGCGACCACGTGGTGCTGATTGAGCTTGTCGAGGTAGTCGAGCTGCACCTCGGTGCCGGTGGTGACGAACACGCCGCACAGCGAGGCCTTGGACTTGAGGCTCTCGAGCAGGCGCGCGTCGATCTGACAGCGGCCGTGCGTGATGAACGTGACCACCACCTCCTTCGGGTCCTCGCGCGACAGGCGGGACAGCTCGCGCTCGAGCTCGGAGAAGACGCGGGTGGTGTTGCGCCCGCGCTCGCTGCGGAAGCACAGGAGGTAGGGCACGCGCAGCCGCGACGACGTCAGCTCTTGGCGCTCGTACAGCCGCGAGTCGAAGAAGCGCAGCCACACGTCCTCGCCGCGCAGGGTCATCTTCTTGGCCAGCGCCAAGGCGAGGCCGCGCGCGAACACCGTGCGCAGCCCGCGCATGGAGGCGCTGGCGTCGACGAGGATGTAGTGCAGGCGCTCCCGCTGCGTGTCCTGCTTCTCGCGCCCGTAATAGAAGAGCTCGTTGTTGGCGAAGCGGCGGTCGAACAGGTCGTCGTCGAACGCCAGCTCCGAGGGCAGCAGGCTGTCGAGGTTGCCCTGGGTCTCGATGCTCGCGTAGCCGTCGATGGAGAAGGTCTGCACGCCGCTCGACTTCTTGGTCTCGAGCACGCTCGGGATCAAGTCGAGCGAGAAGTTGGCGATGTCGTGCGCCGCCGGCGTGGCCAGCGCGCGATACAGGTCGAGCAGGTCGGCGCCGTCGCTGCCGAGGCCCCCCTCGCCCTTGAACATCTCGAGCAGCTTGAGGGTGTCGAGGTCCACCTGCTCGAGCGCCACGCGCACGCGCGTGCGCGCCTCCACCAGGGTGGCGAGCACGCCGTTGACCTCGTCGGTGACGGCGCGGTTCACGTGGTGCGCGGGCTCGAGGTCTTGGTAGGTGGGCAAGGTCAGCGGCAGCTTGCGGTTGTGGCCCTTCTTCACCACCGACTGCTGCACGGGCTCGATGACCTTGGCGATGACGGCCGCCAACAGCTCATCGGGAAGGTTGCTCGCCGACGCCTTCTGGCACAGCTCCGAGCGCGCCAGGTCCACCAGCAGATCGGAGTAGCCCTGCAGACGTCGCTGCTGCGCGGCGTCGAGCGTGAGGTGTCCGCGGTCGGCGGCCATGCGCAGCGAGCGCTCGCGTGCGCCCACCTTGATGGCCGTGCCCACGGGCTGCGTCAGCAACAGCCCGAGGTCGTGCACCAAGAAATAGGGCAAGCCGAGGCCGAGGCCGTCGAGCAGGTTGTGCCAGTGCGCCGCGCGCACCATCGTCATGGGGTTGTCGGACAAGACGCGGGAGAACACCAAGGTGGCCACCTCGCGGTGCACCGCCTGCGCGTCGACCTCGAACACCGTGGACGCCTGCGTCACGCGCGGCACGGTAGCGCGGCGCCGTCGCGGTGTCAGCCGGCGCTGTCAGCCGGCGCTGTCAGGTGGTCGCGCGACAGCGTTGTCGCGATCTGCCCGTCTCGACGACGACGCGGCCGCGCGCAGACGCGCGCGCGCCGATGGCGCGGTTGATGCGTCGCGCGTCGAGCCGCGCCGCGCCCGGCGCGCACCTTGGGAGGACTCATGCTGCAACCAACGCGCATCCCCTGGACGGCACTTCCGCTCTTGGCATTCACGGCGTGCACCGGCGCCACCTTCGGCGAGCGCAGCGCCGGCGACGACACGTACCTCGAGCCCAACGACTTCCACCCGACCGACGACGGACGCCAGGTGGGCCTCGGCTCCATCGGCGTCGACCCGCTGAGCGAGGTGAGCTTCGTCGTGCAAGAGGTGCGCACCCACGACGAGGACGGCGAGCTCGTCGATGCGCAGAAGACGCTGTTCGCCGTGCCCCCCGAGGGCACCGCGCCCTCGGGCAGCGTCGACCTCTCGCACCTGCAGGACCTGCGCATCCTCTTTCCCGGCGAGGAGGTCATCGTGCTCGGCGAGGAGGACGGCGCCGATAACCTCGGCTTCCTCGATGCCCACACGCTGCAGGTGCGCGACCAGCTACCGGCGCTCGACGGCGCCCGCTACCACGGCACGCGCCTGTCGCCGTCGCGCCAGCACCTCGCGGTGTGCGACAACAACCACGAGCCCTGCCCCATCCACCTCATCGACCTCGCGACGCGCACCACCGAGGTCATCCCGCACGACGGCTACTGGCTCGAGGCCATGTGGCTCCATCACCACGACGTGCTCGTCGCCGTCATCTTCTACGCCGACGACGACAGCACCGACGCCGACGAGGCCCGCGCGCGCGTGGTCTCGTTCCCGCTGGAGGAGGTGCAGCGCTGCGGGTTCGCCGTCGACGCGGGCACCTGGTGCGGGCGCGCCCTCGACGTCGAGCTGCCGGGCGCCCGGCCCGACTGGCTGTTCTCGTTCACCTGGCTCGGCGTGGCACCCGACGACACCACGGTGGCCGTGCCCGTCGTGCTCGGCGGCGATCGCGTGGTGGCCCTGGTGTCGACCAGCGACGGCACCGTGCGCACCGTGACCGACGCCGCAGGCCCCGTGGCCTTCACGCCCGACGGCAGCACGGTGGTGAGCTACCGCTACCGCACCGACGAGGTGCCGTGCGACAGCCCCAGCGACGACGAGGTGGACTGCCCGCGCGCCGAGACCACGCCGCAGCTCGCGCTCATCGACGTGGAGGACCTGAGCGTGGCCACCATCGATCTGCCCACCATCGAGGCGCCCGAGTACTTCGTGACGCGCACGGGCAACCTGGTGGTGGTGGCTGACGCCTGGCAGAGCGGGCGCCTGGTGCTCGCCGACCTCGATCAGGGCACGGCCGTGCCCCTGCGCGGCCCCGAGGTGAGCCTGACGGAGCTCGTCAGCCGCGCCGACGCCAACGAGCTGTGGGTGGCCGACGACGGGCTGTTTCACGTCGATTTGCTCGGCGGTGTGGTGACGCAGGTGGCGCCGGGCCTGTCGCCGGTCGTGATCAACCTGCTGCCGCAGCGCGAGCGCCTGGTCATGGACGACGGCGAGGGGCGCGCGCTCGTGTTCGTCGACCCCGCGGCGCGCGCCGAGACGGCGCGCGCCGCGCTGCCGCTGCCCGACGACCTCTCGGGCTCGTGAGGCGGCAGCGCCGAGAACCTGCCAGCGGGGCGTCGAGGTGCTAATGATGCCGCGATGTCCCCGCTGCCGCCGTTCCTCGAGGCGCTCGCCGCCGGCCCGGTGGTGTTCGACGGCGCCATGGGCACGCAGCTGTACGAGCGCGGCGGCGCGCTCAACAAGTGCTTCGACGAGCTGTCGCTCTCGTCGCCGCAGGTGGTGGCCGCCGTGCACCGCGACTACCTCGAGGTCGGCTGCGACGTCGTGCAGACCAACAGCTACGGCGCCAACCGCTTCGCGCTCGCACCCCACGGCCTGGCCGAGCGCGTCGTCGACATCTGCGCCGCCGCCGCGCGCCTGGCGAAGGACGTGGTCAAGGGCCGCGCGTACGTCGCCGGCAGCATCGGCCCCACGGGGCTCTTGCCCAAGGACCTGATCCGCAACAAGACGCGCCGCCTCGCCTTCGACGCGTTCCGCGAGCAGGCCCGCGCTCTCGTCGAGCACGGCTGCGACCTGTTGTCGTTCGAGACGTTCGGCTACCTCGGCGAGCTTGAGATGGCCGTCGAGGCCTCCTACGGCCTCAACGTGCCCGTCGTCGCGCAGTGCACGTTCGACGAGCAGAACCGCACCCAAGACGGCGCCGAGCCCGACGAGGTGGTGGAGCGCATGATCGGCCTCGGCGTCGACGTGGTCGGCGCCAATTGCTCGCTCGGCCCCGAGCGCCTGCTGTCGATCGTCGAGCTCATGGTGGGCAAGGGGCGACCGGTCGTGATGCAGCCGAACGCCGGCTACCCCCGCGTGGTCGACGGGCGCAGCATCTACCTGTCGTCGCCCGAGACCTACGGCGTGGTGGCCCGACGCGCCTTCAAGGCCGGCGTCGCCGCCGTGGGTGGCTGCTGCGGCACCGGCCCCGACCACATCCGTCGCGTCGTCGCCGCTGCCCGCATGTTGGGCGGTGGGCGGTGGCGCCGCGAGGCCCTGCACGCGCGCGCGCGCGACCATGTCGAGGGCGTCGCGCCCAAGCCCTTGGCGGAGCGCAGCGCGCTCGGGCGCAAGCTGGCCGCAGGCAGCTTCGTCGTCTCGGTGGAGGTGGCGCCGCCCACGGGGCTCGATCCGTCCGCCACCGTCGAGAAGATCCGCCTGCTCGATCAGGCCGGCATCGACCTGGTCAACATCCCCGACGGGCCGCGCGCCACCGTGCGCATGTCGAACCAAGCGCTGGCCCGGCGCGTGCTCGAGGTGTGCACGCGCACCGAGCCGCTGCTGCACGTGTGCGGGCGCGACCGCAACCTGCTGGCGCTGCAGGCCGACCTCATCGGCGCTCACGTCGGCGGCATCAAGAACCTGCTCATCATCACGGGCGATCCGCCGAAGGTCGGCGACTACCCCGACGCCACCGCCGTCTTCGACCTCGACAGCGTGGGGTTGCTTGGGCTCGCGCGGCGCCTGAACCGCGGCGTCGATCCCGCCGGCAAGCCCATGGGCGAACAGACCGCGTTCGTGCTCGCCACCGGCGCCGAGCCGGGCGCCCACGACCTCGAGCGCGAGGTCAAACGACTGTTCGAGAAGCGCGACGCCGGCGCCGAGGCGGTGCTGACCCAGCCCATTTTTGATCCGAGTGCGCTCGATCGCTTCTTGGCAAGCACGAGCGGCTTGGGCTTGCCCATCCTCGTCGGCGTGCTGCCGCTGGCCTCCGCGCGCAACGCCGAATTCCTGCGCGCCAACGTGCCCGGCATGCACATCCCCGACGACGTGCTCGCGCGACTGCGCGCCGCCGGCGACGGCACCGCGGCCACGCGCGAAGGCATCGCCATCGCCGCCGAGACCCTGCGCGCGGTGCGCGGCCGCGTGCAGGGCGCCTACCTGATGCCGCCGTTCGGGCGCGTGGAGGTCGCGCTCGAGGTGCTGGCCAGGTGCTGATTCCCGTGGATCTTCCAGTGGTTACCAAAGAGGCTTCGAGGGCGTTCGCAACCGTGATCCCGGGCCGACCGAAAATGTAGCCGTTGCCGTATCCTAGGGGTCGCCATGTCGCTCGACGTCGTCACCAAGCGCATCGACAGCCGCAGCCAGAAGAAGGTGTGGAAGGAAGACGATGCCGTCGACATCATCGTCGCCGCGGAGCGCAGCGAGAAGGGCCGCTCCGACGGCGTGAGCAACGCCGAGGCGCGCGCCGTTGCCGACGTCTACGTCCGCTCCCTGGCGCCCGCGCCCACCACCAAGGTCGCCACCCCCGTCCTCGACGACGGCGCGCTCAACCGCTTCGACGCGTTCTTCGTGGCCCACAACCTGCCCTACGGCAAGAACAAGGGGCCCATGAAGGAGCGCGTGTTGGCCGCGCTTGAGAAGATGCCGCTCGGCGAACCCATGGCCCGGCCGCCGCGCACCGGCAGCCTGCAGCCGCTGCGGCTCCCCGACAGCGACGGTGGGCGACGCGACGCCTACCTCGACATCGTGAAGAAGCAGTTCGTGGTGCGCGTGGGTGATGGCGCGTCGGCGCAGTTCTACGGGCCGTTCGCGCTCGAGTGACAGCGCTCGAGCGACAGCGCGCGCTGACGCGCGCGCGTCAGCGCAGCAGCCAGAGCGACCCGAGCGCGAACGCCGTGGACGTCGCCGTCACCACGACGCCGACCCTGGCGTACTCGAAGAACCCCAAGCGCTCGCCGGCGCGCTCGACGACGATGATGTTGGCCACCGAGCCGAGCAGCGTGAGGTTGCCGGCCAGCGTGGCGACGAGCGCGGTCACCGTCCACACGAAGGGTGCGTCGGGGAAGGTGCGGATCCAGGGCTCGAGGAGCAGGATGAGCGGGACGTTGCTCACCACCTGCGAGCCCACCAGCAGCACGGCGCTCAGCACGCCCACGCTCGCCGGCCCCGCAGTTGCGGTCTCCGCGGGCGTCAGGAGTGCGAGCCACTCCGCCGGTAGCCCCGTGCGCTGAAGGGCCGCGACCACCACGAACAGCCCCGAGAAGAACAACAGCACGCTCCAGTCGACCTGTCCGAGCAGCGCCTCGGCGCGATGGCGCGACGCCAACAGCACCACGGCGGCGCCGGCCAACGCCGAGAGGGCCAGGCTCGCGCCGAGGAAGTTCGCGACCACGATGGCGCCGAGCACCGCCAGGCCTACTTGGAGAAGCACGCGGTCGTCGCGGTGGGTGCTGGTGGTCGACGCGGCCGTGCGGACCATGAGGTCGCGGCGAAAGAGCGCGTGAAGGAGCGCGGCGGTGATGACGAGCGCGCCAAGCGCGGGGATGGCGGCGCTCGCAAGGTACTCGCGATAGGTGAGTCCCGAGAGCTTGGCCACGAGCATGTTCTGCGGATTGCCCGCCAAGGTCAGCGCGCTGCCGGCGTTCGAGCCCATGGCGAGCGCGAACAAGAACGGTCGCGCCGGCAAGCCGCGCGTGGCCACGAGCGCCATGACGAGCGGCGTCGCCAAGAGGCAGATGGCGTCGTTCACCAACACCGCCGAGAGCAGGCCGGCGCCGAGCGTGACGACCCAAAGGAGCGCCGCCGGCGCCTGCACCACGCGCGCGAGGAGCGCGGTCGCGCGAGCGAAGAAGCCGGCGTCGGCGAGCCCGGCGGCGACCACCATCATGCCGAGCAAGAGCGCGATGGTGTGGGGCTCCACAACGCGCAAGGCCTCGTCGACCGACAGGCCCCAGGGCCCCGCGAGCTGACCGGCGACGACGAGCGCAACGGCGCCGACCAGGGCCACGGCCGGGCGGCCGATGGGGATGAGGTGGATGCGCCGCGCCGAGATGCCGACCCACGTCAAGGTGAACAGGGCGACGATGACCCAGCGTGCGGCGCCAGAGCCGTCAGCCATGGCGTGGTGAGATCAACGGCGCGGGGATGATCGCTGCACTTTGATAGTTCACGGTTCGTGAAACCGATGACCGCGCGCTGCGAGAAGGGAGAAGGCGACGCGCGGCGCTCACAGGCGCATGGGCATGACGACGCAGAGGTGCCGCGGCTCGTCGACGCCGACGACGACGCCAGGGGACAAGTTGTCGATGAGCTTCAGGAGCACGTTCTTGTCGTCGAGGGACAGGAGGGCCTCGAGGAGGTAGCGGCCATTGAACGCCACCTCGATGCTCTGGCCCGCGTACTCCACCGGGACGTCGTCGGAGATCTCGCCGGCATCGGGGTTGGTGCACGTGACGACGAGCTGGTCCTTGGTGAGCGCGAGCTTGACCGGCTGCATGCGATCTTGCGCCAGCACGGTGACGCGCTTGAGCGTGGCCGAGAGGTCTTGGCGCGCGATGCGGACGATCTTGTCGGCGAGCTTGGGGATGACCTGCTTGTAGTCGGGGAATTGACCGTCGACGAGCCGCATGCCGAGCACGGTGGTGCCATGGCGCATGACGGCGTGGTTGTCCTTGAAGCCGAGCTCGAGCTTGCCGTCGAGGTCGTTGCCGAGGATGCGGCGAAGCTCGGCGAGGCCTTTACGCGGCAAGATGACAGGGGACTTGAGGCCGAAGGTCTCGGCGCCCTCGACGGTACGCTCGATACGTACCAGGCGATGACCGTCGGTGGCGACCATGGTGAGCGGGCCGCCGGTCTGCTGGGGTGGCTCGAAGAGGACGCCGTTGAGGTTGTAGCGGGTCTCGTCTTGAGAGCAGGCGTAGAGGGTCTTGTCGACCATGTCGACGAGGAGGGCGGTATCGACGGAGACGAACGACGCCTCGTGGTAGGCGGGCAAGGGCGGGAATTCATCCGCGGAAAGCGCCAGCAGTCGCGCGCGCGTGCGACCGCTCTTCACCTCGACGTGCTGGTTGGGCAAGCGTTTGAGCGTGACGTCGGGGCCCGGGAGCTCGCGCACCATGTCAGCGAGAGCGCGCGCCGGAATCGTCAAGGAGCCGGGGTTCACGACCTCGCATGCGTGCTCGCTGCGGACACCAATGTCGAGGTCAGTGGCCACCACGGTGAGCTTGCCCTGACCCTCCTTGGTCGACGCCGCCGTCATCAAGACGTGCGACAGGATGGGCATGGTGTTCTTGCGCTGCACGGCGCCTTGAGCGGCAGAGAGAGCCCGGGAGAGCTCGGCGACAGGGATGCGCAGTTCCATGAAGACCTCGAAGAGCTAAGGCGTGGTAGCGGAGGTGCGGGGAGGCTGCAACGCGGAACGGAGAGGGAGGAAAGAGAATTAGAAAAGGATCATCCTCGTCATCAGTGATGTGGAGAATGGGGAGGACCTGCGGTGTCGAGGAGGGAAGGTGAGGCTTCGACGTGGGAAATGCGGGCAGAAAAGAACGCAGGAGTTGGGGAGGAATCGAGCGATCAAACAAACCCCGGGCGGGCCACAGGAAAGCAGGAGCTCGGGCGGCGATGGGAGAGGGCGGCGGCGGAATGCAACAGGGGCTGTGGAAAACGGGGCACGAGTTTCCTTGGCCAAATCACCATGGTGGCCTCGGTGAAGCTACGTTGCCCACAAGGGTGGCAGAGGCGCGCACCTTGGTTCGGTTCCGTGCTGAAACGTGAAGATTGTCGTGGGGCTGAGCGAAAGAGCGGCAAGCGGCAGGGCTCAGGCTGCCGGTGGCACGGGGGGTGCGAAAGGGCGAGGCGCGCAATGGAGCGCAAGGCAGGAGCAACGATGAGCCAGCAGCAAGGTGAGCGGAGCGCGCGACGGATGAAGTACTTGTGGATGGTAGAGGACCGACCGGCGACTGCGGACCGGGAGGCGAAGAGCTTCTGGACCAAGGTGGGGGTGGCCTTCGAGAACCGCGACGGATCCTGGGCGCTGGAGCTGGCCGCCGTGCCGGTGCAGGGTCGACTCCAGATGCGGGACCCGGCGCCGAAGGACGAGGGCGCGCGAGTGGTCCAGTGAACCTGCGCGTCCTCCTCTTGGCGTCGGTGCTCGCGGTGGCGATGCATCACCGGGCAGCGCTAGGGGCCGAACCGGTGGATCTGAACACCGCGCCGGAGTCGGTGCTGCAAAGCCTCCCGGGGATCGGGCCGAAGAAGGCGGCGGCGATTGTTGCGCTGCGGACCAAGCGCCCGCTATCGCGGGTTTCCCAGCTGCTCGAGGTGCGCGGCATCGGCAAGAAGACGCTCGAGCGGCTCAAGCCGCTGGTACGAGTAGGGTCGGTCACAGCTGCGGCGCCAGCGATGGGGTCGAGCCCAAGCGGTGGGGGCGACCAGACATCGGGACCGGGCAGGACGTTGGGCGTCACCCCAAGGCCGGCGTCGAGCGCAGGCGGAGCTTCGGGTGTTCCCACCGGGCAAGGGGCGGTCAGTGCCGCGCCCTGACGGCTGCCGTTCGGGCAGCCAGGGTCAGGGTGAAAGCGCGGGTTGACGCTCGAGGGCGCGTAGGTGATGGCGGGCCATGCGGGCAGTGCTCCAGCGGGTGACGTCGGCCCGGGTGACCGTGGGGGGCGAGGAGGCTGGCGCCATTGGCGTCGGCCTCCTCGTCCTCGCGGGCGCGGCCGCAGGCGACGGCCCGGGCGACGTCGCGTGGCTCGCACGGAAGATCCTGGCCCTGCGGGTCTTCGCCGACGAGGCCGGGAAGATGAACCTCTCGGTGAGCAGCGTGGGGGGATCCATTTTGGTGGTCAGCCAGTTCACGCTCTGCGCTGACCTCGCACGTGGGACGCGGCCGTCGTTCTCGGGTGCCCTGGAGCCACGGGCGGCCGAGGCGCTCATTCGCCAGCTGGTCGAAGCGCTGGCCGTGCAGGTGCCGGTGGCGACGGGGCGCTTCGGGGCGAACATGGCGGTGGAGCTGACGAACGATGGGCCAGTGACCTTCTGGCTCGACTCGCGGTCCACCCCATGAGCTTCGAGCAAGCGCTGGTGAGCGCGGCGCGCGAAAGCGGCGTGACGCTGGCGCGGGACATCATCGCCGCCTGCGCCGCGCACTATGCGGCGCTGGTCAGATGGAACAAGACGCACAACCTCACGCGCGTGGTTGAGCCCGACGCGGCCGCCCGCCTTCACTACTTAGACTGCCTGATGCCGCTGCTGGCGCTGCCCGCGCCCACGCGCTTCGTAGACGTAGGCAGCGGCGCGGGCTTCCCCGGGCTGTTGGCGCAGCTAGCGTGGCCGGGGGCGCACGGGCTACTGGTGGAGCCGGCGCAGAAACGCGCGTCCTTTCTTCAGTTGGCGGCGGGGGCCATGGGGAGACCGGCTGACCAAGTCGTGGTCGTTGGGTCGGCGGATGCCGTCGAGCCCTTCGCGGGCATGGTGCTCAGCCGCGCGACGTTCTCGCCGGGCAAGCGCCGCGAGCTCGCGCGATACTGCGCGCTGGGGGCGGAGGTTGTCGTTTGGGGACATCACCACGATATCTCCACGTGGGATAGCGAGGTCCGCACGTGGGGATTTGAGCCGTTGGCGGCGATTCCATACCGCGTCGACGGGCTCGAGGAGCGCTGCGTCCTGCGCGCCCGGCCTGTCGGGCGCTAGTGGTGTTCCACGTGAAACAACCGCGACCATCAAGACAACCAGCTGAATGAGCTTGTGTATTTACTCGTCGATCGACCCGAGGTGAGTCGGCGTGAGGCCCGAGATCATGGCCACTCCACGTGGTGTTTCACGTGGAACGAATTCGCTGGACCCGGATCCGGATGACGCGTACAAGCACGCAACTGGAGGCGACTCATGGGGCGCGTGGTAGCCATCGTCAACCAAAAAGGCGGGGTCGGGAAGACGACCACGGCGGTCAACTTGGCCGCGTCGCTTGCCGACCAGGGCCAGCGCGCGCTGCTGGTGGACATGGACCCCCAGGGCAACGCCTGCAGCGGCCTCGGCGTCTTCGCCTCCGCCGATGACCGAACCCTCTACCATGTGTTGCTCGGCCAGGTCTCGGTCGAGGAGGTCATCCGCGGCACCAGCGTCCCTGGGCTCTCCCTGGTCCCCTCGAATACCCAGCTCGTGGGCGCCGAGATCGAGCTCGTCAGCGAGCTGGCGCGCGAGACTCGCCTGCGCAAGGCGTTGGCGCGCCTGGCGCCCAGCTGGGACGTCGTACTCCTCGACTGCCCGCCGTCGCTCGGCCTGCTCACGGTCAACGCCCTCACCGCGGCCGACGGCGTGCTCATCCCGCTGCAGTGCGAGTACTACGCCCTCGAGGGCCTCTCGCACCTCCTCAAGACCATCGAGCTCGTCAAGGGCTCGCTCAACGACCAGCTCACCCTCGACGGCATCTTGCTGACGATGTTCGACGCGCGGAACAACCTCAGCCACCAGGTGGTGGAGGAGGTGCGCCAGCACTTCCCCGGCCAGGTCTGCGAGACCATCATCCCGCGCAACGTGCGCCTGTCCGAGGCGCCGAGCCATGGCAAGCCGGGCATCCTGTACGACGTCGCGTCGCGCGGCGTGCAGGCGTACATCGCGCTGGCGGAAGAGCTCTTGAAGCGGTGGCGCCTGCCCACCGCGGTCACTGCTGCTGCGCCCCAGCCCAGGGCCTAACCGCCTGAACCCGCCTGCTCACTGCGTCGCGCGCGCTGCGCCGTCGCCTTTCGTCAGAGGAGACCTCCCATGGACATGGCTCAAGACAAGCGACGGGGGCTCGGCCGCGGCCTGAGCGCGCTCATTCCACCCAAGCCCGCGGAGGAGCCGGCGTCGGCGCGCGGGGCCCTGCAGCTGCCCGTGGAGCAGGTGCTGCCGGGCGATGGCCAACCCCGTCAGCGCTTCGATGAGGCGCGCCTGTCCGAGCTCGCCGACTCCATCAAGGTCCATGGCGTCATCCAGCCAATCCTCGTGCGGCGCCGTGGCGGCCAGTACGAGATCGTGGCCGGGGAGCGCCGCTGGCGCGCCGCGCAGCAGGCGGGCCTCAAGAGCATCCCCGCGGTAGTGAGCGACGTCGCCGAGCGTGACGCCCTCACGGTGGCGCTGGTGGAGAACCTCCAGCGCGAGGACCTGAACCCCATCGAAGAGGCCGAGGCCTTCCACCGGCTGCATGAGCAGCTCGGCTATAGCCAGCAGGAGATCGCTGACGCCGTCGGGAAGGACCGCACGACCATCACGAACTCGCTGCGCCTGCTCAAGCTGCCCGACGCCGTGCGCGGCCAGGTGCTCGACGGCGAGCTGACCATGGGCCACGCGCGCGCCATCCTCGCGCTCGACGAGCCGGCCGAGATGGAGAAGCTCGCGCGCGAGGTGGTGGCCAAGAAGTGGAGCGTGCGCCAGACCGAGCGCGCCACGCAGCCCGCGCAGCCGCGGCGCAAGGGAGCCGGTCGTGAGTCCGACGCCGAGCGCGATGTGCGCCAGCGCCTGCAGCGCGCGCTCGGCACCCGGGTCGACGTCAACCACAAGGCGGGCAAGGGGACCTTGGTGGTCCACTTCGCGAGCTACGCCGAGCTCGAGGGCCTGCTGCAGCGCCTGGGTGCGTGAGCCACCGAGCGCGCCGCCCGGTGGCGCAGGTCGCTTCTCCCGGTGCGTCAATTGCCCTTGCCCGTGGCCGCCCTTTCGTGCAAAGGACCCCGGTCGCCGGGAAGGGCAGCGAAGGAGTCGTCATGGCGTTGATGCGGAAAGAGGACGTGACGGCGCAGGCCGCCGCGATCGCCGTCGGGCAGACCCACACCATCCTCGGGCCCGAGGCCGCGTTCGACGGACGTCTGACCTTCCAGGGCGCCGTGCGCATCGACGGCAAGTTCTCGGGTGAGATCGTCACCGAGGACGTGCTGGTGGTCGGCGAGAGCGCCGAGGTCACCGCCATCGTCAACGTGGGCTCGCTCATCCTAAACGGCCTCATTCGCGGCAACGTCCGCGCCAAGAAGGCCGTGGAGCTGCACGCGCCGGCCCGCCTGTATGGCGACATCGAGACGCCGCAGCTCGTGATCCACTCGGGCGTCATCTTCGAGGGCCACTGCAAGATGGAGAACCTCGGCAAGGAGCGGCCCGAGATCCTCAAGGGCGGCGACGCCAAGCCCACGAGCACGCCGCCGGCCAAGGCCTGATCGCGGCCCCACCTGCCCGCCTCACAGCCGGTCCGACACCCACGCGGCCCACGCGGCGGCGGGCGCGTCGTCGTCGCCATCGGCGCCTTCGCGCCAGGCGCGCGCGTGGAGCGCGAACCCCTCGTCCCAAGCGTCGCGCAGCGCCAGGGCCGCGCTCGCGGCGCCGAGCGCGGCTTCGCATGCGCCCGCAAGCTCCTGACCCACGGCGCGCACGTCGAGGAGCTCGCGCAGCGCCAGGGTCGGCCGGACCGATCGTGGCGTCACCATCGCCAGCGCCTCG
>CAZONM010000099.1:0-15407 GCA_964580865.1 uncultured Myxococcales bacterium | reverse complement strand
GGCTCGGCGTCGGCGAGGGCCGCGAGACGCAAGCACAAGGCGGGCGCGGTCGGCGCGACGGTGGGCCACAGCGCGCGCAGGCTCGCCGCGTCGTCGTCGCGAAAGCCCGCCGCGCCGATGAGCGCGGCCATGCGACCCGGATCGGCGCTTGCGGCCATGCCTCCAATTGGCCGGTGGCGCGCCGGCGCACAAGCGGGCGGTGCGGAAGTCCTTGTGCACGTTGCATTTTCACCCAATGCGCCGCGCGGATAGTGTCATTGCGCACAGTGCCTCTGGACGGTATTTCGCGTGGACGCCGTGGCAGGGCTGTCGCGCGCTGGCACGGCGCATGGAACGTGGCGTGCCGGTTCGCCCAGCACTGGCGTCGACGAGCGGCGCCCGCCGAACGATGTCGATCGGCGCCAGGCCTCGGAGGAAGCGATGAACGGTGCCAGCGTCAGCCAACCCTCGCCCAACCCAGCCACCGTCGCCGAGCGGCGCGACGATCGATCGCGCGAGGGCAGCGCCCTGCGCGTGCTGGTGTGCGACGACGAGGAGCTGATCCGATGGTCCGTGGCCGAGCACCTGCGCGCCGAGGGCTACGAGGTGACTGCGGTGGCCGACGGCCAAGAGTGTCTCGACGCCATCGCGGGTGGAACGCCCGACGCGCTCGTGGTCGACCTGAAGATGCCGAAGGTCGACGGCATGGGCGTGTTGCGGCGCCTGCGCGAGCTCGAGATCGAGCTGCCCACCATCGTCATCACCGCGCACGGCGCCGTCGACTCGGCCATCGAGGCCACGCGGCTGGGCGCCGTTGGCTACCTCTCGAAGCCCTTCGACCTGCGCGAGCTGTCGCTGCAGCTCAAGCGCGGCCTCGACGCCACGCGCCTGCAGCGCGAGGTGCGCTACCTGCGCCAGAAGCGTGGCTACGAGCGGCTGGTGGGGCAGTCGGCGGCCATGCAGCGCGTCTTCGAGATGCTCGAGCGCCTCGAGCGGGTCGACGCGCCCACGGTGCTCATCACCGGTGAGAGCGGCACGGGCAAGGATCTGATCGCGCAGGCCATCCACGCTCGCGGCCCGCGCAAGGACAAGCCGTACATGGAGATCGACTGCGCCGCCATGCCCGAGACGCTCATCGAGAGCGAGCTGTTCGGCCATGAGAAGGGCTCGTTCACCGACGCGCGCACGCAAAAGCGCGGCTTGTTCGAGGTGGCGCGCGGCGGCGTCATCTTCCTCGACGAGATCGGCGAGATGACCTTGGCCACGCAGGCCAAGCTGTTGCGCGCCCTCGAGAACCGCAAGTTCAAGCGCGTGGGAGGCGTGGTGGATCTGCCGCTCGACGCCGCCATCATCGCGGCCACCAACCGCAACCTGCGCGACGAGGTGAAGGCGGGGCGCTTCCGCGAGGACCTGTACTTCCGGTTGAACGTCGTGCCGATCGAGACACCGGCCTTGCGCATGCGCGCCGAGGACGTGGAGCCGTTGGCCGCGCACCTGCTCGAGCGCGCCGCGCACGATCTGGGGCGCCCGGTGCCGAAGATGGCGGGCGACGCCCTGGCCGCGCTGCAGCGCTACGCGTGGCCCGGCAACGTGCGCGAGCTGCGCAACGTGCTCGAGCGCGTGGTCATCCTCAAGCAAGGCGACGCGCCCATTCGGGTGGAGGACCTGCCGCCGGAGATCCGCTTCTCGTCGACGCCAGCGACGGGCGCGCGCGGCACCGAGGGCTGCCCCTTCGAGCTCCCCGCCGACGGCGTGGATCTCGAGGCCGTGGAGAAGGGACTCTTGGCGCAGGCGCTGGCGCGCTGTAACGGCAACCAGAGCGCCGCCGCGCGGCTCCTGTCCATCAGTCGCTACGCGTTGCGCTACCGCATGGAGAAGTTCAAGCTGACCTGAGGGTCGGCCCGCTCGCTTGGGAGGGAACATGAGCCGCACCATCCTCGTCGCCCACGACTTCGCGCCCTGCGCCGACGCCGCCGCGCGGCTCGCCGCCCGCGACCTCTTGGCCGGTGGCACGCCGGCAACCATGGTCTTGTGTCACGTCTACACCATCATGCCGCTGCCCCTGGGGCTCGACGGTGCGGCCGGAGTCGGCGCGGGGCTGGTCGAGCTCGAGCGCGCCGTGGCGGGCGAGTCGCAAAAGCGCCTCGAGGCCGCCGCCGCCGCCCTGCGCGCCGACGTCGCCGCCCTGCGCACCGAGCGGCCGGGCCTCCCCGAGGTGACCGTGACCGCCGTGGTGCGCCAAGACGCGCCCGCCGAGGGGGTGGTGGCCGAGGCGCGCGCCCGCGGCGCCGAGCGCATCTACGTGGGCACGCACGGCCGCACGGGCCTCACCCACGTGCTGCTCGGCAGCGTGGCCGAGCGCATCGCGCGCCTGGCCGCGGTGCCGGTCACCGTCGTCAAGACCGACACCTGAGGGAGCACTATGTCGAGCTATCAGCACCTGCTGGTCCCCGTCGACACCGACGTCACCGCCGACGGCGCGCTCGCCGAGCTCTTGGTGGACGCCGCCGCCGACCTCGCGCGCGCCCTCGGCGCCAAGGTCACCCTCGTCCACGTGGCGCTGCCGGTGGTGGAGCCCGGCGTCCTGCCGGTGGACGGCTACACCGCCGCCTACCGCGCCATGAACGACGTGCTCGAGGCGCGCAACGCGGCGGCCAACCGCGCCTTGGCGGCGCTGGTGGAGCGTTGTGCCCAGCGCGGCGCGCGCGCCGAGTCGATGCTGGTCACGCGCGGTGGGCCTGTTCCCGAGCGCATCGTCGAGGCCGCCACCGAACGCGGCGCCGACCTCATCGTGCTCGCGACGCACGGCCGGCGTGGCGTGTCGCGCCTGGTGCTCGGCAGCGTCGCCGAGCGCACGGCGCACCTCGCGGCGCGCGAACAGCGCGCGGCGGTGCTCCTGATCCCGGCTGGAGACTGAGCGTGGCCGCGGGGGGCGCCGTCGATCGCGTGAACGTCGAGCGCGGCGTGCACCGCGTGCTCGCGGAGGAGCGCGGCGGGCGGCGCCTGCGGCGCTTCGTGGTCGACTGCCCGCGCGGGCGCTCGGTGGATCTTGCCGACTGCGGCCGCTGCCCCGATTGTCGCGGCTACACGCTGCGCTCCGCCGGCGGCTCGACCATCGTGTGCGCCCTTGGCACCGACGAGACGCCGCACGGCGCGCCCCCCGGCACCGCGGGCGCCGCCATGATGCGCGACGTGGTGTGCGCGGCCGCCGACCTGCCGCTCGGCGGCGCGCTCGATCTGTTGCACGAGCACCGCCAGCGCGGCGTGCCGGTCATCGACGACGCCGATCGTCCCGTGGGCGTGCTCGTGTGGTCCGACGTGCTGGCTGCCATGCGGGCGCGCGGCTTCGCGGTGCCCGCCGCGTCCGACGCGGGCGCGCTGCGTCAGCTCGACGCCGGCTGGATCCCCGAGGCCGTGCGCGCGATCCCGGCGCGCGAGCTCCTCGCGCGCGGCGTCGCCACGGCGCGCGAGCCCGAGCCGCTCGACGCCGTGCGCGCACGCCTCACGGCCGAGCGTAACCAGCTCGTGGTGGTCGTCGATGCCGAGGGTCGCGTCATCGGCGCCGTGCCGGTCTGAGGTCGAGCCGTCACGCCGCTGTCACAGAACGACCCGAGGATCCGACCATGGCCGCGCACATCCTCATCGTCGATGACGAGCCCGACCTCGCCGCGACGCTGGCCTTCAACCTCGAGAGCCAGGGCTACACCACGACGGTGGCAGGCACGGGTGGCGCCGCGCTCGAGCAGGCCCGCCAGCGGCGCCCGGATCTGATGCTCCTCGACGTCATGCTGCCGGACATCTCCGGGCTCGAGGTGTGCCGACGGCTACGCCACGACAGCGCGCTCAGCGCGGTGCCGGTGCTGATGCTCACGGCGCGCGGCGAGGAGATCGACCGTGTGCTCGGCCTCGAGGTGGGCGCCGACGACTACCTGGTGAAGCCGTTCTCGGTGCGTGAGCTGTTGCTACGAGTGCAAGCCATCCTGCGCCGCAGCGTGACCCCGGCGGTGCCCGTGGAAGGCCAGACCGGCGTGACCCGGTTCGGCGTCCTCGTCGTCGATGAGCCGGCGCACCGCGCCATCGTCGGTGGCGTGGAGGCGCAGCTCACCGCGCTCGAGTTCCGGCTGCTCACCACGCTGCTCGAGCGGAAGGGACGGGTGCAGACGCGGGAGCGCCTGCTCGACGACGTGTGGGGCATCACGGCCGACGTCACCACGCGCACCGTCGACACGCACGTCAAGCGGCTGCGGGAGAAGCTCGGGGCCGCGGCCGAGTACATCGAGACCTTGCGCGGTGTCGGCTATCGGTTCCGCGAGAGTCCAGCGCAGGCGGCTCGGTGAGCGGCGCTCGCGCGCCGGTCGGGCCATGAAGCTCCGCGCGCGCGGCAAGCTGTTCGTCGCAGCGGTGGCGCTGGTGGCGCTGGTGGTGCTGATCACGGGCGCGGTCGCCGAGCGCGAGCTGCGCACCTGGCTCACCGCGCACCTGCGCGAGGATCTCACCCGGCAGCTCGACGCTGTGGCCATCGCGGTGGCGCATGCACGGCCCGCCGACGAAGCGGCAGCCGACACGCTGGCCGACGAGCTTGGTGACGCGCTGCACGCGCGCGTGACGCTGATCCGCGCTGACGGCCGCGTGGCCGGCGATTCACGCGTGCCGCTCGTCGACGTGCCCACCACCGAGAACCACGCGGCGCGCCCGGAGGTGCGCGCGGCGCTCGGTCAAGGGCGCGGTTGGGATCAACGGCACTCCGCCACCGTCGACGAGGACATGATGTACGCCGCGCGCTCCGTCGACGGCGGCGCCGTGCGTGTGGTGCGCGTCGCGCTGCCCATCGTGGCGGTGGAACAGGTGAGCGCGCGCGTGCGCGCCATGGTGGTCATCGCGGGCCTCGTGGGCCTGGCGGTCGCGGTGGCCATGAGCATCGCGGCCTCGCAACTGCTCACGAGCACCCTGCGCGACCTCGTGGCTCACGCGCGCTCGCTGGCGACGGCTGTGGGCGGCGGCGCGGTGACCCATGGCGGCGATGAGCTCGGCGGCCTTCGCGGCACGCTCGAGCAGCTCGCCGGCGAGCTCGGTCGCTCGGTGTCGGCGCTGGCCACCGAGCGCCGACGCCTGAGTGCGGTGCTGGAGGCGATGCAAGAGGCCGTGCTGGCCCTCGACGACGATGGACGCGTTACGCTGGCGAACGCTGTGGCGCGCACGAGCTTCGAAGTCGTCGGCGATCCGGTGGGGCGCACGCTCCTCGAGCTGGCCCGCGTGCCGGCCCTGGCGGATCTCGCAGGTGTCGCGCGTGCCGGTGCCGTCGCCACGGGCGAGATCACCATGCCGGGCGATCGCGTCGCGCAGGTGTGCGCCGCACCGATCGCTGGCGCGGGCCAGGTGGTATTGGTCCTGCACGACGTCACGGCCATGCGCAAGCTCGAGCGCGTCCGACGCGATTTCGTGGCCAACGTGTCGCACGAGCTGCGCACACCGGTGAGCGTCATCCGCGCCAACGCCGAGACCCTGTTGCTTGGCGCCATCGACGCGCCCGCGCGCGCCCGCCCGTTCCTCGAGGCCATCGACCGCAACGCCGACCGCCTCGCGCGCATCCTCGCCGACCTCCTCGACCTCTCACGCGTGGAGGCGGGCGCGCTCACGCTCGAGCCGACGGACGTGGCGCTCGGGCCGCTGTGCGCGCGCCTGTGCGAGACCATGGGCGAGCGCGCCCGTGCGCGCGGCCAGCGACTCGTGGTGGCGGGCGATCCCGACGTCGTCGCGCGCGCTGACCTGGTGGCGCTCGAGCAGGTCCTGCTGAACTTGCTCGACAACGCCATCAAGTACACACCGCCCGGCGGCACCATCACGGCGCGCGCGCGCCGCCATGGCGAGCGGTGCCGCCTCGAGGTCGAGGACAACGGTCCCGGCATCGAGCCGCGCCACTGGCCGCGCCTGTTCGAACGCTTTTACCGGGTCGACGCCGGCCGTTCGCGCGACGTAGGCGGCACCGGCCTCGGCCTTGCCATCGTCAAGCACCTCGCGGAAGCCCAGGGCGGCAGCGTCGGCGTGGGCGCCGCGACGCCACGAGGCTCGATCTTCTGGGTGGAGCTGCCGGCCGCCGTCCCGCACCGGGCCGAATCGGCACCGGCCTGACACACGTCTGTCACCGAGGGCGCCCAAGGTGGCTGGGCTGCCTTTGGAGGTCCCGTGCTGCGAACACTCGTCTTCACCGTCGTCCTTGCCATGGTGCTCGCAGGCGCGTGCACGCGCTCGCCCGATGCGCCGGGGCCCTCGTCTCTGGCACGGGCGCCGGTGGTCGCGCTCGACGGCTCGAGCACCGTCATGCCGATCTCGGAGGCGGTGGCCGAGGTGACCCAGAAGGCCACCGGCGCGCGTGTCACCATCGGAGTCAGCGGTACCGGTGGCGGCATGAAGAAGCTGTGCAACCACGAGATCGCCATCGCCAACGCGTCGCGGCCCATCAAACCGTCCGAGACCGACGCCTGCAGCAAGAATGGCGTGGAGTACATCGAGCTGCCCGTGGCGTACGATGGCCTGGCGGTGGTGGTGAACCCTCAGAACACTTGGGCCACGACCATGACCGTGGCCGAGCTGCGGACGCTGTGGGAGCCCGCCGCGCAGGGGTCCATCAAGCGCTGGAGCCAGGTTCGTGTGGGATGGCCCGACGAGGAGATCCACTTGTTCGGCGCCGGTGTCGACTCGGGCACCTACGACTACTTCACGCAGGCCATCGTGGGGAAGGAACACACGAGCCGCGGTGACTACACCTCCAGCGAAGACGACAACGTGCTGGTCAAGGGCGTGTCGGGCGACCGCCTGGCGCTCGGCTTCTTCGGCTTGGCCTACGCCGAGCAGAACGCCACCAAGCTCAAGATCGTGGGCATCGACGACGAGCGCGCCGACAACGGCGCCGGCCCCATCCTGCCATCGACCGCCACGGTCCAGGACGGCACGTATCAGCCGCTCGCGCGTCCGCTCTTCATCTACGTGGAGAAGCACGCGGCCGAGCGGCCCGAGGTGCAGGCCTTCATCGACAGCTACCTCACGCGCGGCGGCGCGCTCGCCGCCGAGGTCGGCTACGTCGCGCTCCCCGATCGCGCGTATGAGCTGGCGCGCGCGCGCTTTTCGCAGCGAACGCTCGGGAGCGCGTACGGCGGGCAGGGGTCGCGCGTGGGCGTCACGGTCGTCGAGTTGCTGGGCGGCAAGGGCTGATCGAGGCGCGCCGTGGTGCCGAGCGAGGCGATCCTGAGCGCGCGGCGCGGTGGTGGCACCCACCGCGCCGCGACGCTCGCCGAGCGCGCCATCGAGGCGCTGCTCCTCGCGTGCGCCGGCGTCAGCGTGCTCACCACGGCCGGCATCCTGGTGGTCCTCGCCACCGAGAGCGTGGCGTTCTTCCGCGAGGTGGGCCTCGCGGCGTTCTTCTTCGACACGCTGTGGACGCCGTTGTTCGCCGAGCCGCGGTTCGGCGTGTGGCCGCTGGTGGCGGGCACGGTGCTCACGTCCGGCATCGCCATCGCGGTGGCGTTGCCGCTCGGCCTGCTCGCCGCGATCTACCTGTCCGAGATCGCGTCGCAGCGCGCGCGGCGCGCGCTCAAGCCGCTCCTCGAGCTGCTCGCCGGGGTGCCGACCCTGGTGTACGGCGCATTCGCGCTCCTGGTCGTGACCCCCGCGCTGCAGACGATCATCCCCGGGTTGGCCGGGTTCAACGCGCTCGCGCCCGGCCTGCTGATGGGTGTGATGATCATGCCGTTCATCGCGTCCCTCACCGACGACGCGCTGACCGCCGTCCCGCGGTCGCTGCGCGAGGGCGCATGGGCGCTTGGCGCCGATCGGCTGCCGACCATCGTGCGGGTGGTCGTGCCCGCAGCCCGCTCTGGCATCGTCGCCGCCACCACGCTCGCCGTGGGCCGCGCAGTCGGCGAGACCATGATCGTGGCCATCGCGGCGGGCCAGGAGCCGCGCCTCACGCTCGATCCGCGCGTGCCCATCGAGACCATGACCGCGTTCATCGTGCAGGTGAGCTTGGGCGACGTGCCCGCTGACACGCTCGCCTCGCGGACGCTCTTCGTGGTGGGCGCGACGCTGTTCGCGCTCACGTTCCTGCTCACCCTCGTCGCACGGCGCGCAGCACGCGCCGGCTACGGGAGGCCACGATGACCAGCCGCCGAGAGCTCTGGTTCACGGTGCTGTGCCTGGCGGCCATGGCCATCCCGCTGGGACTGCTGGTGCTCCTCTTTGGCCAGGTGCTGTTCGACAGCTTGCCCCGGCTCTCGTGGGACTTTCTCACGTCGTACCCGTCGCGGCGCGCCGAGAACGCCGGCGTGCTGCCCGGTCTCGTCGGCAGCGCGCTCCTGTGCCTGGGGACCGCCGCCATCGCGCTGCCCGTGGGCGTGGGCGCTGCCATCTTCCTCGAAGAGTACGGTGGCAACCGGCGCTTGGCGCGCGTCATCGAGCTGAACGTCGCCAACCTCGCGGGTGTCCCGTCGATCCTGTACGGCATCCTCGGGCTCGCGGTGTTCGTGCGTGCGCTCGAGCTAGGGCGCAGCGTCATCTCGGGCGCCGCCACGCTCGCGCTCCTCGTGCTCCCCATCGTCATCGTGTCGTCGCGCGAAGCGCTGCGGGCGGTCCCGCACGGGCTGCGCGAGGCGAGCCTCGCGCTCGGGGCGACACAGTGGCAGACCATCCGTCGCGTCGTGCTGCCGTCGGCCGCGCCCGGGATCTTCACGGGCGCGATCTTGGCGGTGTCGCGGGCGCTCGGCGAGACAGCGCCCTTGGTGGTCATCGGCGCGGTCGCGTACGTCACCTACCTCCCCGATAGCCCGCGCGCGGCGTTCACGGCGCTGCCCATCCAGATCTTCAACTGGATCTCCCGGCCGCAGGCCTCGTTCGCGCACAACGCGGCCGCGGGCATCGTGGTGCTGCTGGTGCTCCTGCTGCTCCTGAACTCCGCGGTCATCATCTTGCGCGACCGCGCTCAACGCCGAGCATCGCGATGACCCTCGCCCCCGCCGTGCAACGCGCGGCCGACACCAGCGACGTGCCGAGCCCCGTCGACACCAAGATGCAGGTGCGTGGGCTCTCGGCGGCCTTCGGCGGGCAAGTGGTGGTGCGGAACGTCGACCTCGACATCGAGGCCAGGCGCGTGCTGGCCATCATTGGTCCATCGGGGTGCGGCAAGTCCACGTTCGTGCGGTGCCTGAACCGCATGCACGAGATCACGCCCGGGGCCACGGTGACGGGGCAGGTGCTCCTCGACGGCGACGACATCTACGGCCGCGCCGTGGATCCGGTGCTGCTGCGCCGGCGCGTGGGCATGGTGTTCCAGAAGCCGAACCCGTTCCCCACCATGTCGATCGAAGAGAACGTGCTCGCCGGGTTGCGCCTGACCGGCGCGCTCGCGCGCGGCGGCGCCGTCGACGCCGCGAGCGTGGTGGAGGAGGCGCTGACGAGCGCCGCGCTGTGGGACGAGGTGAAGGACCGCCTCAGTGCGCCCGGCGGCAGCTTGTCGGGAGGCCAACAGCAGCGCCTCTGCATCGCGCGCGCGCTGGCCGTGGCGCCTGACGTGCTGCTGATGGACGAGCCGTGCTCGGCCCTCGACCCGATCGCCACCGCGCGCATCGAGGATCTCATCCACGTGCTGCGCGAGCGTTTCACTATCGTGCTCGTCACGCACAACATGCAGCAGGCGGCGCGCGCGTCCGACACCACCGCGTTCTTCCTTCATGGCGAGCTCGTCGAGTGTTCGCCCACGGAGCGGTTGTTCACGCACCCGCGCGATCGGCGGACCGAGGACTACATCACGGGCAAGTTTGGCTAGGGGTGGATCATGGCGCGTCACACCGACCGCGAGTACGAAGGAGAGCTGCGCGAGCTCAATGATCGCATGCTCAAGATGATCGGGCGGGTCGAGGAGATGGTGGCGCGCTCCGTCCGCGCTCTCGTCGAGCGCGACGCCGACGCGGCGCGCGCCACCATCCTGCTCGACGAGGCCGTCAACGTTGACGAGGTGGAGATCGACGAGCAGTGCCAGTCGATCCTGGCGCGACGCCAGCCGCTCGCCGGTGACCTCCGCTTCATCGCCTGCGCCCTCAAGATGGTCACGGACCTCGAGCGGATCGGCGACATCGCGGTCAACGTCTGCGAGCGGGCCATCGAGCTTGCGCGCGAGCCGCCGCTGGCGCCGATCGCCGAGCTCCCGCAGATGGCCTCGCTGGTGCAGGAGATGCTCAAGGAGGTCGCCGACGCGTTTTCCACGCGCTCGGCCGATCGCGCGCGGGCGGTGGTCCGGCGCGACGACCTCGTCGACGAGCTGTACCATGGCGCCCTGCGCACCATGCTCTCGCTCATGAGCCAGGACCCGCGTGCGCTGCAGCGGGGCATCCACACCCTGGCCGTGGTCAAGTTCCTCGAGCGTCTCGGCGATCACGCGACCAACCTGGCCGAGGAGGTCGTGTTCCTCGTCGACGCCAAGGACATCCGCCACGCCGGCAAGCGCGCGGCGCCCCCCCGCGCGTGACTGCGTGCGGGCGCCGCGCGGCCGCACGCCTCAAAAGGCGGCCACGAGCTGCGTGCGCAGGCGCGCGTTGGTGTGCACGCCGGCGTCGGAGCGATCCACGAGCGCAGCACCCTCGACCTGCCACTGGAGGTTCTGCCCGAAGAACAGCCACGCCACCGCAGCCGCGATCTCGTGCTGCTCGGCGCTGCCGTCGAGCTTGCCGACCAGCGCGTAGCGGACCGACGGGTGCCAGGTGCCGCTCACCAGGTAGCCCGCCTGCGTGTGCAGGCCGTACGCGTCGGGCGCCTGCTCGAAGGTGCCCGCTCCCGACTGCGCGGTACCGAGGTAGACAGCCGCGGTGGCGTCAGCGCCGTAGAGCTTGAGCACCCCGTCGAGCTCGACCTGCGAGCGGCCGCCCTGCGCGTCGGCGAGCTCCACTGCTTCGAGCACGCTCACGGCCACGGCCGCGCGCGGCGCGCCCCCGTCATCGTCGAGCTCGGAGTAGCCCTTGACGTCGCCGAAGTTGGCGCCCACGCGCCCGACGACCGTGGGGCGCACCATGGCGGCCACGGTGCTGACCTTGGCGCCCTCGAGCACCAGGGTGCCGTCGGCGCCGCGCACCACCTTGGCCGTGACGTCGGGCTTCTCTTTGGCGCCCGCGAAGGCGCCCACCGCCCACTCGAAGGCCGGCGACTTCTCGATGTCGTCGTGCAGGGCCACGCCGACGTCGCGCCCGGTGGCGAAGGCCGCGTCGGTGATGGCGCGATCGACGAAGCCCTGCTTCCAGTCGCCCGCGAGCTGCTGGCGCGAGAACGGCCGCTTCCACTGGCCCACGCGCAGCTCGAGGGTGCCCGGGACGAAGGCGTAGTTGACGAACGCGTCCTTCACGAAGGTGAAGCCTTGGCCGAGCTCGGTCTTCACGAGGAAGGTGAGCTGCTTGGTGAAGAGGTTGCCGCCGAAGTCGAGCTGCGCGCGCTGGATCGCGGCGGTGACCGTGGTGTCGCCGGGGGCGTCGGCGGGGACGGTGGCGGTGCCGCGCACCTGCACCAGCCCGCGGAGCTTGAGCTTGAAGGCGCCGTCGTCGGTTTGGAGGAAGAAGCCGTCCTTGTAGCCGGCGAGCGGGGCGGACGCGGGGGCGATCGGAGGGGCGGCTGGCGCGATCGGCGTCGGCGTCGGCGCTGGCGTTGGCGTCGGCGCGGGCATCGCGTCGGGGGGGGGTGGCGGCGGCGGCGCGGCCGCTCTTGGCGCGGCCTGGGGCGCAGGGTCGGCGGGCGGTGCGGCGTCCTGCGCGCGAGCGATTGTGGCCAGGGGGAGGATGACGACAGGGAGGAGGTTGAGGGTTCGCATGGCCGCGACGCTCTACGACATTCGTGGCGCGAGCGTGACGGGGAGCATGACGATTGAGTGACGCGGGCGCCTCGCCGCTGGTCGACCAGGCGACGCGGCGAGGCACCACATCCATCGACAGGGGGGCGCCACCTGGGGGTCAGCCGAAGCGGGTTCGCAAGGGTGCAGCCCCTTGGGAAGGACAGCGCCCCCGAGAGCCACGGCCACAGCCCGTGAAAGAAAGAACCCGCCAAAGGCGGGTTCTTCCTCTTACGGGCTGGAGCGGGAAATGGGATTCGAACCCACGACTTCAACCTTGGCAAGGTTGCACTCTACCACTGAGTTATTCCCGCGCGTGCCAGGCGCTGCACCGATGTACGCGACCCACGGCGGGGTCGTCAAGAGAGTCTCAGCGCGCTCCCGGGCCGCCACCGCAGCAGGGCCTCGAGGTGCCGG
Organism: uncultured Myxococcales bacterium; assembly: GCA_964580865.1. Lineage (GTDB taxonomy): Bacteria > Myxococcota > UBA727 > UBA727 > VGSZ01 > JACOUT01. Next base: position 3,154 of record CAZONM010000099.1, on the reverse strand, counting down.
TCGAACCAGGCGTCGGCCTCGCGCGCGCCCTGAAACAGCGCCTCCGCGGCCTTGAAGGCCGCCCCGTGGACCACGCGGCGGCCGTGGCGGTCGCGGTGCTCGCCGTGGTGGGCGTGGAGCATCTCGTGGTGCAGCACGCGCGCGACGCACAGCGGAGGCACGGGGGATTGGTCGAGCACCGGGTGGATGACGATGCGCCGGGAGCGCTGGTCCCAGCTGCCGAAGGTGATGCTCGTCCGTCGCCCGCGCAGCGCGGTCGCGCGCCCCCACCCGAGCTCGGCGCAGACGGTGCCCGTGAAGTACCGCTGGTTGATGGCGTGGAACATGGGCAGCAGATCGTGCACGGCGCCCACGTGGGCGTCGTCCTTGAGGGCGCGGCCGGCGCCCGACAGCAGGTGCCCGCGCTCCTCGATGAACGCGTCCACCACCCGCCCGCTGGCGCGATCCCCGTGCGCCAGGAACGTCGCCATGGCGTCGCGCACGGGCGTGGGCGCGTCGAGGAACATCTGGTGCACGCGCACCTGCCGGATGCCATCGCGCTCGGACTGCGACAACAGCACCGTCTTGTTGTCGGTGAGCTGCACGCGGGCACCCGGCAGGCGCGCGGTGATGGCGTCGATGAGCAGGCGGGTGCGCGACGGTTCGCGCGCGCCCTCGGCGGGCGCGGGCGCTAGCGGCGTCGCGTGGCGGTCCGCCGACCCCGACGACGACGCGCCGGCTTCGAACAGCCCCATCTGCAGCCGCGCCCACCGGCTCTCACGACGCGCCATGGCAGTCACCCTGCCACAGCCGCCGCCGGTTGACACGCCCGCGCTTTCTGCCGAGAGATTGCCCGTGGACACCCTGGTCACCGCGCTCTTCGTCGGGTTCTTCGTGCTCTTCGGCGTGGTGGGCGCGGTGGCGCTCGCCAAGAAGCGCAAGGAGCGCATCGCGGAGCTCACGCGCGAGCTCGAGAAGCCCCTGGCGGAGGGCACGCCCGAGAGCGAGCCGCCCGCGCTGCCTGCGCCCGAGGGCGCGCCCGTGCCCAAGGCGCAAGACCTGGTCGCCGCGGAGCGCGAGGCCCTGTTGGCCAAGGCACGCGAAGACGAGGCCAAGCGCGCCGTCGAGCGCCTGGCCTCGGCGCCCACGCCCGCCGCCGACGACGCGCTCGCCAAGGCCCGCGCCGCCGAGGCCGCCGCCGTCGCCGAGCGCGAGCAGGCAGCGGCGCGCGCCAAGCAGCTGCGCCTGGCGCTGTCGGCCACCCGCGACGGCATCATGGGCCGGCTGCAGAAGGCCCTCTCCGGCAAGCAGCTCGACGCCGCCGTGCTCGACGACGTCGAGAGCGTGCTGTTCGGCGCCGACATCGGCGCGCGCACCGCCGAGCGCTTGCTGACCGCCGTCAAACAGCGCCTGGGCGGCAAGGACCTGGCGGATTTCGCCAAGATCGAAGGCGCGCTACGCGCCGAGGCCGAGGCCATCCTCGGCTCGGTGACGGTGCAGCCCATCGCCGTGAGCGGCCAGCGACCCCACGTCATCCTCGTCCTCGGGGTCAACGGCTCGGGCAAGACCACCACCATCGGCAAGCTGGCCGCACAGCTCAAAGGGCAGGGGCACAAGGTGCTGCTCGGCGCCGGCGACACCTTCCGCGCCGCAGCCGCCGACCAGCTCGAGGTGTGGGCCGGGCGCGCCGAGGTCCCCATCGTCACCGGGCCCGACGGCGGCGATCCGTCGAGCGTGCTGTTCGACGCGGTCAAGCGCGGCGCCACCGAGGGCTTCGACGTGGTGCTGTGCGACACCGCGGGCCGCCTGCACACCAAGGTCAACCTCATGGAGGAGCTCAAGAAGGTGGCGCGCAGCATCGCCAAGGCGTGCCCGGGCGCTCCCCACGAGGTGCTGTTGGTCCTCGACGCCACCGTGGGGCAAAACGCCATCGCCCAGGCCAAGCAGTTCGGCGAGGCGGCGCCCCTCACCGGCATCGTGCTCACCAAGCTCGACGGCACGGCCAAGGGAGGCGTGGTCTTGGGCATCGTCGACGAGCTCAAGGTGCCCGTGCGGCTGATCGGCGTGGGCGAGAAGCTCACCGATCTGCGCGCCTTCGACCCGGCCGCCTTCCTCGACGCGCTGTTCTCGGACGAGCGCCGCGCGGCCTGACGAGCGGTCTGGCGGCCGGCTCGGTGCACGGCGGCGTCGGGATTGAGTAGCATCGGGCCGATGCAGGTCGGGCGCTACGAAGTCCTGCGAACGCTCGGGAGCGGCGGCATGTCCGAGGCGCTCTTGGCGCGCGCGCCGTCGGGGCGCATGGTGGTGCTCAAGCGCCCTCGCCAGCGCGAGGCGGAGCTGGTGGCGCGCCTGCGCGACGAGGGGCGCCTGGGCGCTAAGCTTTTTCACCCGAACCTGGTCGAGACGCTCGAGTCCTTCGACCACGGGGGCCTGCCGGTCCTGGCCCTGGGCTTCGTCGAAGGCCCCACCATCGACGCACTGCGGAAGCACCGCCCACTGCCGCCGGCCGCGGTGGCGCGCGTGGGCTGCCAGATCGCCGAGGCGCTCGGCTGCATCCACGGCGCCCTGGGCGACGACGGCCGGCCCCTAGCGGCCGTGCACCGCGACGTCAGCCCGCGCAACATCATCGTGACGCCGGCGGGCGACGCGGTGCTCATCGACCTCGGCATCGCGCGCTTCGACGAGCTGCGCGGCGCGCAGACCGAGACCGGCATGGTGCTCGGTACGCTGCGCTACATGGCGCCCGAGCTCATCGACGGTGAGCGCGCCTCGCCGGCCTCCGACTTCTATTCCCTCGGCTGCGTGCTCATCGAGGCCGCCACCGGGGAAACCTGTTTCACCGGCCCGCCGTCGGGGGTCGCGGCCGCCATCATCACCAAGGGTCCGCTGTCGGGCCCCGCGTGCGACGCAATCGAGCAGCGGCTCAAGGACCTGCTCGCGCGCATGTGCGCGCGCGACCCGAAGACGCGCTTCACCGAGGCCCACGAGCTCTCGCGCGCGCTGCGCGACCTCGAGGGCGCGCTCGGTGGCGGCCAAGCGGTGCTCGCCCGCAGCGTCGCCGACGTCGCATCGGCGACCGCGGCCGCGACCGACAATCCCTTCGCCGCGGCCGCCTCGGTGCCGAAGGCGGTCACCGGCGTCAGCGGGCCCGCGTCCGACACGGTGCCGCTGCCCC
>CAZONM010000098.1:0-15440 GCA_964580865.1 uncultured Myxococcales bacterium | reverse complement strand
CTGCGCGCGGGCCAGCCGAGGAGCACGAGCGGGTCGCCGGCGGCCGGCGCCGCGCTCGGGGCCACGCGCGTGAAGTCCTCGACCAGGCCCACCACGCCCACCGCCGGCGTGGGGTGCACGGCGCGCTCGTCGGTCTGGTTGTAGAGGCTCACGTTGCCCGAGACCACGGGCACGTCGAGCGCGAGGCACGCCTCGCGAATGCCGTCGACACCCTCGGCGAAGCTCCCCATCACCTCGGGGATGCGCGGGTTGCCGTAGTTGAGGCAATCGGTAGCGCCCACGGGGAAGGCGCCCACTGCGCTCGTGCGCATCACGCCCTCGATGACCGCGCGCCGTGCGCCCTCGCGCGGATCGGCGGCGCACCAGCGACCCACGCAGCACAGCGCCATGGCCACGGCGCGCCGCGTTCCGGGGATGCGCACCAAGGCCGCCGCGGCCTGCGTACCGTCGAGGAGCGTGCCGGCGCCGACCTCGCGGTCGTAGCGCCGATAGACCCACGTCTTGGGCGCGAACGAGGGCGACGCTGCTTGGGCGCGCGCGGTGGCGCCGAGCTCCTGCGTGGCGATCACGTACTTGTCGAAGGGCTTGGGCCCAACGGCGCGGGTCATGGGCCGCTCGTAGCGGGGCGCGTCGTCGGCCAGCTCGCGCGCCGGCAACACGCCGACCTCCGCGCCGTCTTTCACGAGACGCACCATGCCGTCGTCGGTGACGGTGCCGATGGCCACGCAGTCGAGATCCCACGTGGCGAAGATGGCGCGCACCGCGTCTTCGCACCCGCGCTTGGCCACGAGCAGCATGCGCTCCTGGCTCTCGGAGAGCATGAGCTCGTAGGCGCTCATGCCGCGCTCGCGCGTGGGCACGCGATCGAGATCGATGCGCACGCCCGAGCCCGCGCGGCTCGCCATCTCGAAGCACGACGACGTGAGCCCAGCGGCGCCCATGTCTTGGATGCCGACGAGGAGGCCGCCCTGCTCGGGCGCCGCCGCGAACAGCTCCATGCATGCCTCCATCAACAGCTTCTCCTTGAAGGGATCGCCCACCTGCACCGTGGGGCGCTCGACCTCCTCGCCTTCGGAGAACGAGTCCGACGCCATGGTAGCGCCGTGGATGCCGTCGCGGCCGGTCTTGGCGCCCACGTACATGACGGGGTTGCCCACGCCCGAGGCCGTGCCCTTCCAGATGGCGTCGGCGCGCAAGACGCCGAGCGCGAAGGCGTTCACCAGGATGTTGCCGTCGTACGCGGCGTCGAAGTCCGTCGACGAGTACACGGTGGGCACGCCGAAGCAGTTGCCGTAGCCGCCGATGCCCTTGACCACGCCGGCCAGGAGCGACGGGGTCTTCTCGTGCTCCGGTCGGCCGAAGCGCAGCAGGTTCATGGCCGCGATGGGGCGCGCGCCCATGGTGAAGACGTCGCGCAGGATTCCGCCCACGCCGGTGGCAGCGCCTTGGTAGGGCTCGATGTAGCTCGGGTGATTGTGGCTCTCCACCTTGAAGGCCACGGCCCAGCCCTCGCCCACGTCGACGACGCCGGCGTTCTCGCCCGGGCCCACCAGCACGCGTGGCCCCGTGGTGGGTAGCCGCTTCAAGTGCGCGCGGCTCGACTTATAGGAGCAGTGCTCGCTCCACATGGCGGCGAAGCAGCCGAGCTCCACCTTGTTGGGCACGCGGCCCAAGACCGCCTGGGCGCGCGCGTACTCCTCGTCGTCGAGGCCCATGTCGCGCGCGTGCTCCACCGCGGTTGCGTCGGTGTCCTTGAGGCGCGCCAGCGAGCTCTTCTTGGCGGCGCTCATGGGCGCACCTCGCGCGCGCGCTCGCCGGCCGCGATGAGCCCGCGCAGCACGAGGAGCCCGTCGCTGCCGTGGAGGTGCGGACCGCTGCGCCGCTCGGGGTGCGGCATCAGCCCCACGACGTTGTTGACCGGCCCGCCGAGCACGCCCGCGATGCCGCGCCGCGACCCGTTGACCACGCCGTTGCCGTCGGCGTCGCGCGCGACGTAGCGGAACGCGACACGGCCTTCGGTCTCCAGGCGATCGAGCGTGGCGACGTCGGCGGTGTAGTTGCCCTCGCCGTGCGCGATGGGCAGCGTGATGCGCTGCCGGCGATCGTAGTGCGCGAGCAGCCCGGCGCCGCCGGCGCTCACCTCGAGCTCGACGTCCTCGCAGTGAAAGAGCCCGTCGTGGTTGCGCAGGAGCGCGCCGGGCAAGAGGCGCGCCTCGCACAGGATCTGAAAGCCATTGCAGATGCCCAAGACCGGCCCACCGGCGTCGGCGAAGCGCTTGACCGCCGCCATGATGGGCGAGAGCGCCGCCATGGCGCCGCAGCGCAGGTAGTCGCCGTAGGAGAAGCCGCCGGGCAGGATCACCGCCGACGTCGACGATGGCAGTGTGGGGTCTTTGTGCCACGCACGCACCACCGGGGCGCCGAGCGCGTCGGCCACCGCGTGCACGCAGTCGCGGTCGCAGTTGCTGCCCGGAAACGTGACGACGGCCGTGGTCATCCGCCGACCTCGACCTGGTAGTCCTCGATGACCGGGTTCGCGAGCAGCTTGTCGGCCATGGCCGCGAGCTCGGCCTTGACCAGGCCCGCGTCGCCCTCGACCTCGAGCTCGACGAGCTTGCCCACGCGCACGTTCTTCACACCCGAGAAGCCCAGGCCCACCAGGGCGCGCTCGACGGCTTCGCCCTGGGGGTCGAGCACCGCGGGCTTGAGGCGGACGATCACGCGAGCGCGCATGGGATCACCTCCGACTGCGCGCGGCATAGCCGTCGTCGACGCAGGGGGCAAGCCGTCGCCGCGGCGCGCCCGGACGCGGTGTGCGCGGCGCCATGGCGAGGAATCGGGCGCCGGCCTACGGTGTTGCCCTGCAGACACCCGGAGTCGCCATGGACCGCCGCTCGCTCCTGCCGCTCGCCGCCGCCATCGTCATCGCCACGGCGGTGGCCTCGATCGCCTGGGTGAGCGTCAAGACGGCGTCGCGCGCCGCCATCGACGTCACCGGGTCGGCCAAGCGGCGCATCGTGTCGGATCTCATCGAGTGGGAGGCGGGGCTTTCCGTGCGCAACGCCGATCGCGTGGAGGCGAGCCGCGCGCTCAAGAAGCAGGTCGAGAAGACCCTGGCCTACCTCAAGGCCCAAGGCGTCAAGGACGACGAGATCCGGGTCTCGTCGGTGAGCATGGACGAGGCGCACGAGACCGAGATCGTCGGCAGCGGCGACGAGCGCGTGGAGCGCACCGTGCTCAAGGGCTTCGACGCCGAGCAGAGCGTCAGCGTCCGCTCCACCGACGTGGCGCGCATCGAGCGCATCTCGCGCGAGGTGACGAGCTTGCTCGAGGATGGCGTGCCCGTGGTGTCGGGGCAGCCGCGCTACTTCTACACCAAGCTCGGCGAGCTGAAGATCGAGATGCTGGCCGAGGCGTCGCGCGACGCGCGCGCCCGCGCCGTGCGCATGATCGAATCCGCTGGCGGCGGGGCGCAGGTGGGGCCCCTGGTCAACGTCGACATGGGCGTCATCAACGTGAACCCGGCGAATTCCACCTCGACCGACTGGCAAGGCAACAACGACACCAGCACGCTCGAGAAGGACATCATCACCATCGTCCACGTGCAGTACCGCATCGACTAGGGGCGCGGGCCGGCCGCTCTGCCGGCGCTCAGCTGCCGCCCGCGACGGCAGGGTGCGGCGGCGGTGCGTCGCTCTCGAGAAACGCGCGCGCGCTCGGCGGCGCCACCGCCACCGTGATGAGCGACAGCGCCGCTTGCACGTCGGGAGGCGGGGGCTGCAAGCGCGCCTCGCGGCAGGCGGGGCAGCGCAGTGCGGCGCCTGCCGCACCGTCGCGCCAGGCGAGCACGTCGATCGTCGAGGTCACGCCGCACGCAGCGCATTTCACCTCGTCGACCACGCTGACCACGAGCAGGCGGCGCGCGGTGGCGGAGCGCGCTGCCAGCGGCATCAACACCGCGCGAGGCACACGCGCGACGAGGATCTCGGCCCTGCTGGCCTCGAGCAGCGAGAGGAGCGCCTCCACGGCTGCGGGGCTGGCGGCGGTGATGCCGCCCGCCATCACCAGCACCGAGTCCTCGAGGCCGTCGACGACGCGACGCACCCGCTCGGTCCGATCGAGCGTACCTGAGAGCCACAGCACCGTGAGATCCCCCCGAACGGTCTTGTCGATGCGCAGGGCCGGCGCCGGCGCGCGGCCGTCGATGACCGCCTCGACCTCGGCCGAGAGCCGGGGCACGTTCCACGTCGCCGCGCGCTCCAGGTACGCCGCCTCGTCACCGTCGAAGCGCGCGGCGGCGCCACACGCGGGGCACGCGGCTGCCGGGGCCGCCTGGCGCGCCACCGAGGCGCGCTCGCGCCGCAGATCGACGAGACCGTCGAAGCGCGCGCTGCAGCTGGTGCACCGATACGGGCAGTAGAAGCTCACGACGTGGCCGCGCCCGCCGAACCCCGCGACCTCGCTGAGCTGGCGCACGACCGGCGGTCGGCATCGCACGAAGTAGTAGCGCTCGCTCGGCAGCTCCCTGATGATCTCGAGCCAGCGTCGCGCGCCCGCATCGGTGAGTGACGCCACGTCGTCGAGGTCGAACACCACGGCGGCGCCGCGGCCCTTCAGCACGGCGAACGGCTCCCTGGCCAGACCCTCGTCGAGCGCTCCCGCGAGGCGCGCGCGTGACACGCCGGCGAAGTGCTCGACCTCGAGCCGGTGAGGTTCCGGGGCGTCGTCCATGGGCGGTTGCCTACCACGTCCTCGAGGACCTGGCGCCGGCGTGCCCAGACGGGCGTTCAGACGTTGAACTTGAAGTGCATGACGTCACCGTCGCGCACGACGTACTCTTTACCCTCGAGGCGCAGCTTGCCCGCCTCGCGACAACGCGCCTCGCCGCCAAGGGCGACGAAGTCCTCCCACCAGATGACCTCGGCCTTGATGAAGCCCCGCTCGAAGTCGCTGTGGATGACGCCCGCGGCCTGAGGGGCCTTCATGCCCTTGGTGATGGTCCAGGCGCGCACCTCTTTCTCGCCCGCCGTGAGGTACGAGGCGAGGCCCAGGATGCGGTAGCCGGCCTGGATGAGGCGGTCGAGGCCCGAGGACTGCATGCCCATGCCCGCCAGGAAGTCCTTGCGCTCGTCGGGGGGCAGCTCGGCCACCTCGCTCTCGATCTTGGCGCACAGCGGCAGCACCTCGTCGCCGCGGCCGCGCGCCAGCTCCATGAGCGCCTTGAGGTGCGGGTTGGTGGCGGGGTCGAAGCCGCTCTCGTCGACGTTGGCGACGAAGAGCGTGGGCTTGACGGTGAGCAGGTGCATCTCGTGGAGCACCCTGCGCATGTCCTCGTCGTCGCCGGCCTTGAAGCTGCGGGCAGGCTGTCCCCTGTCGAGGTGTGCCTTCAGCTCGGTGCAGAAGGGCACGGCCTTCTTCTCCACGGGGTCGGTGCCCTTCGACATCTTGATGGCGCGCTCGAGGCGCTTCTCCACGCCCTCGAGGTCCGCGAGGATGAGCTCGGTCTCGATGGTCTCGACGTCGCGCGCGGGGTTCACCGCGCCGTCGACATGCACCACGTTGGAGTCGGTGAAGCAGCGCACGACGTGGCAGATGGCGTCGACGTCACGAATATGAGAGAGGAACTTGTTGCCCAAGCCCTCGCCCTTCGAGGCGCCGCGCACGATGCCGGCGATGTCGACGAAGCGCGTCGTGGCGGGGAGGATCTTCTGCGGGCGCACCACGCCGGCCAGGGCCGTCAGGCGCGCGTCGGGAACCTCCACGATGCCCACGTTCGGCTCGATGGTGCAGAAGGGGTAGTTGGCCGCGTCGGCGCGCGCCGACGACAGGCAGTTGAACAGGGTGGACTTGCCGACGTTCGGCAGGCCGACGATGCCGCAGGAGAAACCCATGGCAGGGCCATGGCACACCGACGACGACGTGCAAGGCCCGTCGCCGTGGGCAGTGCGTGGCGGCAACGCCGCGCGTGCGTTCTAGGCGTCCACCTCGGGAACCGGCGCCAGCAGCAGCGCCGTCAGGTGCAAGGGGAGCGTGGTGCGGCGCTTCTGGTCGATGTCGGCGTAGACACGCTCCACCTGCGCCGTCGTGAGGCCGAGCCCCGACGCGGCATCGGCCGCCGACAGGCCGTTGTTCTTGGCCCACAGCGCCAGGTCCATGCCCTCGTAGGGCAGCGAGAAGTAGAATTCGTCTTGCGATTGCGGCAGCGAGTACGTGTCGGTGGTAGGCCGCCGTGAGCGGACCGACGCGGGAATGCCGACCACTTCGGCCAGCGCATAGACCTGCGTCTTGTACAGGTGCGCGATGGGCTTGACGTCGGCGAGGCCGTCGCCGCCCTTGACGAAGAAACCCTGGTCGTACTCGAGGCGGTTGGGCGTGCCACCCACGGCGTAGTTGAGGCGATCCGCGTGGTAGTACTCGAGCATCGTGCGCGTGCGTTGCTTGAAGTTGGTGGCCGCGACCACGCCCAGGTACGCCTCGGTGGTCATGCGCACCTTCTCGATCTTGCCGCTGGGGTCCTGCACCACCACCGAGTAGAAGCGCAGCGCGTTCGACTGCAGCACGTCGGGCAGCACGATCTTCGACTTCCACCCCGGCCCGAAGCCGGGCACCACCTTGCGGATGGCCTCGTCGCGGCGCTCGTAGCAGCGCGCCGCGCGCAGGATGGGCGTGATGTCCTCGTGGACGGTCTCGATGCCGAGCGCATCGGCCACGCTCTTGGACAGCCCGAGCGTCTCGTCGGCGGAGTCGGTCTCGGGCATCAGCAGCCCAAGCACGCGGTCGCGCCCGAAGGCGCGCACGGCCAGGCCCGCGGTGACGCTCGAGTCGATGCCGCCCGACAGGCCCACTACCATGCCGCGGCGCTTGAGCGTGCCCACCACAGTGTCGCGGAGCTTGCCGGCGAGCTCGTCGGCGGTCTTCTCGAGGTCGAGCTTGAGCACGTCGGGGGTCAGGGGTGCCTTCGCAGTCATGTCCGCTCCTTGGCCTCGGCCTGCGCGAGCTCGCGCAATGCCAGGCGATCGACTTTGGCGTTGGGGGTCTTCGGAAGCTCGGGCAGGAGGATCGCGCGCTTGGGCACGGCGTAGTCCTCGACGTGCTCGGCGCAAAAGCGCAGCACGCCTTTCTCGTCGAGCGCGGCGCCCTCGCGGAGCACCACGTAGGCGCGCACCGCCTCGCCAAGCACGGGGTCGGGCGCGCCGATCACGGCCGCCTCGGCGATGGCCGGGCATGCGTGGAGCACGTCCTCGATCTCGCGTGGGCTCACCTTCTCGCCGCGCGTCTTGATGATGTCGTCCTTGCGCGACACGAACTGAAACCAGCCGTCCTCGTCTTGGCTGAACAGGTCGCCGGTGAACAGCACGTGCTCGCCGGGCAACGGACCGGGCCTCAGCTTGTTGGCCGTGGCCTCGGGCAGGTTCCAGTAAGCGCGCATCACGTTGGCGCCGCGCACCACCAGCTCACCCACGCTGCCCGGCGGCAGGCGCCGGCCGTCATCGTCGACGAGCCACAGCTCGCAGCCGGGGATGCCCTTGCCGATGGCCGCGGGGCGCACGTCGACCTGATCGGGCGGCAGGTAGCTCGCGCGGATGCACTCGGTCTGTCCGTACATGGGGAAGATGCGCGCCTGAGGCACGCGCTGCCGCAGCTCGGCCAGGAGCGCCGGCGGGATGCCCGCGCCGGCGTTGGTCAGCGTGCGCAGCGACGAGAGATCGAAGCGTGACAGGTCGTTCTTCAGGAGCGTGACCGCGATGGTGGGCACCATGGCGAAGCCGGTGACGCGCTCGGCAGCCATCTTCTGCAACGTCACCTGCGGGAACGCGAAGCTCTTCTCGAGCACCAGCGTGCCGCCCACGAGGAACGTCGGCCACAGCTGGGTCAAGCCGTAGCCGAACGACAGCGGCAGCACCGAAAGCACCACGTCATCGTCGCGGGTGCCGAGGTAGCCTGCGATGGCGCGCGTCACGCTCACGAGGCCCTGGTGCGTGTGCATGACGCCCTTGGGCTGCCCGGTGGTCCCCGACGTGTAGATGAGGCACGCGAGGTCGAGGTCGATGGCCGCGGTGGTCAGCGGCTCCGCTGGGTACGCCGCCGCGCGCGCATCGGCGGGCAACGCGAGCGCGGTGGCGCCGAGCTGGTCGAGCTGGCCGAGCTGGCCGAGCTTCGCCTCCGAGGCCACCAGCACGCGCGCGGCACAGTCGGCGATCATGCGATGGAGCTTCTCGACCTTCGTGGTCGGGTTGACGGGCACCACCACGCCGTCGGCCTTGAGCACCGCGAAGAACGCCACCACGGCCTCGACTGAGTTCTCGAGGCACAGCATCACGCGATCGCCGCGCGTGACGCCGAGGTCGCGCAAGAGCCGCGCCAGCTGGTTGGCGCGTGCGTCGAGCGCCCCGTAGCTCAGGCGCTCGGCCTGGCACACGAGCGCGGTCTTGTCGGGCACCCGACGCGCGCTGTGCTCGAGAAGGCTCTGCAAGAGCTGCATGAGGCGCCTACGTCAGGTCTTCTTCTTTTGCACAAACGCCACCAGGCGCGGCAGCGAGTCGAGGTTCTCTGGCACCATGTCCTCGTCGGCGACCTTGCAGTCCCAGGTCTCCTCGATGAACTGCACGAGCTCGAGGACACCGGTGGAGTCAATGATGCCGGCCTCGAGGAACGACGCCAGGCCGCGCACGTCGGTGGCCTTGCCGAGGAGCAGGCTGTCTTGGATGAAGCGCACGAGGGTGTCGGCGATGGCATCGGCCTGCATAGGGGACTGACTCACGTGGGGTCCTCCGCGAACGTGGTAGGGAAGTCGGCGATGAATCGATGGTACGAGAGCTGCGTCGACAGCACCGTCACCAGCGCCATGTTCTCCTTGACGCCGGTGATACCGCCCTTCTTGGCTTTGTCGAAGAGCTTGGCGACCGCGTCGGGGCGGAAGATGCCCGCCGCGGCGACGGCGCGTTCGGAGCCGAGCTCCTCGACCCAAGCGTGGCGCGCCTTGCCTGCGGCCGGATCGAAGAAGCTGTGGGCGTCGGGCGCGCGGTACGGCTGCTTGGGGCGCTCGAGCACGCGCGGCGGCACCAGATCGCTGGCGGCGCGCTTCAGCACGTGCTTCTCGTCGAGCACCTTCATCTTGAGCGCGGCCGGCAACCGCCCGGCCCACTCCATGACGCGCACGTCGAGGAACGGGTACCGACCCTCCACCGAGCGGCCCATGGCCATGCGATCGCCCTGCGACGACAAGATGTAGCCGGGCAAGAGGATGGTGGCCTCGAGGTACTGCGCCTGGGCGAACGAGTCCCACGACGCGTAGCCGTCGGGCAGGCGCGCGCGCAGCTCCTCGAGCGGATCATGACCGCGCAGCGCCGCGCTCACGTCGTCATGCAGGAGCGCCGTCAGCTGCTGCGTCAGGCGCCAGCGCGGCAGGTGCGAGAAGAACGGGCTTGCCAGGTCTTGCTCGCGCACGTGGAAGAACGCGCGCCGATAGGCCTCGGGCTGCGCCTGCAGGTTCTTCATGTAGGGGTAGAGCCGGCGCAGCAGGAGCGGGCGCAGGTTCGACGTCGGCCGACGCGCCCAGAACCGGCGCACCTTGGCCTCTTTGAAGATGTCGTAGCCGCCGAGCATCTCGTCGGCGCCTTCACCGGTCAGCACCACCTTGAGGCCGTGCTGCCGCACCAGGCCCGCCAGCACAAACATGGGCGCCGGCGCCGTGCGCACCACCGGCGTCTCGAGGTGCCACGCGACGTCGGGGAAGGCGCCGCCGATGAGGTCGCCCGAGGCGAGCACGCTGGCATGCTCGGTGCCGAGCGCGCGCACCACGTCCGACTGGTACGTGCCCTCGTCGAGCTCGGCGTCGTCGAACCGCACGGAGAACGTCTGCAGCGGCGTCTTCGTGTGATGGCGCACGATGCCCGCGATGACCGACGAGTCGAGGCCGCCCGACACGTACGCGCCCACGGTGACGTCGGCGCGCAGGCGCAGGTCGGCGGCGTTCACCAACAGCTCACGCAGCTCGCGCGCGGCGTCGTCCGCGCGCACGTCGTCGCGCACGCGGTAGTCGAGCGCCCAATAGCGCCGCACGGTGACCGCGCCGCCCTCGACCGTCAGCGTGTGGCCGGGCGGCAGCTCGCGCACGCCGCGCCACACGGTGCGGGGCGCCAGCGCGCACCAGTAGGTCAATACCTCGTGCAGCCCCTCGAGGTCGAAGGCGCGCGGCACGCCGGGCACGGCGAACAGCGCCTTCACCTCGGAGGCGAACAGGAGCTTGCCGTCGTGCTCGGCGGTAAAGAACGGCCGCACGCCGATGCGATCGCGGGCGCAGAACAAGCGCCGCCGACGCCGATCCCAGATGGCGAACGCCCACTGGCCGTTGAAGCGCGACACGCAGTCGTCGCCCCACACCGCGTACGCGTGCAGGAGGGTCTCGGTGTCGGAGCGCGTGGCGAAGACGCGTCCGTGCCTCTCCTCGAGCTCGCGCTTGAGCTCGAGGTAGTTGAAGATCTCGCCGTTGAACGTGACGGTGAGCGCGCCGTCGTCGATGCTCATGGGCTGCACGCCGCCCGACAGATCGATGATGGCGAGTCGGCGATGCGACAGCGCACACGGTCCGTCGGCGAACACCCCGCCGGCGTCGGGCCCGCGGTGCACGAGGGTGGCGGCCATGCGGCGCGCCACTGCCGGATCAGCGACGTCCCCCCGCAGATCGATCACGCCCGCGATGCCGCACACCGTGCCACCCTACCCCGCTTCCGGTCGGGATCGCATCCGTTCCAGATCGTCCGGGTCGTGGGCGCAGAAGACCGCCATGCCGTCGCCCACGCCGGCCACCAGGTCGTGCAGCCGCGCCAGGTTCGCGCGCCGGCGCGCGGCGTCCACGGCCTCCGCGTGCTCGAAGGCGCGCAGCGCCAGCGGGCCGCCGTTCTTCCGCAGGATCTCGTCGTGGTGCATGTAGGCGTCGCCGCAGTGCAACAGCCACCGGGCGCCGGTGTCGATGGCGACGCCGGTGTGGCCGAGCGTGTGGCCCGGCAGCGGCACGAGGAGGATCTCTGGCGGCAGACCCGGCACGTCGCGCACGGCCTCGAAGCCGAACCAGCGCTCGCCGCGCGAGCGGTGCAGGCGCCAGCGCGGCCCATGCTCCCAGTGGCGCGGGTTGTAGCGCTCGCGATCCCGCATGGTGGCGCGCGCCATGGCGGCCGCGTGCTCGTCTGCCAAGAGGTGCACCTCGGCCTCGGGGAAGTCGGCCAGGCCGCCCGCGTGATCGGTGTCGAGGTGCGTGACCACCACGTGGCGCACGTCGGCGGCGGTGAAGCCCAAGCCCTCGATCTGCCGCAGCGCCGTGCGCGCGACGTCTGCCTCGGGCCGCACCAGGCGCACGAACGAAGCGCTGGTCCACGCCTCGAGCGCGGCCATGGCCTCGGTGCCGAGCGCCGTGTCCACCAACACGAGCCCCTGCTCGGTCTCGACGAGCAGCACGTGGCAACAGAAGCGCCCGCGGTGGTTGAACAGGCGCCCGCCCAAGGGGCACATGCTCAAGCAGTCGAGGTGATGGACCTTCACGCGCGGCACGCTACGGCGTGTCGCCGGCGCGGCACAACGCCCCGGTGACACAGCCATCGTGGCCTGACGTCACCACCCGGCGCGTTGACAGTGCCGCGTCGGTCCGTCGACGATGCCGCCATGCGCCGCGCCCTCTCCTCGAGCATCCTCGCGTCCATCCTCATCGCTGGCGCGTCTGCGCGCGCCCAAGGGCTCCCCGAAGCGTCCCTGGGCGCGGTGGTGCCCGTGGCACAGGCCGCGGCGGTCGACGAGCCCACCGCGCTCGTCGTCAACCCGGCGGGCCTGGCGTCGGTCGAAGGCACCGAGCTCGACCTGGGCGCCGCGTTCCGCGCCGACGGGCTCGTCAGCCGCACCGACGTCGACGGCGCGCTCGCGCTCTCGCTCGGCGACGGCGCTGCCATGGCGCTCGGCTCGGGCCTCGCCGTCACCGACGGCGCGGCCGCTCGGCTGCGCGGCAGCCTGGGGCTGGCGTTCGGCGGCGGCCCGCTGGCGCTCGGCGCGGCGGTGCACGCGATTCAGCCGCTGGCGGCCGGGCGCACCCCCGATCTCCTGGTCGACGTCGGTGGCCAGCTGCGCGCGGCCAGGTTCCTCGCCTTCGGCGCCGGCGTCGAGGGCATGGGACCGCGCACCTCGGGGAACGCTACCGGGCGCGTGGGCGTGTCGGTGCGCCCGGGCGCCGAGTGGCTCACCGTGGGCCTCGATGCGCGTATCGTACCCGGCGGCGGCTTCGGCACGCCCGAGTGGCAGAACCGCCTCGCGGTGATCCCCGCGCTCACGACCCGCGTCGAGCTCGGCGGCATCGCCATCACCGCCGGCAGCTCGGTGGCCAACCTGGGCCTCGCGCCCACCGCGCCGCCGAGCTTCGATCTGGTCGTGGGCCTCGAGATCAACGGCGCGCACCTCGGCGCCCGCGCGCTGGGCGGCGCCGACGGCCTAGCCGGCGGCTCCGTGGCCGGCGTAGGCGCCGTACGCCTGCGCACGTCGTCAGCGGCGTGGGAGTCGTTCTGGCCCGGAGGTGGACGGTGGGAAGAGCTCACCCTCACCGACGAAGGCGAGCCCGAGGACCGCGCCGAGGGCCTGGCCGCGCTGTTCGCCGACCGGCCCTCGGCCCTCGAGGTGCTGGCCGCGCTCGACGGCGCAGCCGAGGACCCCGACGTGGCCGGCGTGGTCCTCAAGGTGCGCGGCCTGTCGCTCGGCTGGGCGCGCTTGGCGGAGCTGCGCGCCGGGCTCGCGCGGCTGAAGGAGCGCGGCAAGAAGGTGGTGGTCCACCTCGAGAGCGGCGACGACGCCGACGTGTTCCTGGCCAGCGTCGCCGACCGCGTGTTCCTGGTGCCATCGGGGCAGCTCATGATCGACGGCCTGCGCGCCGAGATGTCGTACTTCGCGCGGGCGCTCGACAAGCTCGGTGTGCACGCCGAGGCCGTGGCCGCCGGGCGGTACAAGAGCGCGCCGCGCGCCGTGACCCACGACGAGCCGTCGCCCGAGGAGCTCGAGGTGGAGAACGCCCTGCTCGACGGTGTGTACGGCGCCCTCGTCGACGCCATCGCGGAAGGCCGCGGCCTCAGCGCCGACGACGTGAAGGCCGTCATCGACCGCGGCGGGCTCACGGCCACGCAGGCGCTCGACGCCAAGCTGGTCGATGCCCTGTGCTACGAGGACGAGATCGAGGACAGGCTCGAGGAGCTCGCGGGGCATAAGGTGTCGCTGCGCGCCACGTTGCTGCGGCGCGAGGCGCGCGATGTGCGTTGGGACGCGCCCCCGCGCATCGCCGTCGTGCCGGTGCTCGGCTCCATCGCCATGGAGGGCGGCGGCGGCTTCCCGTTCGGCGGCGGCAACGCCGGCGCCGACGACTTCGTGGAGGCCGTCGAGCGCGCCGCCGAGGACGACGACGTCAAGGCCATCGTGCTGCGCATCGACTCCCCTGGTGGCGACGCACTCGCCTCCGACCTCATGTGGCGCGCGGTCATGAAGGCGCGCGACAAGAAGCCCGTCATCGCGTCCATGGGCGACGTGGCCGCGTCGGGCGGCTACTACGTGGCCGCCGGCGCGCACAGCATCTTCGCGGAAGACAACACCATCACGGGGTCCATCGGCGTGTTCGGCTTGTTGTTCAACGTCGAGCGCCTGGCCGACGACCTCGGGGTGCGCAGCTTCACCGTCGAGCGCGGCGCCAACCCCGGCCCGTCGCTCCTGCGCCCGCTCACCGACGGCCAGCGACGCGCGCTCGAGGGCAGCATCGAGGCGACCTACGACCGCTTCCTCGAAGCCATCGTGGCCGGTCGCGGCGAGACCATGGGCCTCGACAAGGAGGGAGTGCGCGCCCTCGCCGAGGGCCGCGTGTGGACCGGCGCCCAGGCGCTCGAGCGCAAGCTGGTCGACGAGCGGGGCGGCGTGCTCGCGGCGCTCGCCGATGCCCGGGAGCGAGCCGGCATCGACGCCGACGAGCCCGTGATCGTCGACGTCATGAGCCCCACGGGTGGGCCGCTCACCGACGCGCTGGGCCTGGGCGCCATGCTGTTCGGCGCCACCGGCGACGCCGCGGCGTGGCAGCGGGTCGCGCGCCTGCTGGTGGGCGATCCGGCGCGCACCGCGTTCGCGCTGCAGCACGAGGGTCGCCCGCTGGCCCTCCTGCCGGCCACGCTCACCCTCGAGTGACGTCGCGGTAGCGGCGGCGCCGAAAAAAGCGGTATTGAATCGGCATGACGGCGAAGATCCTGGTCGCTGAGGACGACGCGGCGCTGCGCGAGACCATCGCGGAGGCGCTGCGCGTCGAGGGCGCCGAGGTCATCGGGGTCGCCAACGGCATGCAGGCCCTCGATGCCTGGGACGCCGCCGGCGACGACCCGCCGCGCGCCGTGGTGCTCGACGCCCTCATGCCCAAGATGACCGGCTTCGACTGCGCCAAGCTGCTGCGCCAGAAGGGCACCGACGTCCCCATCGTGTTCGTCTCGGGCGTGTTCAAGAGCCCGGCCCAGCAGGAAGACGCCAAGACCAAGTACGGCAGCGTCGCGTACCTCACCAAGCCGTTCGACGTGGCGCGCCTCGTCGAGACCCTCAAGCCCTACCTCGCGGGCGGCGGGGGCGGCGCCGAGCCCGAGGCCCTGCCCGCCGACGGCAACCTGCTCGAGTGTCCGCCCCTCTACCTCCTGTGGCGTGCGCAGCGCGAGCACCACACCGGCGCGCTCGAGCTCTTCGGCGCCAGCGGCGAGCGCGCGCGCATCTTCGTGTACCGCGGGCGCTGCGCCTTCGCGCAGCACTCCGACCCGCAGCTCAACGTTGGTGTCGAGCTGGTGCGCGCCGGCGTCATCGACGCCGACTCGTACCGGCAGGCGTGCGAGATGGCGGTGCAGCGCTCGACCGGGCTGTACGACGTGCTCAAAGGCGAGGGCTGGGTCAACGACACCCAGGGACGCGCGGCGTACAAGGCGCTGATCCCGCGCGTGCTCGAGCGCGTGGTGGCGATGGCCGGGCGCTTCCGCTGGGTGCCGACCGAGGCCTTCACGTCCATCGTGCCGTCGTCGTCGGTGCCGATGCTCGACGCGCTCGTGGCCGGCCTGCGCAAGGCGACCGAGCGCGACATCGAGCCGCACGTCACCCCACGGCGGCCGCTGCGGCTGGCCCCGGGCGAGAACTGGTCGAGCTTCGCCGGCCGCCTCACCGAGGCGTGCGGCAGCGACAGCCTCGTGCGCGCCATCAACGGGCGCGCCACCATCGCGCAGATGCTCGAAGCGGCAGGCACGCCGGCGGAGCGCGCGGCGCGCTTCCGCCAGGTCTTCCTCCTGATGTCGACCATGTCGGTGCAGGCCTCGATGGAGCCCATCCCCATGGCGGCGCCGCCCTCCGTGCCCGTGTCAGCCCCTGCGAGCGAGCCGGCGCCCGCGCCGCCGCGCGCCTCGACGCCC
>CAZONM010000097.1:0-15469 GCA_964580865.1 uncultured Myxococcales bacterium | reverse complement strand
CCCGCGCGACCTCGCGGGCGTGGTGTCGCGCACGGCGCCGCAGCCGCGCGCCCGCGTCGACGCCGTGCTCGGCAACGCCGTGCGCATCCACGGCGCCGATCTGCCGGCACCGGCCGCGCCCGGCGACCCGCTCGTGCTGCGCTTCTTCTTCGAGTCCTTGGCGGGCCTCGACCAGGACTGGCAGGTGTTCCTGCACATCGACGCCAAGCAGGGCTCCTACCGCATCCACGGCGATCACTTCCCCGCGCGCGGCAAGTACTCCACCACGCTGTGGCAGAAGGGCGAGGTCATCACCGACGAGTGGAAGGGCGCCGTGCCGCGTGACGCGCCGCGTGGCGCGTACGACGTGTGGCTCGGCTTCTACATCGGCGACGACCGCCTGCCGTTCACCAGCGGCGACGGCGCCGCCCACGACGGCGACGATCGGGTGCGCGTGGGCACCCTCGAGGTCCGGTGACCGCGCCCATCGTCGCGTTCGATCTCGGCGGCGTCATCGTCGACGTCGACCACGGCGCGGCGGCGCGCGCGCTTGGCGTGCCCCTGATTGACATCGAGCGCGCGTTCTTCTCCCACGGCATCCACGACGCGGTCACCGTGGGCGCGCTCGACGGCCCCTCCTTCGCCGCCGCGGCGGCGCGCGCGCTCGGGCGCGACGAGGCCGCGGTGACCGCCGCCTGGGCCGCCGTGGTCGAGGTGCGCGCCGACGGCCGCGCGCTGGTGGACGAGTGCTTGGCGGCGGGCCTGCGCGTGGTGCTGTGGAGCAACACCGACCCCATCCACCTGGCGCGCATGGCGCAGGCCCTGCCACCGCTGCCGCTCGAGCACGTGTCGTTCGCGCTGGGCGCGCAAAAGCCCGACCCCGAGTTCTTCCGTCGCGGGCTCGCGCGCCTGGGCGCAGCCCCCGTTTTCATCGACGATCGCGCCGACAACGTGGCGGCCGCGCGCGCGCTCGGCATCCGCGCCCACCAGGCGCAAGGCCCGGCGGAGGCGCGCGCCGCGCTGGCGCGCGAGGGCCTCCTGCCGGTTCTTTGACCCGGCGGGGGCGCGTCGGACATCCTGGCTCCAATGCGAACCGCCCCGCTGTGCACGCTCGTGCTCTCGGCCGCCAGCCTCGTCGCGCCCGCCGTCGCGGCGCGCACCCGCCTGGGTGTGGTGGTGGTCTTCGATCAGCTCCGGCCCGTGGAGCTCGATCGCTACGAGCCGCTGTTCGGCCAAGGCGGCTTCGGCGGCCTCGACGCCGCGCGCTACGACGCGCAGTACTCGTACGCGAGCACCGAGACGGCACCGGGCCACGCCACGCTCCTCACGGGCGTCAACCCCGAGGTCCATGGCATCATCACCAACCAGTGGTTCGCCGATGGCAAGCGCCAATACGTGGTGGAGGACGCGCGCCACCCGGTGTTCGGCGATGCCAAGGGCGCCGGCCGCAGCCCGCTGCAGCTCGCCGCGCCCACCCTCGGTGACACCATGAAGGCCGAGAGCGGCGGGCGCGCGCGCGTGGTCACCGTCAGCTTGAAGGACCGCGCCGCCATCCTCTCCGGCGGGCGCGCCGCGGACCTGGCGGTCTGGTACGACGTGGAGCAGGGTCGCTTCGTCACCGGCCGCTACTGGGTCGAGGCTCAGCCGCGGTGGCTCGACCAGCTCGGCGCCGAGCTGCCGGCGCGCACCATGGCCGGGCCGCCGTGGACGCCCCTGCCCATCCCGGCGCCGCTCGCAGGGCTCGCGCCCACCGACGATCGCCCGGGCGAGGGGAGCGCCAAGGGCCTGACGCGCACGTTCCCACACGACCACCGCGCGCTGCCGCAGGAGCAACAGCGCAGCCTCTACCGCATGCTGCCCGGCTCCATCGACGACGTCTTCGCGGTGGCTCTGCGGGCCGTCGAGGAGCACGCCCTGGGCGCCGACGACGAGCCCGACCTGCTCGTGGTGAGCGTGTCGACCACCGACTACATCGGGCACAACTTCGGTCCCGATAGCCTGGAGGCGCTCGACACCGTGCGCCGCGCCGACCTGGCGCTGCGCGGCTTCGTGCGCGCCCTCGACGCGCGCCTGGGCCGGCGCGGCTACGCCCTCGTGGTGAGCGCCGACCACGGCGCGGCCCCCTTGCCCGCGCCCCTCGAGGGCTCGCGGTTGCCGGGGGGAATCGTGGCGTACCGAGCGGTGGAGGCGGCCGCCGAGCGAGCCGCCGATGCCGCGGCGCCGAAAGGTGCGGCGGCCAAGACCCGCGTGCTCGCGTTCCTGCCGCCGCAGCTCTTCATCGACACGTCCGACCTCAACGTCGCCGACGGCGCGCGCGTGCTGGCGGCCGTGCGCGCCGACGTCGCGGCGCTGCCCGGCATCGCGCGCGTGTACGACATGGCCGACCCGTCCGACACCGACGCATGGACGCCCTTCATGCGCGCTGCCGCGTACCCCGGCCGCCACGCCCCGATCTTCGTGCGGCAAGCGCCGCGCGTGGTCTTCCTCGAGAACGACGAGAAGCGCGGCACCGATCACGGCACGCCGTACGTGTACGACCGCCGCGTCCCGCTCTTCGTGATGGGGCCCGGCGTGCAGCGCGGGCGCTATGCCGATGCCGTGGACGCGCGCGACCTTGCGCCGACGCTGGCGTTCCTCCTGCGCGTGCCGCCGCCCGACCTGGCGTCGGGCACGCCCGTGGGCGCCGTGGGCCGCTGACAGGCCGCGGCGGCGACGAGGGACCGCGATCAGCCGGCGCCGCGCAACAGGCGCGCGAGCTCGTCGCGCGTGAGCTTGCTGCCGGCGAGCTCGATGTCGCGCGGGGGCTCGGGGAAGAGCGACGGCGCCAGCGCGGGCTTGTCGGCCACCGCCTTGAACCACGGCTTGTGCTGGTGGGCGCGCACCTGATGAGCGCGCGCGCCCGGCCCCGGCGGCTCCACGGTGCGCGCCTGGCGCTGATCGAGCACGCGCTCGAGGGCGGCGCGCTGGTCGGGCGCGAATTGGTCGGCGCCGTCGAGCGCGGCGCGCAGCTCGGCGGCGCTGGCGCCGGTCTGCTCGAGCACCTGCTCGACGCGCTCGATCAGGCGCGTCGGGTCGCGGCCGACGTTCGAGAGCGCGCGCTGTAGTTCGGTGGTTCGGTCGAGCTTCATGGCGGGCGGCGGGCCTTTGGTAGCACGGGGTTTCTCGGTGAGAGCTCCCGTGCTACCCCGTACTGCCCCGTACTAGCCGCGTGGGCGCCGGTTTGGCGAGTACCGTTCGCACGCCGGCCGGGCAGCAGGATGGAGCAGCATGACGGGGATCGCCATCGACTTCGTTGCGCTCGAGGCCGCGTTCGAGAGCCACGCTCCCGGGGTGCGCGCCTTCCTGGACCGGAGATCCGGTGCCCTCGAGAGCTATGACCCTGCCACCCGCGGGCTGCCGTCCGCCGACTGGCTCGAGGTCGAGCCGGTACCCTCGCGCGAGCAGTACCGCATGATGGAGCGCTTCATCGAGACGGTGACCCACGGGCCGCTCAAGGAGCGCCTGCAGGACTCCATCGTCGGCAAGGGCGCATTCCGGCGCTTCAAGGACGTGGTGTCGCGCTTCCCCGAGGAGCGCAAGCGCTGGTTCGCGTTCCGCGACGTGCTCCTGCACCGGCACATCCTCGAGTGGCTGAAGACGCATCGTGTCATCCTGAGCGAGGTGCCCGCCTGGGGCCTCGAGCTGCCCATGACGCCGGGCCCCGACGCCGGGCGCGAGGCGGGCGCCAGCGAGGAGGGCGCCCCCGCCGTCGACGAGAAGGTCGAGGTCGAGGAGCTGCGCTCGTTCGTGCTCTCGTGGGCGCGCGCGCACGGCGAGGAGTACCGCTATCTCTTCGGCCCCGCGGCCTTCGAGCGCTTGGCGCAAGACATCACCCAGGAGTTCGCGTTCGCGCGACGTCGGAGCGACAAATGAGCCCCCCTGTCCTGCCCGAGCAGCCCGCGAAGCGCTTCGTCACCGCGGGCAAGCACCGCGTCTGCTACGTCGAGGGCGGCCGGCCCGACTTGCCCACCGCCGTGCTCCTGCACGGCTGGATCGCGAGCCACGCGCTCTACCGCCGCGTATGGAACGAGCTCGCGGAGCTGTTCCACTTCTACGCGCTCGACCTGGTGGGCTTCGGCGACTCCGACAAGCCCGACCCCGAGAGTGTCGCGTACGACGCGCCGTTCTACGCCGAGCAGCTCGCCGCGTTCGCCGACGCCATGGGGCTCAACGACCCCTTCCACCTCATCGCGCAGTCCATGGGCGGCATGGCGGCCACGGAGTTCTCCGCCCGCCACCCGCAGCGCGTGCGCCGCCTGGTGCTCATCGACTCCGCCGGCATCGAGGTGCCGCCGCCGCTGCTCGGCCTGGTGCTGCAAGCGCCGCTGATCGGGCGGCCGCTGTTCATGGCGCTCGGCGGCACGCGCAAGACGCTCGACGATTTCCTGACCAAGGACGTGTACCACCGAAAGGACGTCTACGACCCCGCGGTCGTCGACAACATGCAGCGCATCCTGGCCGAGCGACCGGGCAAGGCCGCCGCGTACGCCACGCTGACGCGCATGGTGTCGCCCAAGGTCTACAAGACCTTCTCGGCCCGCTTCGCCGACGTGCGCGTGCCCACCGCCGTCATCTGGGGCGAGCACGACAAGCTCTTCCCGCTCGAGCGGTGCGGCAAGGCCATCACCGGGCGCATCGCCGGCGCCCGGCTGCACGTGGTGAAGGACAGCGGCCACGAGCCGCCGGTGGAGCAGCCCGCGGGCTTCATCGCGGCGCTCAAGGACGCGATCGCGTAGCGCCCGGCGCACGTTTCCCCACATGGGGCACGGGCGAACGTAAGGCCGCGATCGCGGTTCGGTGTCACGAACCGCACACGCTCGCACCGTGTCAGCAATGACGCGGCCGCGTCGCCGCTGACACGGAACGCACGGCCGGCGCCGGTCCCGTGACGCGCCGCGCGTCCGCGTCAGGACGCGGGCCCGGCGGCGCGCGTGATCGGCGCACGGCCCTGGCAACCGTTGGCCTCGCGCGTGCATCTGAATGGCGTGAGCGAAGGAGCTAACCATGAAGCGCCCCCAGAACACCATTCGCACGACCCTCGGTGACCTCGCGGCCGCGTTCTACGAGGCGGCCCTGGCGGAGCTGAAGGACGAGACCCTCGCAGCCGCGGTGGCGCAGCGCATGGTGTTGGCGCGCGTGCACAAGCGCCGCTTCGCCTGACGCCGCGGGGGAGGTAGAAGGTCGCCGATGCGCGTTCGCATCGTTGCGCCTTCGAGCCCGCCTCCCCTCGACAAGCTCGCCGCCGGCGTGGCGCGCCTGCGCGCTACCGGCATCTCGGTCGATGACACCGATGGCGTGGTCCAAGGACGCCACGCCTATCTGAACGGGGGTGATGACGAGCGGAGCGCGTCCCTGGTGGACGCTCTTTGCGCCGGCGTCGACGTGGTGTGGCTCGCGCGCGGCGGCTACGGGCTCACGCGCCTGCTGCCGCGCGTGCAGGTGCCGGCCGGGCGCCCGCCCCTGGTCATCGGCTTCTCCGACGCCACCGCCTTGTTTGCGCACCTGTGGCGGCGTGGCGTGCCCTGCGTGCACGGACCGCTCATCACCACGGTGGGCGCCGAGCCCGACGACAGCTTCGCGCACTGCCGCGCGGTGCTCGAGCGCCGCGCGCGCGGCACCTCCATCCCGGTCGTGAGCGACGCGCTGGTCGACGTCGAGGGCCCGCTCTTCGCTGCCAACCTGTGTGTGCTGTGCGCGCTCCTCGGCACGCCGAGCTTCCCGAGCCTACGCGGCTGCATCCTCGCGCTCGAGGAGGTGGGCGAGCGCCCCTATCGCATCGATCGCATGCTGACGCAGCTGCTGCACGCCGGCGCGCTCGACGGCGTGCGCGCGGTGGTGGCCGGCCACTTCACCGAATGCGCCGAGCCCCCGGGCAGCGGCGCGCGCGATCCGGCGCCCAGCGCCCACGAGGTGCTCGCCGAGCGCCTGGCCACCGCCGGCGTACCGTTCGCTCACGGTCTGCCCATGGGGCACGTGGCGCCGAACTTCGCGCTGCCGCTCGGCGTGCCCGCGCGCCTGACGACGAGCGGCGGGCGCGGCGCGCTCACCTTGCTCGGCGACCTGCCGTGAGCATCGAGCGCGTGCTCTCGGTGGCGGTGGGCGACGGCACCACGCCCGGCGCCGCCGCGGTGGTGATCACGGGCGACGGCCGGCGCACGGCCTCGGTGGCCGGCCACCTGCACTACCTCGAGGGCGCCCGCGCCGTCGACGAGAACACGGTGTGGGACCTGGCGTCCTTGACCAAGCTCCTGTCGACCACGCTCGTTGTCGCCCGCGCCGTGGAGGACGGACGCGTGGGGCTCGACGACGAGCCGTGGCCCGCGCGCTGGCCCGGCGTCACCGTGGCGCACGTGCTGCGCCACGACGCCGGGCTGCCGGCGTGGCGACCGCTCTTCGAGGCCGCGCGCCGCGCCGGCGTGTGCGGCCTGCCCGCGGGTGCGCGCGCCGTGATCGACGCTGCGCTGGCGGAGGCGCCCGAGGCCGCGCCCGGCGCGCGCACGCTCTATTCGGACCTGGGGTTCATCGCGCTCGGCGCGTGGCTCGAGGAGCGCCTGGGCGATCCGCTGGACCTGCTGTTCGCGCGCGCCGCCCACGCCTACGGCCCCACGGGGCTGCGCTTCGTGCGCCTCGACGTCGACGGCTTCCATCCGGCGCTGCCGAACGTGGCACCAACCGAGCGCTGCCCGTGGCGCCGGCGCGCGCTCCACGGGCAAGTGCACGACGACAACGCGTTCGCCATGGGCGGCGTGGCCGGCCACGCGGGGCTGTTCGGTTCGCTCCTCGACGTGGAGGCGGCCGCGCGCTTCTTCCTGCGCGCGCTCACCGCGCCCGGCGAGGCCACGCTGGCGTCGTTCGCCGCCGCGCCCGGCGAGCGCGGCCTCGGCTTCGATCGCGCGACCCCCACGGGCACCACCGGCGGCGCGCTGTCGGCGCGCGCCGTGGGGCACCTGGGCTTCACCGGCACGTCGCTGTTCGTGGACCCCGAGCCGCCGGGCGCCGCGTACGTGCTGTTGACGAACCGCGTGCACGAGAGCCGCGCGCACAAGGAGCGCATCCTCCAGGTGCGCCGCGAGCTCCATCGCGCGGCCGCGGCGTGGGTGCGCGAACGGCGTTGAGCGGACGCGTTCAGGCGGCGGTGCGCGACCAGCGGGGGCGCGGCGCGTAGCCCACGAAGTAGCCGTGCTTGCGCAGCATCTCGAGGAACGCGCGCCGCTGCTGCTTCTCGAGGAGCTTGATGCGCGCGCGCGTGGTCTTCATGGCGTCGGCGGTGGCCTCTTGGGTGAGGCCGCGCACGAAGCGGTAGAGGAAGAACGTGCGGCCCTCGGCGTCGAGCTCAGCCACGAAGCGCTTGGTCACCACCTTGAGCTCGCCATCGGCGAGGAAGGTCTCGGGGTCGCGCTCGTCGGAGCTGAGCGTGGGCACCGCGTCGGCGCGCTTCCTGCGGAGCAGCTCGGTGCCCTCGTCGCCGAGATCGATCTGCGCCACGCGCTCTTTGCGCGCCAGCTCGCGCAGCACCAGGTTCTTGGCGATGGAGAACAGGTAGTTCTTGAACGGACGCTCGCCGTCGTAGTGGGCGCGCGTCGACGGCGCGAAGGCGCGCGCGAACGTCTCCTGCACGATGGCGTCGGCGTCGATGCCTGGAACGCCGCCGCGATACCGGCACGTCTTGCCGCGGCTGACGAAGGTGAAGCCGCCGGCGAGGAAGCGGCGCACGGGCTCGGAGAAGGAGCGGTAGAGGATCTCGAAGGCCCACGTCTCGCCCGCGCGATACGCCGCCAACAGCTTTCGATCCTCGTGCAGCATGCGGGCGCCCCTCCCGAGAAGTGCGCGGACGCTAGCATCATCGCAGTGACCGATGGCAGCGTTTCAGTGATCCATGATCGCTCCCACACGGCACGACATGAAGGTCACGCTTCGCGTCAAACCGATCGATCGCCCGCGAGCGCGTCCCGACGACACGAACGGACCCCGTGCACGTTTTGAGAACGATGCTATGAGGAGTGTGCAGAGATCATTGCCGCGCTGCGGCGTAGATCTCCCGGGGGATCGCGATGGGGCAGGACGAGGTTTCGGAGCGGCGCGTGTTCCTCGAGGTGCGTGATCCCGCCGCGCTGGTGGCGGACGTCGACGCGCAGCGGCCGGTCTTCGTGCCCACACGCCTGCCCGTGGCGCTGGGCGCGCTCTTCATCCTCGCCATCCGTCTCGACAGCGTGGGTCGCGCCATCGAGCTGCCCATGCGCGTGGTGGGCCGGCGCTTGCCGCGCGGCGGCAGCCGCCTGTCCGCTGGCGTGCTCGCGCAGCTCGTCGACCCAGCGCACCCCATGCTCGCGCTCTTGCGCGAGGTGGTGGCAGGCCGCGTGGTCGACCTCGAGGCGCGCATCCAACAGCAGCAGCGGGTGCCCGCGCGCGCGTGCTTCGCGTCGCGCGACGAGGCCCTCATCGAGCTGCGCGCGCTGGCCGACCACGACGAGGCCCAGGTCCCCATCGATCGCCTGGTGCAGCGCGGTGATCGCTTGGCGCTGTCGTTCGTCGCCGGAGACGAGGGCGTCGCCGCCACGGTCAACGTGCTGGTGCGGTCGGTGCACACGCACAGCGGCCGGCGCACCTGCCTGGTCCGCGTCCTCGACGACGATGCGCGCGCCGTGCTGGGCGCGCTGCTCGCCGCGGGCGAACAGCGCAAGGCGTAGTCGGCGACCGAGCGGCTTGCTGGTCGACGCAATGCGGTGTAACCCGCCGGCCTCGCCGGTCGGGAGGCTGCATGCGCGCGTGTCTGGTGTCTTTCGCATCCATTGGCTTGCTGCTCGCGAGCGCCGCGCCGTCGCGCGCCGAAGATCCGCCGCCGGCCGCCGCGCCCGCCGCGCCCGCCAAGGACGACAAGAAGCCGGCGGAGAAGAAGGACGAGAAGAAGGGCGACAAGAAGAAGGCGGACGACAAGGCCGCGGAGGCCAAGGCCGACGAGCCGAAGCCCGACGAGGCCAAGCCCGGCGACGTCCCGCCCTTGCCTACGGCGACGGAGCCCGTGCCCACCGAGCCTTCGCCGCCGCCGCCGGAGCCCGGCATGTCGCCCGAGGAGATCGCCAAGCTCAAGGCGCAGCTCAAGGCCGAGCTCGAGACCGAGCTCAAGGCGCAGCTGCAAAACGAGATGGACGCGGCCGCGCGCGACGCCGCGCAGCAGAAGGCCGCCGCGCAAGAGTGGGAGGAGGAGAAGTGGGTCGAGGAGGTGAAGCCCACGCTCAACTTCCTCGAGATCGATGGCTACTTCCGCACGCGCTTCGATCTGTTCTCGCACCTCGACCTCGGCACCTTCGATCCCAACGCCGCCGGCGGCCTCGGGCGCGGGACGTCGAGCGTGCCGCCGCCCACGATGTACCGCCCGTTCGACGGTGACGGCTGCGTGCAGAGCGGCGACGGCGCCACGCCCAACTACGTGGGCGACACGTGCAGCATGACCAAGGAGGACACGCAGACGTTGTTGACGATGAACATGCGCCTGCGCCTCGATCCGACGCTCAACGTGTCGGAGGACATCCGCATCCGCTCGACCGTGGATGTCTTCGATAACCTGGTCTACGGCAGCACGCCCGAGTCGCTGCCAGGGTTCGCGAACAACCCCACGCTGCCCCTACCGATGTTCGCGGCGTCGCAGAACCCGCCCCAGGCGGGCCTCAACGCGCTCTACGACGCCGTGCGCATCAAGCGCCTGTGGGCCGAGGTCATGACGCCCCTCGGCCAGCTGCGCTTCGGCCGCATGCCGACGCACTTTGGCCTCGGGCTCCTCGCCAACGACGGCAACAAGATCGACAACGACTATGGCGACAACGCCGACCAGGTCATGTTCGCCACGCGCATCGGCGGGCACTACATCGTGCCCACGTACTCGTGGTCGTCGTCGGGCCCGTTCGGGCGCGCGGGCGGCGCCGGCGTGGGCGGCGACGCGGGGCTGTCGGCGTACCCCGGCGAGGGCGGGCAGCGCTTCAACCTCGATCCGCGCGACGACGTGCACAGCCTGATCCTGGTGGTGGCCAAGCGCGACAAGGAGGAGGACATCGCCGAGCAGCTGCGCGCGGGAAGCTTCGTGCTCAACTACGGCGTGTTCTCCGTGTACCGCACGCAGCAGTACGACATCCCGAGCTACTACACGAAGCCCGGCGGCCAGGCGGTCACGTCGAACCCGGTGACCTCGCCCGAGGAATACCTGGCGCGCAACGCCACCGCGGGCATCGGCTCGGGCTGGGTGCGCTTCCAGTGGGACAAGCTCAAGATCGAGGGCGAGCTCGTCGGCATCCTGGCGCAGATCGTGGGCACGTCGACGGCCAGCGGCGCCACCTACGACCCGGCCCTGCGCGTCGTCGAAGGTGGCGCCATCGTCAACAAGCCGCTGTGGATCGCGCAGCTGGGCGGCGCCGTGGAGTCGAGCTACAAGCTCTTGAACGATCAGCTCACCATCGGCCTCGACTTCGGCGCCGCCAGCGGCGATGACGCGTTCGGCTGGGGCCTGCGGCCGGTGCTGAACCAGGCGCCGAAGCCCGGCGACTTCGACGGCAAGCAGTACTCCGAGTGCCTGGCGCGCGACCCGTCGGTGGCGCTCACCGACACCGACGGCAGCACGGTGGACTGCACACAGGTCGACGACAACATCACCAATTTCAAGTTCGACCCCGACTACCAGGTGGACCTCATCCTGTTCCGCGAGGTGCTCGGCACCGTCACCGACGCGCTCTACGTGAAGCCGCACGTGGGCTACACCCTGACCGACAACCTCGGCGCCCGCCTCGACCTCATCTACAGCCACGCGATCTTCGCGTCGTCGACCACGGCGGTGGCGGAGGGGTCGAACCCCATGGGGCTCGAGATCGACGGCACCGGCTACTACGGCACCGAGGACGGCTTCTACCTGATGCTGCAGACGGGCTTCCTGCTGCCGTTCACGGCGTTCAAGCACTACACCGAGGTGGGCGACGTGGACCTCACCCGCTTCGGCAACCCGCAGTTCGCGTGGACGTTCCAGGTGTGGGGCGGCGTGCAGTTTTGATTGCGATGCCGACGACGACAAGGCCGTCGGCATCGCTGGCGCCTGACGGCCTGGGCCTTCAGCTCCCTGGCACTTCGTCGCGTACCGTTGGGCCAGGACCGTCAGGCGCCCTTCTGCTGGGGTTCGTGCGTTCGGCTGGACTGAACGCCGCACTTCCCGGCGGCTTGCTGCTCGCTGCGCGGGCGTAGCCCGCTTCGCTCGCAGTGTGGTTGCCTGGGCGACGACGACGAGGTCGTCGCCCAGGCTTGCGCCTGACGGCCTGGGCCCTCAGCTATTTGGCACTTCGTCACGTGCCGTTGGGCCAGGACCGTCAGGCGCCCTTCTGCTGGGGTTCGAATCCTCTGTTTGACTGAAGGCCGTGGGGTGAAGCGGCTTGCTGCTCGCTGCGCGGGCGTCGCCCGCTTCGCTCGCGGCGGGCGGTGCGCCAGTGGCTGGCTTTCCATCGAGATCGGCTTGGATCCGGGTTTGCAGTTCGGATCCGTCTGGTAAAGCAGTCCGTATGCATCGCCTTGTCATTGTCGTCGCCACTGCGGCGTTGTCGTGGCCTCTTGGGTGTTCGAGCTGCACTACGCCGGGCGAAGGCGAGGGCGAAGGCGAAGGCGAAGGCGAGGGCGAGGGCGAGGGCGAGCAGATCGAGATCGTCGCGTGCGATACCGCGCCGGCGGCGGATCCCGGCGCAGCGGTGTGCGCGGTCACCGCGGGCACCGGCGGCATGGTGGTGGTGGGCGACCTGCTCCTGCCCGGCCAGGTCTTCGAGGGCGGCGGCGTGTCCATCGACGAGGACGGGACCATCTCGTGCGTGGGCTGCGACTGCGTCACGCGCGACAGCGGGCGCACGCTGGTCAACTGTCCGGATGCCGTGGTGTCGCCGGGGCTCATCAACGCCCACGACCACGCGGGGTGGATGAGCTCGGAGCCGTGGGTGCAGTCGGCGCACAGCGCCTCGGGCGACGACTGCAGCGGCGCCGACTGTGTCGACGCCATGCTGCGCTGGGAGCAGCGCCACGACTGGCGGCGCGGCAAGCGCGGCAACCCCGAGGTCTCGCCGGCGGGCAACGCGAACCAGGCAGCGAAGGCCATCGGCGAGCTGCGCTTCATCTTGGGCGGCGCCACGTCGACCTTGGCCTCGGGCGGGCGCGACGGGCTGTTGCGCAACCTCGACGACCCCGACGACATGGGCGCCATCGGCGCCGACTACGTCGACTACGAGACCTTCCCGCTCGACGACTCGAGCGGCACGCAGCTCGAGAGCGGCTGCGCCTACGGCGACATCGTGACGCCGAGCGGCTTCGCGCCGTTCGCGCCGCACATCTCCGAAGGCATCGACGCGGTCGCGCACAACGAGTTCCTGTGCCTGTCGTCCGACGCCAGCGGTGGCGCCGACGTCATCACCGACAAGACCGCCATCATCCACGGCATCGGGCTCACGCCGCTCGACGTGGCGCTCATGGCCGAGCGCGGCGCGTCGCTCATCTGGTCCCCGCGCAGCAACGTGTCGCTCTACGGCGACACCGCGGCCGTCCCGTTGTTCACCCACCTCGGCGTCAACGTGGCGCTCGGCACCGACTGGATCCCGTCGGGCTCGATGAACCTCTTGCGCGAGCTGCAGTGCGCGCGCGACCTGAACCAGCTCTGGGGCCAGGCGCTCACCACGCAGCAGCTCTGGCGCATGGTGACGGTCAACGGCGCGCACGCCGTGGGCGCCGACGGCAAGCTCGGGCTGCTCGCGTCGGGCCACGTGGGCGACGTGGCGGTGTTCGCCAAGGCCGGGCGCGAGCGCTTCGCGGCGGTCGTCGAGGCGTCGGTCGGCGACGTGGCGCTGGTGCTGAAGGGCGGGCGCGTCCTCGCCGGCAACGGCGCCGTCGTGGAGGCGCTCGAGCAGGGCTGCGACCCGCTCGACGTGTGCGGCCAGGACAAGCGGGTGTGCATGTCGCGTGAGACCGGCGAGGGGCTCGCCGCGCTGCAGGGCGCGCAGGCCGGCGCCGGCTACCCGTTGTTCTTCTGCGGCGTCCCCGACGACGAGCCCACCTGCGTCCCGTCGCGCACGCTGGGCCCCGATCTCATCAACGGCTCGTCGCAATACAGCGGCACCGGCAACGCCAGCGACCAGGACGGCGACGGCGTTGCCGACGGCAGCGACAACTGCCCGGCCATGTTCAACCCCATCCGGCCCCTCGACGCCGGCGCGCAGGGCGACGCCGACACCGACGGCGTGGGCGACCTGTGCGACCCCTGCCCGCTCGACGCCGACACCGACGCGTGCACGACGTTCAACCCCGACGACAAGGACGGCGACGGCGTCAGCAACGCGCTCGACAGCTGCCCGGACGACGCCAACCCCGATCAGGCCGACACCGACACCGACGGCGTCGGCGACCTGTGCGACGCGTGCCCGAACGACGCGAACCCGAACGGCGCCGGCTGCCCCATGAGCGTCTATGCCATCAAGACCACGGCCGTGGACCAGGTGGGCCAGCTGCCGCGCGTGTCGGTGCCGAACCTGGTGGTGACCGGCGTGGCGGGCAACGGCTTCTTCGCGCAGCTCGACGACGGCGCCGCCGGCTACGCGGGCGTCGAGAACTCGTGCATCTTCACGTACTACCCCGGCACGCCCAAGCCCGCCGTGGGCGACCTCGTGGACATCACGGGCGCGACGCCGGGCGTGTTCTACCAGCAGATCCAGCTCGGCAGCGCCACCTTCACGGTCACCGGCACCGGCGACGTCGACGCGGCCGTCATCGCCGCCGCCGACATCGCGAGCGTCGCCGCGGAGGGCGCGCGCTCGGGCCTCGAGGGCTGCCTGGTGGACGTCCAGGGCGCCGAGGTGGTCGACGACAACCCGGCGGCGGGCGCCGGCGACAGCGGCGACAACGAGATCGAGATCGACGCCCCCGACGCCACGCCCGGCGCGGGCCTGCGCGTCGATGACTACCTGTTCCTGCTCGCGCCCCTGCCGGCCTTGGGCGAGCACCTCGCGACGGTGCGCGGCCCGCTCGTGTTCAAGAACGACCACCTCAAGGTGCTGCCCCGCAGCGCCGACGACGTGGTGTTCGGCGTGTCGGGCCTGAGCGCGCTGGATCCGCCGCTGTCGTTCTTGCGCACCACCGCGGCCGCGGGCAGCGCCTCGTTCCCCGAGGCGCTGACGGTGCGGCTCACGCGCGTCGCCGCGATCGCCACCACCGTGGCGCTGTCGTCGTCGGCGCCGGGGACGGCCGCCGTGCCCTCCAGCGTCGACGTGCCCTCGGGCGCGTCGTCGGTAGTGGTGCCCCTGACGCCCGGCGCCGCGGGCGACGCCGTCATCACGGCCCAGCTCGGCGCGGACACGCCGCTCACGGCCACCGTGCGCGTCATCGCGGCCGACGCGGCCACGCACGTGGTGGCCATCGCGCCCACCGACGTGACGCTCCCGTTCGGCGGCGCGCAGCAGTTCACCGTGACCCTCGACGTGCCGGCGCCGCCCGGCGCGGAGCTGACCATCACGCTGACGCCACCCGAGCTCGGCACCGCGCCCGCGACCTTCGATCTCGCCGACGACGCGCTGAGCGCGACCTTCACGTTCACGGGCGCCGAGAGCGCGCAGGCGGGTCAGGTCACCGCGACCCTGAACGGCGCGGCCAGCGCCGACGTGGACGTGGTCGATCCGAGCAACTTCACGGTCGACCTGTCGGGCTGGCGGCTCGAGCAGACCAACTCGACCCAGAGCTACACCTTTCCCTCTGACACCGTGGTGCCGGTGGGCGGCACGCTCCTTGTCGTGCGCAACGCGACAGCGAGCGCCTTTGCCTCCACCGGCTGGAGCCTCACGTTGCCGTCGAACGCCGTCGTGCTCAACAGCGGCAACCGCTGCCCGCAGCTCAACGGCGACGAGACCTACACGCTCAAGGATGGCAGCGGCGCGGTCATCGACGGCCCCACCATCGCCATCGACGCCGATCAGAACCTGCTGCGCATCGCGCCCGACGGCGACTCGTCGCAGGCGTCGTCGTGGATGGTGCGCGCCTCGGCGCTCGGCACCCCGGACCCGGGCACCGGCGTGGCCGGCGGCAGCGGTTGCTTCATCTCCGAGGTGAGCGACGCCGAGAGCTACATCTACGAGTTCGTGGAGATCACCTGCGCGCCTTGATGGCGCTCGTGCTCGCCGGCGTCGCCGGCGTGAGCGCGCGCGCGGCGCCGGTGGCCGACCAGGTCGAAGCCGTAGTGCGCGCGCTTTCGGGGACGCCGTCGTTCCCGAGCACGATGCAGGTCGACGCGAGCTCCCGCGGCGCCGACGTGGTGGTGGTGCTGCGCGGCCTGCCCGCCGACGGCGCGGTGGCCGACGAGCTACGGCGCGAGACCATCCTCGGCGCGCTCCTGGCCGCCGACGTGCACGCCCCCGTGCACCTGCTGCGCGAGCGCGCCGGCGCCCTCGAGCCGCTCGGC
>CAZONM010000096.1:0-15647 GCA_964580865.1 uncultured Myxococcales bacterium | reverse complement strand
CCGGCGACGCGCTGTTCGCCGCGCTCGACGCGCTCCTCGAGGAAGAGCGCGTCGCCGCCTGGGCGCGCGTGCCCGAGGTGCGCACCGCGCTCGGCCCCGTGCTGGCCGCCGCCGTCACCGTGCGCGCCGCCGTCATCGAGGGGCGCGACGTGAAGACCGTGCTGCGCCCCGATGCCGTGGCCTCGTTCTACGTCGACATCGACGAGGCGACGCGGGCGTCCCTGGTGCGCGGCCGCGCCGGCGGCGAGGGCAAGCGCCTGGCCGCCGCCATGCGCGCGCGCGATCGCGCCGACCGCACGCGCGCCGTGGCACCCGCCGTGGTGCCGAAGGGCGCCGTGCGCGTCCAGGCGAGCGCCGACGTCGACGCGCTGGCCGAGCGCCTGGCGCGGCGCCTCCTGGGGAGGCGCGCGTGAGGGGCACCATCCCGCGCATCCCGCACCTGCCGGGCAGCAAGGTGGGCGACGACGACCTGGCGCTCACCGCCGACGAGGCCGCGCCCTTCTTCACGCGCCCCGTGGTGGTGAGCGAGAAGACCGACGGCATCTCGCTCACCGTGCGCCTGTCCCCCGACGGCGAGGTGCGCGCCGGGCTCAAGGCCGACTGGCTGCCGGCGCTTGGTGGCCGCGTCTTGCGCGCCGCCGATCTGTGGGTGCGACAGCGCGAGCGCGAGCTGCTACCGCTGGTGGAGGACGGCGCGCACCTCTACGGCGAGTGGCTGTGGCACCGGCTCGAGGTGGCGTACGAGCGCTTGCCCTCGGCCGCGCTCCTCTATGGCATGCGCGACCCCGCGGGCCACCTGGTGCCGCGCCCCGCAGCGCTCGCGCGCCTGCGCGCGGCCGGTCTGCCCGTGGTGGAGCCGCTGTACACGGGCGTCATCGGCAGGCGCCCCTTGGCGTCGTTCTGTCGAAGGTCGGCGTGGGGCGGCGCCAGCGAGGGCGTCGTCGTCGAGCTGGTCGAGCGCGGCCGCGTGCGCTGGGCCAAGTGGGTGCGCCCGGGCTATCGCCAGCCCACGCCGCGCGCCATGAGCGGCGCGAAGAACCGCGTGCTGCTCGACCGTTGACCCGGCGTCAGGGCGAGCAGGCGCCGTGGTAGGTGACATCGACGAGCGACCCCACCGGCGCCTTGGTGGTGAGCGCGAACATCTTGTTGGGCGCGTCGAGCTGCACGGTGCCGTCGGCGACGCCGTCGACGGTCACGGCGACGCCGGCGGTGGGCACGTCGCCCAGGCGGAAGATCTGCGGCAGGTCGGCGAGCCCGTCGGCCAGCGTGCCGAGCGACGGACCCCACGCGGTGTCGATGTCGAGCGCCATGCCGCCGAACGCCGCGACGACCGCCTGGTACTCCGTGCCATAGGTCGAGTCGAGCACGGCCGAGAAGGCCACGAGATCCTCCGCCAACCCTCCGCCTTTCACGGCACGCAAGAAGTCGATGTAGTGCTGCACGGCGTCGGGGCTCGAGTCCGGCTCGTCGGACACGACGACCACGGCGAGCGCCGCCTCGGGCCGATAGAAGACGTCGTTGTAGCCCGGCACGTTGGGCGGGCTCAGCGCCAGCTCCATGGCCAGCAGGCCCTTCTCGTCGCCGCTGCCGTTGGTGCCCACGCGTGCATTGGCGGCGAATTCCGCGGCCATGTTCGGGGTGTCGCTGGTGACGACGAGCGGCGTGCCCACCAGGCGCCCCTGCGCGCCGGTGTCGCAGTCGGTGGTGGTGACGCCCAGGTGCAGGTCGATGCTGCCGTCGTTGAACTGCGGCTGCGCCATGAAGGCGGGGAAGTTGGTGGCGAGCTCCTCTTGATCGTCGTCCATCGAGCCCGAGTTGTCGATGACGAAGAGGATGTCGAGCATGGCGGCGCTCGGCGCCACGTAGCGCTGCGTGATGGCCGAGCCCTGCGGCGTCACCTCGACCGCCAGCGGCACGCGCACCACGTTGGCGTTGCCGCGCACCACCAGCGTGCCCTGGTAGCTGCCCTCGGGGGCGGCCACGCGGCCCACGGTGATCACCTCCTTCTTGCCCGCGGGCACGCCCGCCGGCAGCGGGCTCGGCCCGTCGAGGACGACGAAGGGCGAGCCCGCGGGTTCGATGTCGACGGCGTTGATGATGGCGTCGGCGCCGCCGGTGTTGGTGAGCACGATGGGCTGTTGGCCGAAGACGCAGCCCGCGGGCAGGCTGCCGAGGTCGACGGCGTCCACCTCGCTCACCATGGTCCGGGGCACGCCGGCGGCGAACGCGCTCACACGCAGGGGCGCCACGTTTGCGAACGCGACGTCGACGCTGCCGGCCACCGAGCCCTGGGTCGTGAGGGTGGCGGTGAACGTGATCAGGCCGGCGCCGCCCGGCGCGATGGTCGCGAGGCCCGATGCATCGAACGTGATCTCTGGAGAGAAGGCCAGGTCGGGCGCCGGCACCGCCGACACGAGCACGCAGGGCGCGGTGCCCGTGTTGCGGATGACGTAGTCGGCGCTCTCGGTGGTGCCGAGCGCGACGTTCGAGATGTCGACGAAGCTCTGCGCCACCGTGGGGACGCAGCCGCTCGCGCCGCCGGTGAAGGAGAGCGGCACGGTGCGGTCGCCGGCGCCCTGGATCGTGACGCGCAGGGTGTCGCTCCGGCCCACCAGGTCGTCGGCCTCGGCGCTGGCGCGCACGCGCACGGTCAGGGTGTCGTCAACGGCCAGGGTCACCGGCAGGCTCGGCAGCGCGCTCACGATGGCGAAGTCGGCGCCGGCGTCGAGCGCGAGGGCGTCGATCTGCGCCGCGCTGGTGCCCGACGAGCGCAGCGTGACGTCGAGCTCCGCCGACTCACCCTCGTCGATGGCGCCGAAGGCGAGGGCCACGGGGCTGGCCAAGAGCCCTGGGCCCGAGGTGACGCCGGTGATGGGCACGGTGGCGGTCGCCGCCGCGGGATCGTCGCTGGTGACGATGAGCTCGGCGTCGAGTCCCGCCAGCCCCTGCGTGGGCGCGTAGCGCACGGTCACGCTGGCGCTGGCGCCGGGCGCGATGACCGCCGGCAGCGACGGGGCCTGCGCGACGCTCACGAAGGCGGAAGGATCGTCGAGCGCGAACGCGCTGACGGTGAGCGGGGCGCCGCCGCCGTTCTGCAGGGTCACCACGGCGTCGGCGCTGCTGCCGGCGGCGACGTCGCCGAAGTCCACCGAGGTGGGCGAAAGGCTGAGTGCGGGCACGGCCCCCGTGCCGGTGAGCGCCACGCTGGGGTCGCACCCCTCGTCGTCGCAGAGGTCGGCCACCAACGACCCCGCGACGGCGCCCACCGCGCTCGGCGTGAACGACAGATCGAGCACCTCCGACGCGCCGGCGCCTACCGTCAGCACGCGCGCGCCGCCGCTCAGGGTGAAGCCGGCGCCGTCGATGGACAGCGGCACGTCCACCACGTCATCACCGACGTTCTCCATCGTCACCGACGCCGCCGCGCTGGTGCCGGGCCGCACGTTGCCGAAGTCGACGGTGACGGGGTCGAAACGGACGCCTCGCACGGTGGCGGTCAGCGACACCACGCGCGCCGGGTCGCTCGGGATAGCGAGCTCCGCCAGGTGCAGGTGCGGGTCGGTGGCGGTCACGGTGACGGTGATGGTGCACATGGCGCCCGGCGCCAGCGGGAGCGCGCACGGCTCGGTGACGGCGAAGGCGTCGGCGTCGGCGCCCCCAATGGTGGGCGCGCCGCTCGGGCTCCACGCCTCGGCGCCGTCGTTGATGATCGACACGGTGCCGCTGGTGGGCACGCCCAAGAGCACGGCGCCCAGGTCGAGCGTCGCGGGGACGATGCGCAGGGGCTGCTCCGTCGGCGGCTCGGGCGGGCAGGCGGCCAAGGCGGCGGCGGCGAGGGCGAGGAGCGGGGAAAGGGCGCGTGGCGAGAGCGACATGGCCCAAGACTAGCGCCGACCGCGGCGCCGCTGCTCCCGCCCGCCAGGGTCCGGACAGTCCGGTGTGGGCTTTCTGCGCAGGAAATGCACGGACCGCATAGACGAACACCCGCCTTTTCGTGCAGGCTCACCCCTCCCGCGGCCAGCGCCGCAGTTTTCGAGTCTGACGGTCCGAACACGACTGGAGGCAGCCACATGGCAGCAAAGAAGAAGAAGGCAGCAAAGAAGGCGGCGAAGAAGGCCGCGAAGAAGCCCGCGAAGAAGGCGGCAAAGAAGGCCCCGAAGAAGGCCAAGACCAAGCGCAAGCCGAACGCCGCGTTCATGAAGGCGGTCACGCCGAGCGCCGAGCTCGCCGCGGTCGTCGGCAGCAACGCGATGCCGCGCACCGAGATCACCAAGCGTCTGTGGGCCTACATCCGCAAGAACGGCCTGCAGGACTCGCAGAACCGCCGCAACATCAACGCCGACGACAAGCTCAAGGCGGTGTTCAAGAAGGGCACCGTCAACATGTTCGAGATGACCAAGCTGGTGGCCAAGCACCTGTCTTGATCTCGCGACGTCGCAGGGGCGGCGCTCCCGCGCCGCGCCCTTCGCACGAGGCCCGCCCTACGGCGGGCCTCGTCGTTCTTGTGCTCAGGTGAGCGCGCGCGGCGGGACGCGCGGCGGCGATTCGCGGTAGAACCCGCCCATGACCACCGTCAACTTCCGCGGCTCCGATCTCAAGCTCGCCGGTTCCCTGCCGAACGTCGGCGCCAACGCACCCGCCTTCGAGCTGTCGGCGCCCGATCTGAGCGCCGTCACGCTCGATGACTTCCACGATCGGCGCGTGGTCATCGCCACCGTTCACTCCGTCGACGCCCCCGAGGGCGCCCAAGCGGTGCGCAACCTGCATCGCGCGCTCGACGGCAAGGACGACGTGGGGTTGGTGATCGTGAGCGCCGACTCGCCGTACGCGCTGGCGCGCTTCCAGGCCTTCGAGGCGCTCGACGGCCCGGCGCTGCTGTCAGCCCTCGGCACCGACTTCGGCGCGCGCTGGGGGGTGCAGATCGCCGACACCCCCCTGCGCGGGCACCTGGCGCGCGCCTGGTTCGTGGTCGATTCGGAGGGCGCGATCCGCCTCGCCACCGTGCTGCCCGAGCTGCAGCAAGAGGCGCCGCTCGACCCGCTCCTGGCGGCGCTCGGGTAGCCGCCGGGGGTCGCCCCGGGCGTGTGGCCGCGATCGCGCCAAAGGGCCCGGCACGCCGCTAGTATGCGGTATGCCTGTCGTTGGATCCCGCACCCGTACGCGCTCCACCACCTCCACCACGCGCACCACCGCCACCGGCGGCACCACGCGCACCACGCGCGCCACCGGGGCCGGCCAGGCTCCGGCGCCGTCGGCCCGCGGCCGCGTGGCACCGCCGCTGCATCACGTCGCCGGCATGGGGGGCAAGTCGTTCAACGCGTACAACACGGTGCCGTCGGCGGGCACCACGGGCCAGGGCGTCAGCAGCGTGGGCACGCGCACCTCGGGCGGCGGCTACACGCGCGGCAAGATCGACGTCGACTCCGCGCCGTATGACGCCAGCAGCTTCCTGCTCACGGTCAAGACGCACCACGCCACCAGTTACTCGGGCCCGCGCAAGAAGGACGACGACAAGATGACGCTCGTCCTGCAGTGCCGCGTCCAAGACGGCGCCAACGAGGGCATCCTCAACCTGTCGTTCCTGAAGGACAAGGAGCCCTGCAACAACAAGAGCGCGTACGAGGGCGAGCACACGTTCCGCATCTCGTACGACGACATCAACAAGCTCCTGCAGTCGTACAAGCCGGGGCTGAAGCTCGTTCCCGGGGCCAACCTCGCCGTGGCCGCGCTGTGGGACACCGGGCACTGCTGGGGCGGCTACAACCGCGGCGGCGTCTTCGAGGTGCCAAGCCCGCCCGCCACCACCTCGCC
This sequence comes from uncultured Myxococcales bacterium, assembly GCA_964580865.1. GTDB lineage: Bacteria > Myxococcota > UBA727 > UBA727 > VGSZ01 > JACOUT01. The sequence continues at coordinate 9,836 of CAZONM010000096.1, read as the reverse complement.
CATCGGCACGCGCACGCAGACGGTCACCGCCACGCGCCGCAAGAGCAGCGGGGCCAACCTCCCGCTCGACGTCGAGCACAAGATGCCGGCCAGCGTGAAGAACGCGGCCCCGGCGGGCATCTTCGGCAGCGAGGTCAAGGTGTCGTCGCGGCTCGAGACCGAGCTCAAGGGCGAGCTGCACTCCGCCGAGGAGCTCGAGTTCGCCATCGCGCGCCTCTACCAGCTCGCCAACGATCCCGTGGCCGCCGACAAGGCTCTCGGCAAGGGCTGGAGCATCTCGCCGGTGACCCACTGGTGGCAGCAGACCCCCGCCGGCAACGTCAAGAAGTCGGCGCGCATGAAGAAGTACCTCGACCCCGACGAGCTGGTGAAGGCAGGCTTGGCCAAGAACAAGACCGAGGCCACCCACCTGGCCACCCTGCTCAAAGGCGTGCAGATGGGCGACCCGCTGCCGCTTGAGGACAAGTACTCGGGCACGTCTGATGAGCTGAAGGCCTCCATCATCCAGCGCATCCGCTCCAACAAGATCGCGGAGGGCGTGTTCAACCTGAAGCCTGGCCCGGGCGTCTTGCTCGGCGACATCTCGGCGACGTCGAAGAAGAAGCCGAGCGGCCTCATCAGGAAGCGCATCGAGTACGGCTACACACTCAAGTCGAAGAACGTCGACCGAAAGAAGCTCGAGGACTGGCTGCGCGCCGAGACGTCGCCCTACAACCCGGCCGGCGAGGCGCTGCGCGCGCTCATGCCCAACGGCGCCCAGGGCAAGCACGTGGCGTTCACCATGAACCAGGAGCGCCACCGCTTCACGCTCAAGCACCAGGGCGGCCTCGAGATCGACGTGTCGGTGGACTTCGTCAACGTCAAGCACCCGGTCACCGGCAAGGTCGAGACCAAGTACATGGTGGAGATGGAGATCGACCACCAGTACATCAACGCGCCTGGCTCTTCGTCGAGGTCGTCGTCGTCGTCGAGCGCGCGGCCCACCAACATGCAGTCGTTCTCCACCGAGTCGGAGCAGAAGCGGTGGGCGGGCGGCCTGTCGGGCGCTGCGCAGCTCAACGGGCTGCCGCGCTTCCACGAGCTGCCCGACCTGCAGGACAAGGCCATCTGGCAAACGCCCGAGCAGAAGGAGACGGAGAAGGCCATCGACAAGCTCTTCCCCATCCTCTTCCCGGGTGGTGCGAGCCCGTCGCAGCAAAAGGGCGTGGCCATGGCCACGACGCTGAAGCTCATCTGAGGCAGGCGCACCGTCAGGGGGCGCAGCCGCGCGCCGCCGTCGACCGGAGAGTGTCGGCGACGCTGCCGTCGGGACGCACCGCCTGTACGTAGATCGTGGCCCCGCCGTCGGCGGTGGCCACGCGCACCGAGCCGCCCTCGGCGTCGATGAGGCCGCCGGCGGTGCCGCCCGGCGCCACGGTGGTGACGACCATGCCGCCGCCGTGCAGGCGCCCGTCGAGCACGGCGTCCACCACGCTCGCGTGCGGCGAGTTGATGTGCGCGGTGCTGATGCCGGCGATGGCGCTGCGCGGCCGCCCGTCGCGAGGCAGGAGCGCGTCGAGCCACACCGACGACGACGACGTGTCGCGCGCGTGGTGCGAGAGGTGCAGCACGTCGACGCCCAGGCCAAGGACGTCGGCGCCGAGGTGCTCTGCGACGTACGCCTCAACGGGGTCGGTGTCGGACCCGCCGCCCGTGAGATCGCCGGCGAACAGCAAACGGAAGGGCCCGTGGCGCACCACGGCGACCACGCTGCGCGCGTTCTCGCCGTTGGAGTCGTCTTCGAGCAGCGCGCCTACGTCGGTCTGGTAGGCGCGCCCGCTCACGTGGCCGTCGACCGCGAGCACCTCCAGCGTCGAAGCCCCGGTACCCGCCAGCGTCACTGGCGTGGCGCAGGCCACCGGCGCGTCACCGAACGACGCGCCCGCGCAGCCCGTGGCCGCGCGCGTGCACAGCGCGCCGTCAACCGCCGTGCCCTCCACCGCTGCGCACAGCTCCGCCACCACGGTGTCGTTGGCGGCCGGCGTGACGTCGACGAAGCCCCGATGGACCACGCGCCCCACCTCGAGCTGCCCGAGGAGCTGCGTGAGCGCGCCCTCGTGATCCGCGTGGTGGTGCGTGAGCACGATCAGGTCCACGCGCCCGTCGTCGATGTGCTCGGTCAGGGCGTCGAGCACGTCGTCGTCGTGGCTGTCGTTGCCCACGTCGACGAGGACGCGGGTGCCATCGGGCAACACCAGCAGCGCGGCCTCGCCGAGCGCGAAGCCGCCGAGGCCGATCTGCTGCCAGAACACCTCGCCGGCGACGGGCGCCAGGGGTGCACGCGTGACGTGCTCGGCCGCACAAGGAGGGGGCTCGCCCTCGCCCTCTCCTTCGCCCTCTCCTTCGCCTTCACCCTCTCCTTCACCTTCTCCTTCACCTTCGCCTTCGCCCTCGCCCTCACCCTCGCCCTCACCCTCGCCTTCACCTTCGCGCGCGCCGGCGTCGACGTCGCCGCCGGGGGCCACGCAGGCGGTAGCGAGGGCGAGCACGAGAGCGGCGGGCACGCGGCGGGACACGGCGGCACGGTAGCGCGCGCTCGACGCCGTCGCCACGCGATCTGGCGCGCCCGCGCACCCCCGGCTATAGACCCCTCATGGCGACGCGGCGCGACGACTCCCAGCTCAACTGCTCGTTCTGCGGAAAGTCGCAGCGCGACGTCAAGAAGCTCGTGGCCGGCCCCTCGGTGTACATCTGCGAGGAGTGCATCGGCCTGTGCAACGACATCATCGCGGAAGAGGTCGAGGCCGAGGCCGAGACCTCATCGTCGCCGACCATCCTGCGGCCCAGTGAGATCAAGGGCGTGCTCGACGAGTACGTCATCGGGCAGGAGCGCGCCAAGAAGATCCTGTCGGTGGCCGTGCACAACCACTACAAGCGCATCTACAGCCAGGTCGAGACCGACGACGTCGAGCTGCAGAAGAGCAACATCCTGCTCATCGGCCCCACGGGCTCGGGCAAGACGCTGCTGGCGCAGACCCTGGCGCGCATCCTCAAGGTGCCGTTCACCATCGCCGACGCCACCACGCTGACCGAGGCGGGGTACGTGGGCGAAGACGTCGAGAACATCATCGTCAACCTGCTGAACGCCGCCGATCACGACATCGAGCGCGCCCAGCGGGGCATCGTGTACGTCGACGAGATCGACAAGATCGCGCGCAAGGGCGAGAACCCCAGCATCACGCGCGACGTCAGCGGCGAGGGCGTGCAGCAGGCGCTCTTGAAGATCATCGAGGGCACCATGTGCAACGTGCCGCCCAAGGGCGGCCGCAAGCACCCGCAGCAAGAATTCCTGCAGGTCGACACGTCGCAGATCCTGTTCATCTGCGGCGGCGCCTTCGCCGGCCTCGAGAAGGTCATCGAGCAGCGCATCGGCCAGAAGGCCATCGGCTTCGGCGCCGACCTGCAGGGGCAGGGCAAGGGCAAGAAGAAGACGGGCGAGCTGTTGCAGCTCGCGCAGCCCGAGGACCTGCTCAAGTTCGGCATGATCCCCGAGCTCATCGGCCGCCTGCCCGTGGTGGCCGCGCTCGAAGACCTCGACGAGAAGATGCTCATCAACATCCTCACGCAGCCGAAGAACGCGCTGACGCGCCAGTACAAGCGGCTGCTCGAGATGGACGGCGTGCAGCTGCGCTTCACCGACGACGCGCTCAAGACCGTGGCCGGCGAGGCCATCAAGCGCAACACCGGCGCGCGCGGCCTGCGCTCCATCCTCGAGTCCGCCATGCTCGACGTCATGTTCGACGTGCCGAGCCACAAGGGTGTGCGCGAGGTGGTGGTGAACGACCGCGCCATCCTCAAGAAGGAGCCGCCGCTGATCGTGGTCGGCGGCGAGGATCACGTGGCAACGGAGCCGAGCGGGCGCACGCCCCGGCCGGTGTGACGCTGTGCGGCCGGCACTCGTCGAGCACCTGCGCTGCCCGGGCTGTCGCGCTGGGCTCACCCTTCTGCCGGCGGGGACGCAGGACGCGCACGTCATGTCCGGGGCGCTGCGATGTGAGGCGTGCAACGTTCCCTACCCGATCGTCGACGGCGTCCCCGATTTTGTCCCGATCACCTCCGCGCCCGCGGTTGCGCAGACCACGGCGGGTTTCGCGGTCAACTGGAGGCGGTACAGCGACGCCATCCTCGCGCACCCAGCGCTCAACGACGACCTGCTGCGCGATTGGCTTGCGCCGTTGTCGCCGGAGCTGTTCCAGGGGCGCCACGTCATCGAGGCCGGGTGTGGCATGGGTCGCTGGCTCGCGGCGTCCGTTCCTCATGCGCCGCGCACGTTGATCGGCTTCGACTATTCCGACATCGTCCACGCCGCGTTCGCGAACACGCGGCACTTGAAGAATGTGCACGTGGTGAGAGCCGACATCTTCCACCCGCCGTTCCCCGAGGGCTGCGCCGACGTCTGCTATTCCATCGGCGTCGTGCACCACACACCCGACCCCGAGGGTGCCTTCGCGTCATTGCTCGACCTGGTCGCCGACGATGGCGTGCTGTCCACGTGGGTCTACGGCAAAGAGAACAACCAGTGGATCGAGGACGTGGTGACGCCGATCCGCGAGGCGGTGACCTCCCGCCTCCCAGACTCGATGCTGTACGGCCTGAGCCGCGTCGCCGCCGTTGCGCTCGCTGTTGGCGCCGGAGTGTACGCGCGCACGTTTCCCACCGGCACCACGTTCGGGTATGACGCCTACCTGCGGCATTTGCGCAAGTACCCGCGTCGCTACCTTGAGCACATCGTCTACGACCACCTGGTTCCGCAGCTGGTCGCTTACCTTCCGAGGTCCGAGCTCGAGCGCTGGGCGACTCGCCGGGGCTTGCCGTTCACGATCACCTCACGGAACGCCAACTCCTGGCGCTTGCTGGTCGCGCGTACCGAGCAGGCGCTGCGTCGGTACGGCACCGCCGGTTGACGCGACGGCGCTCATGGCGCGAACGACCGCTCGCAGCGAAGCGCCGCTGGTTGCAGCGAGCGGTCGACGTCGAAGCGCAGCCGACCGCCGGCGTCCGCGCCGAGACAGGGCGGTCCGTCGAGCTCGATCCAGGCGGCGCCGCACGGCGCCCTGAGGAAGCGCGCGACGCCGCCGTCGCCATCGACCAGCGCCACGTCGAGCGCGGTGGCCCCGGGGACGAAACCGAGAGCGACCGTGAGCGGCTCTGACGGTCCGGTCACCAGCACATCGAGCGCACACCCCACGCTCTCGGTTGCGTACACGGTGCGGTCGAAGGCGACGTCAAGCGCGAAGGTCACGTCCTGACCACCAGCCCACAGGGCATCGCGATCGTCAGGCCGCCCGTACACCACGAGCCCATCGACGGTCTGGCCCCACGCGGCGAAGGCCCGCACCACCTCGAAGTGTCGATCGCCGTCGAGACTCGCGTCCCACGCCTTGGGCCACAGTCCCGGGAACGGCGGCGAGGCCAGGCTTGCCGACGGGGCTCGCGCCAGGATGGTGTGGACCGTCGGCTCGTCGTCTTGCAGGTAGGCCGGTCGACCGCCGAGGTCGATGGCCGCGAGCTGTGCCACATGCAGCCACGGAGTGACGCGGGTCGGTGGCACGGGCTCGTCGACGACCGTGACCAGCGCAGCCCACGTGCGAGGTTGCTTCGGCGCCACGCGCAGCGCGTCGACGACCGGACGAAAGATGCGCTCCCATCGGGCGGTGGAGGCGCGCGCCTGCAGGGCGCTGGCGGTGCCGAACGCGAGCAGCGAGCACGCGAGGAGCATGCGAGTCCGTACCGGCCACCGCTCGACGGGAAGCAGCGCAAGCAGAAACACGAAGGCGAACGGCAACAGGCGCGGGCGAAACAGCTGCCAGCCACCGACGTCCTCGGGCACCACGGCGGCTGCGATCAATAGTACCGCCGCCGCGCCGCCGAGCACGAGCTCGGTGCGCGGCCGCGCTCGCCGCTCACGCACGAGGAGCGCGACCGACGCTGCCGCCAGGGCGAGCACGACGGCGCCCCGCCACGCGTCGCCGGGTAGGAAGTCGCGAACCCAGGACACGACGCCGTCGAGCGTGGCCCAGCGAGCGGGCTCTGCGGACGTGCCGCCGCTGAACCCGCCGAGCGTCGCCAGGGCCACGGTCAGTGCCGGGAGACCGGCGGCGGCCGCGCCGACGACACCGCGCAGCGGCCGTGGGCCGGCGGCTCGCAGCGCGACGACGACGAGCCCGGCGAGCGCCGCAGGGTGGACGTGGACGCGGGCCACCACGTAGAGCGCGGCCGCGAGCGTCGTGTCGCGCAGCAAGCTCGGGCGGGCGGCGCCGACCTCGAAGGCGACGATGGCGGTGCCTGCCGAGCAGGCGAGGAAGAACGGCAGCACGCCAAGCTCAAAGGAGAGTTGAAACGAGGTGGCGAGCCCCGCGATCGCCATCGGCCAGCGACGTGGACACAGGCGCAGCACCAGCGCGAAGGTCGCGCACAGCCACGCGAGCAGCGCGATGTCGAGCACGATGGTGTGCGCCAGCCCCGGCCCCGCGCCGAGCGCCCGCGCGGCGAGGTGCAGCTCGAGGGCGCCGCGCGAGCTGGTGGGCGTATGCAGCTCGAACAGCTCGGACCAGCCGAGCCCGGGCTCGTGGTACCGGTGGTGCACCTCGCCAGAGAACACGGCTTGGGGCCCGTCATTGTGCAGCGCGTACGAGGCGTCGCCGACGGTAGCGACGATGGTGACGGCGCACACGATCAGGCAGGTGCCAACCACCAGGCGCTCGCCCCGGGTGAGCGGCACTGGGGGCTGCTGCGCGGTCACGGAACGCCGCCGCAGGCCATGCCGCGCGCGATGTAGGCAGGGTGCTCCACCGGCGCCGAGGCTACCGCTACCGTCGCCCTGCGGATCAAGGCGCCGCTTTGTCGGTGTCGCACCTCCGGTCGCGCTTGCGCCGCGGCCGGACCGTCGCCATGATGGGCGACGAGGACGGCATGGCCGAAACCCTGATTCTTCCGCTGCTCCCGCTGCGCGACATCGTGGTCTTCCCCGAGTCGCTGCAAGCGCTGTTCGTCGGCCGCCCGCGCTCCGTCTCGGCGCTCGAGACCGCGATCCGCGCCACCGCTCCGGGTACCGAGCGGCGCATCGTGCTGTCGGCGCAGCGCACCGCGCGCACCGAGGAGCCGGGCGCCGAGGACATCCACGCGGTGTGCGCCATCGGCGTCGTGAAGACGCTGCTGCCGCTGCAGAACTCGATGATGAAGGTGCTGGTGGCGGGCGAGGAGCGCGCGCGCATCAAGCGCTTCGCGCCGGCCAGCGAGCTGCCCGGCGGCTTCCCCCAGGGGAGCGGCGTCGAGCCCTTCGTCGTCGAGGTCGAGCGCGTCGCCGACCTGGAGGTGCTGCCCGACGCCGCCGCCGTGCCCGAGCTCATGGGCCGCCTGCAGGGGAGCTTCGAGGAGTTCACCCGCCTGTCCAAGCGCCTGCAGCCCGAGGTGTCGAAGAACGTCGCCGAGATCACGCACCCGGGGCGCCGCTGCGACGTCATCGCTGGCTATGTGCCCATCCGGCCGCAAGACAAGCAGGCGCTCCTCGAGGAGATGAGCGTCGAGGCCCGCATCAAGCGCCTGGTGGAGCTCATCGATCAAGAGTGCGAAGTGGTGCGCATGCAGCGCAAGGTGCGCGGGCGCTTCACCAAGCGGCCCGAGCAGGGTCAGCGCGAGCAGGCCCGCCCCGAGGGCGCGCCGCCGCCGCCGCAGCAGGGCGGCCCCGAGGATCTGCAAGACGAGTTCAAGAACGAGCTCAACGACCTCGAGGAGCGCCTCAAGAAGAAGCCGCTCACGGCCGAGGCGCGCGAGCGCGTGCAGCGCGAGCTGAAGAAGCTGCGCATGATGTCGATGATGTCGGCCGAGGCCACGGTGGTGCGCAGCTACCTCGATTGGGTGGCGATGTTGCCGTGGAAGCACTACAGCGACGATCCCATCGACATCGGCACGGCCGAGAAGATCCTCGACGAGGACCACTACGGCCTCGAGAAGATCAAGGAGCGCATCCTCGAGCACCTGGCGGTGCAGAAGCTCGTGGATCGCATCAAGGGCCCCATCCTGTGCCTCGTGGGCCCCCCCGGCGTGGGCAAGACGTCCTTGGCGAAGAGCATCGCGCGCGCCACCGGTCGCGAATTCGTGCGCCTGTCGCTCGGCGGCGTGCGCGACGAGGCCGAGATCCGCGGCCACCGGCGCACGTACATCGGCGCGCTGCCCGGCAAGATCATCGCGAGCTTCAAGCGCGCCGGCACGTCGAACCCGGTGCTGTTGCTCGACGAGATCGACAAGATGTCGACCGACTTCCGCGGCGACCCCGCGGCGGCGCTGCTCGAAGTGCTCGACCCCGAGCAGAACCACGCGTTCGTCGACCACTACCTCGACCTCGACTACGACCTGTCGAAGGTGCTGTTCATCTGCACGGCCAACTCGCTGCAGGGCATCTCCGGGCCGCTGCAGGATCGCCTCGAGATCATTCGCCTGTCCGGCTACACGGACCTCGAGAAGTTGGCCATCGCCAAGCAGTACCTGGTGCCCAAGCAGCTCGAGGGCAACGGCCTCGCGAGCTTCGAGAAGAACGAGGCCGCGGTGGCCACGCGCGGCGCGCAGACCGGCGGCGCCAAGGTGGCGTTCGACGACGCCGCCGTGCGCAAGCTCATCAACAGCTACACGCGCGAGAGCGGCGTGCGCGGCCTCGAGCGCGAGATCGGCACCTGTTGCCGCAAGGCCGCCATCGAATTGCTCAAGCGCGTGGGCGAGGCCACCGGTGGCGCGCCCGCCGCTGCGCCGCCCGCCGCCGCGCCGGCCGACGCCAAGGAGCCCGTCGCCGTCGCCGAGCGCACCACGGGCGCGCCGCCACCCTTGCCCGGCCGCGGCGCCAGCGCGCACCCCGAGACCGACGACACCGACGAAGGGCCGCCGGTGGCCGACGGCGAGGCCGTGGCCGTCGACGGGAAGAAGGCCGCGCTGCGCGCGCGCATCGAGGGCGAGACCTTGCGCGTGACGCCCGCCAAGGTGCGCGAGTACCTCGGCACCGAGAAGTTCCGTCGTCACGACAAGGACAGCCACGATCAGGTCGGCGTCACCAACGGCCTCGCGTGGACGCCCGTGGGCGGCGAGATGCTGATGACCGAGGTGAGCGTGACGCCGGGCCGCGGAAAGCTGGTCACCACCGGCAAGCTCGGCGACGTCATGCAGGAGAGCGCCCAGGCGGCCATGAGCTACGTGCGCTCGCGCGCGCGCCAGCTCGGGCTCAGCCCCGACTTCTACGAGCGCATCGACGTGCACATCCACGTGCCCGAGGGCGCGACGCCCAAGGACGGCCCCTCGGCGGGCGTCACCATCGCCACCTCGCTGGTGTCGGCGCTCACGCGCGTCGCCGTACGGCACGACATCGCCATGACGGGCGAGATCACGCTGCGCGGGCGCGTCATGGCCATCGGCGGGCTCAAGGAGAAGTCGCTGGCCGCGCACCGCGCCGGCTGCCGCACCGTCATCTACCCGAAAGACAACGAGGGCGACCTGGCCGACATCCCTGAGGCGGTGCGCAAGAAGCTGCGCTTCGTCGCGGTCGAGCACGTCGACGAGGTGCTGCGCCTCGCGCTCGCGGTGGAAGATCCCGAGGCGCTGTTCAAGCGGCTCTCGGAGGTGACGCCGGCGGACGTGTTCGACGAGTCGTCGCTCAAGCGCCGTCGGCAGACGCCCGACGAAGACGAGCAGCCCGCGAAGGTCCATTGAGCCACGTCGGTGCTGTGGTGCTGGCGCTGGTGGCGCTGGCGGCTGCGCCGCCGGTGGCCCCCGCGGCCGCGCCCGCGGCGCCGGCTTCGTCGGTGTTCGGCGGC
>CAZONM010000095.1:0-15767 GCA_964580865.1 uncultured Myxococcales bacterium | reverse complement strand
CAGGCCGCCCTTCTCGAGCCGCTGGCGCGGGCGGCCGGTGTCGTCGACGAGCACCATGGAGCAGATGCGCTTGGCCAGCGTCACGTGGCGCGCCCCTCGACTACGGGCGGCGTGGCGGCGCGCGGCTGGGTGAACGCGCGCAGCAGCTCGAGGCCCGCGCGCCCCGAGTGTTCAGGGAGGAACTGCACCGCGAGGATGGCGTCTTTCCACAGCGCGCCGGCGAACGGCACGCCGTGATGGCACACCGCCACGTTGGCTTGCGGCACGCGCGCGGGCGCGCACAGCCGATGGCGGAACGCGAACCACGCGCCCGGCGCGCCCTTGGGAACCAGGCCGGCCAGCACCGGGTGGCGATCCAGGCCCACCACGAGCGCGAAGCCCACGTGGGGCGACAGGAGCGGACGCTCACCCTCGTCGGTCAGGCGCGGGTCGAAGCGCTGCACGGGCGCGTGAAAGAGGCCGAGCCCCGGGGGACCACCGGCGCGTACCGGCCCCTCGAGCAAGAGCGAGACGCCGAAGCCGATGGCGAGCAGCGGCCGGCCCGTGAGCGCGAACTCGGCGATGGCGTCGCGCACGCCCGCGGACGGCGCGCGCGCCAGCGCCGCGTCGTCGTCGTCGCCGTCGGGGACCACGAGCACGTCGGCGCTGCGGGCGGCGAGCGTGGTGTCGGCGACCTTGGCGTCGACGCCGACGGCGCGCAGCGCGGCCACCAGTCGCCGGGTGCGCGCGGCGCCGTAGTCGAGGACGGTGGCGGACAGGCCCACGGGGGCAGTCTCCTGCGATCGCGAGGTGCCGCTCAAGCGCCGGCGGGCGATCTCACCCAACGCGAAACCGACCGGCGTCGCGCGATGGGCGCCGCGCCGCCACCCTCGTCGCGCTGGGCGCCGTGTGTACAGTAGAGAGAACGGAGGGACCCATGTATCAGGATCGCGTCGACGCAGGGCGCCAGCTTGCGCGCGCGCTGCGCGCCGTGCCGCTCACCGATCCCCTCGTGCTTGGGCTGCCGCGCGGCGGGGTCCCCGTGGCCAACGAGGTGGCGCGCGCGCTCGGCGCCCCCCTCGACGTGTGGGTGGCGCGGAAGATCGGCGCCCCCGGCCACGAGGAGCTCGGCATCGGCGCCGTGGCCGAGGGCGGCGAGGTGGTGCTCGAGCCCGAGCTGCTCGACGCCGTGGGCGCGGACGAGGAGCTGCTCGCGCCGGTAATCGCCGCCAAGCGAGCCGAGGTCGCGTCGCGCGCCCAGCGCCTCCGCGACGGCCGCCCGGCGCCGCGGGTGGCAGGCCGCACGGTGGTGGTGGTCGACGACGGCGTCGCCAACGGCGTCACCGCGCGCGCGGCCCTGCGATCATTGCGGCGCGCGGGCGCTGAGCGCATCGTGCTGGCCGTGCCGGTCGGGTCGCGCGAGGGGCTGGCGGCATGCGCCCCCTTCTGCGACGAGATCGTGTGCCCCCATGCGCCCCTGCACCTGATGAGCGTGGGCGCGCACTACGACGACTTCGCCCAGACCGACGACGACGAGGTGCTCCAGCTGTTGGCCGTGGCGCGGCAGCGGCAGCGCGGCCCCGTGGCCGAGCGCACCGCGCCTCGCTGAACCTCAGCCGTCGTCGGGCGCGAGCCGCTCGGGCGGCAACAGCCAGGGCAGCTCGTCGAAGGCGATGACGCCCTCGTCGACGAGCGCCAAGGCGTGTTCGCGCATGGGTACCAGGCCCGAGCGCAGCGCCTCGGCGCGCAGATCATCGAGCGGAATGTCGCGCGCGATGGCGCGGCGCATCTCGGGGCCCGTGGGCAGGAACTCGACGACGGCGATGCGCCCGAGGGCGCCCAACCCGCCGCAGCGCCCGCAGCCCTTGCCGGCGTAGAACCGGAATCCCGCGGGGATGCCGTGCGGGAAGACCTCGGCGGCCAGCTCACGCTTGGGCTCGACCTCGGCGCGGCACCCCGGGCAGATGCGCTTGGCCAAGCGCTGGGCCACCACGGCGAACAGCTCGGAGGCGATGGAGTTCTTGTGCATGCCGAGGTCGCGCAGGCGCTGCACCGCGTCGACCGCGTCGTTGCAGTGCAGCGTCGACAGCACCAGGTGGCCGGTTTGCGACGCGCGGATCGCCTCGAGCGCGGTCTCGGCGTCGCGGATCTCGCCCACCAGAATGACGTCGGGATCTTCGCGCACGAACGCGCGCATGGCTTGCGCGAAGCCAAACCCGAGCTCGGCGCGCGCCGCCACCTGCTGGATGCCGTCGAGCGCGTACTCGATGGGGTCCTCGACCGTGATGACCTTGCGCGTCTGGTCGTGCGCCAGCACCTGCAGCGCAGCGTAGAGCGTGGTCGATTTGCCCGAGCCCGTGGGGCCCACCACCAACACCAGCCCCGCGGGGATGCGCAGCAGCCGCGCGTAACGCTCGGCCAGCTCGCGCGGGAAGCCGAGGTCCGCGATCTCGAGGAGCTGCTCGTGCTGCGGCAACAGACGAACCACCGCGTGCTCGCCGTGCAACGACGGTTGGGTCTGCACGCGCAGGTCGAACACGCGGCCCTTGGCGCGCGCCGTGAAGCGCCCGCCCTGCGGCAGGCGATGCTCGGCGATGTCGAGGTCGGAGCTGACCTTGAGCACGTTGATGATGCCCGCGAGCTGTTGTTTGCCGAGCTGGTAGCGGGGCGCGTCGTGCAGGTCGCCGTCGATGCGGAAGCGCACGCGCGCGTGCTCGCCGTAGATCTCGAGGTGCAGGTCGCTGGCGCGTTGCGCGATGGCGTCGACGAGCATGGCGTCGAAGATCGCCACCAGCTCGGCGCTGAAGCGCTGCTGATCCAACAGATCGGTGCCGCGCTGCTCGTCGGGCACCTTCTCGAGGGGTTGCAGTTGCCCGAGCTCCACCGCTGTGCGCAGGCGCGTCAGGTCGGTGGGCGTGACCACCACCAAGTCGACGGCGTGCGTGCCGAGCGCGCGCTCGATGGCCATGGCGTCGATGGTGGGGTCAGCGGTGGCCAAGAGCACCTTGCCGCCCTGGGTGCACAGCGGCAGCGCTTGAACGTTCTCGACGAAGCGGCGCGGCAACACGGTGGCGATGCTCGGATCCACGCGCACGAACAGCGCGTCGGCGTCGGCGAAGGCGAGCCCCCAGCGCTCGGCCAGGGCGCGGTACAGCTCGCGCTCGTCGAGGAGCCGGCGCTCGACCAGCACGTCGCCAATGCGCCGCCCTTGCCGCTTCGCGTCGGCCGCCGCGCTCTCGACGTCGTCGCGCTTGGCGACTCCGTGCGCCACCACCACGTCGCCGACGCGCATGGAACCTCCTTGCTCTTCCCCTGCGAAGCTCTCAGGTCCGAGCCCAGCACGCCACTCGCGGGTGGCCGGCGAGATCCTTCGAGACAACCGCTCCCGCGAACCCCTCGTGGGGCAACGCGCACACCTGCTCGCCCTGCGTGGCGCCGAGCTCACACGCGAGGAACCCGCCGACGCCGAGGAGGGGCCGTGCCTCGACGAGCAGGCGGCGGTGGTGGCCGAGGCCGTCGTCACCCTCGCCGAAGAGCGCCAGCGCCGGCTCGAACGACAGCTCGGGCGCCAGGGTCGCGCGCTCGACGCCCTTCACGTACGGCGGGTTGGCGACGACGGCCAGCACGTCGCGGAGCTCCGCGCACGGCGCCAGCAGGTCGCCGGTGCGCACGTCGAGCCGAGCGGCCACGCCGTGACGCTCGGCGTTGCTGCGAGCGACCGCGCACGCCGCGCTCGAGAGGTCGGTGGCGACCGCGCGCAGCCCCGGCCGCTCGTGCAGCACGGCGATGGCGACGCAGCCGGTGCCCGTGCACGCATCGACGATGGTGCCCGAGACGTCAGGTGCCAAGCGCGCCAACGCAAGCTCCACCAGGAGCTCCGTCTCGGGGCGCGGCACGAGCACGTCGGGGGTCACGGTGAAGGCGAGGCCCCACAGCTCGCGCGTGCCCACCAGGTACGCCACCGGCTCGCGCTTGCCGCGCCGCGCCACCAGCGCGCGCGCGCGGGCCAGCTCGTCGTCATCGAGGGGTCGGTCGAGATCGAGGTAGAGATCGAGGCGACGCAGGCCGAGCGCGTGCGCGATGAGGATCTCGGCGTCGGTGCGTGCACCCTCGATGCCGCGCGCCGCCAGCCACGGCGTGGTCGCCGCGAGCAACGCACGGACGGTGCGAGGCTTGTCGCTCACGCCGCTCGCGTGGAACGATGGCGCGCGGCTGTCAACGCCGCCGAGGAGAGGGCTGAGGATGCGTGCTGCCTGCGGAGTGCTCATGGCATTGACGGCGGGGCTCGGCGCCTGCCCGCGCACCGCAGATGAAGGCGCACCGGCGCCGTTCGCCGATGACTTCGCGCGCGACAGCCTGGGCGCCCACTATCGCGCCGCCGGCTCGTGGCGCGTCGTCGACGGCGCGCTCGCGAGCGTGGGCGATCACAACCAGCCCCTGTGGATCGACGTGCCGCTGGCCCGGAACACGCGCGTCGAGTTCACCGCCTGGTCGCGCTCGCCCGCCGTCGACACCAAGATCGAGATCTTCGGCGACGGCCTGCGCCACGAGTCGGGCTACATCGTCATCCTCGGCGGCTGGCAGAACACGATCACCGCTATCGCGCGGCTCGGCGAGCACGAGCGCGGGCGCGCGGAGCTGCGCAAGAAGTGGGAGCAGGGCCGCCGCTACCGCTGGACGGTGCAGCGCACCGACGGCAAGACGCTCGAGCTGTTCATCGACGGCGAGCGCGTGCTCGCCTACGCCGACCCGGCGCCGCTGTACGGGCCTCGCAACAACCGGCTCGCGTTCACTTCGTGGGAGAGCGAGGTCTTCTACGACGACCTCGCCATCACGCCCCTGCCCTGACTACTGCGGCGGCATGGTCGCGTTGCCGAACACCGCCTCCACGAACGCGTCAACGTCGACGTCGGCGGGCAGCGGCTGATCGTGCAGCTCCTCCTCGGGGCGGTCGAACAGGCGCAGGGCCTCGGCGAACAGCTCGCGGTCGGTCTTGGTGTGCTTCTTCATGCTCATGGCTCCCTCCGCCGCCAGCGTGCGCCAGCGGGAGCCACGGCGCCAGTTTTCGGCCCGCGTCGGCCGAGACGAACGAACGAGCACACGCCGACCGGAGGGAGGCTCTCGGGTGGCGGCCCCTGGTCGGGCTTTGCCCGCCAGGGGGAGGGTCTGGAGACCGACCCTCCTTAATAGCAGGCAGTGCCGTAGCTGACCTCGATGCGGCTGCCGCGCGGCGGCACCGACGAGGGGTTGAACACCACCGAGTTCGTGGCGGGGTCGAAGAACCACCCGCTGGCCGCGCCCTCGCTGGACTCGGCGACCGGCGCGCACGTCCCCGACGAGGCCGGGTTGCGCACGCACACGTCGATGGCGCCGGGCTGCGCGGCGCGCGACAAGAAGAACTCGACGCGCAGGCCCATGGAGTCGAGGCCGAGCTGCGACATCATGCCGGTCCAGTCGTCGTTGCAGATGCTCTGGAAGCGCCCGTTCATCTCGTCGACGACGGCCTGGTAGCGGTCGTCTTGCAGGTGCACGCTGCTGCCGTCGGAGGCCGTGTAGCTACACCCCTCGGGCGGCGCGGCGATGGCGCTCACCGCGACCAGGCCCTCGTTCCTGAAGCCCTTCACGTTCTTGAAGAAGTCGATGTACTGGTCGACGCCGCCCTTGCTCTGCTCGGGCTCGTCCTCGACGAAGATGATGTGCAGCTTGGCGTCGTCGCGCAGGAAGCCGCCGTTGGCGTTGGCGTCGTCGATGAGGGGCGGCGACAGGAACTTCATGGCCGCGCGCAGGCCACCCTCGGCGCTGTCTGAGGAGGGGCGATCGGGGTTGACGTTGCCGGGATCGGAGACGTGGACGTTGCACGAGAACGTCGAGGTCGCGGCGCCCGGGTCCATCGGCGACGCGAGGTAGTGGCCGGCCGACGGATTACACGCCGTGTACCAGCCGGCCATCTCGTGGTCCTCGCAGGTGTTGGCCGCGTCGCCGGCCGTGCACAGGCCCATGACGCACTGGCCGCCGGCGCCGCAGTCGCCGTCGGCCGAGCACGACATCGGGCCCGCCATGCAGGTGTCGTCGGCCCACAAGGTGGTGGTGACGGCGATGTGGTAGTTGGCGCCCGACACGCCCGACAGCGTGAAGAACTGGTTGAAGTTGGCGGCGAGCTCGTCTTGGAAGTCGCCCATCGAGCCCGAGTCGTCGACCACCCACAGCACGTCGACCTTGGGATCGCTGAACTGGTCGAAGACATCGGTCTGGAACGTGTCGGTGGTGCCCTCGCCGAACAGCGGGATCGACACCGGCGGACCGGCGCTGCCGTCGGGGAGCTGCGTCGGCACCACCAGGTTCGCGCTCTCGAGGTTCAGCTCGCGCGCGTAGTAGCGCACCTCGATGCTCATGCTCATGCCGGGGTTGATGGTGTAGGGCCACGCGCCCGTGGGGTTGTTGGTGCCCATGACGCGGAAGCGCTCGGGGTTCTCGGTGGGCTCGATGACGGGCGCGAGCACGCGCAGGCCGTCGCCGCCGTTGTTGTAGAGCGTGGTGCGCATGGTGGGCGAGCCGCAGTCGAGCGTGACCACGCCGAAGTCGAGCTCGGGCGGGATGACGTCGACGTCGGGCTCCACCGGCGTCCCCGAGAAGCCGATCGAGAACACGCCGGGGTCCTGCGTCGAATCGCTCACGTCGGTGCGCAGGTCGTCGGTCTCGAAGCGCACGCCGTTACATTTCTCGTTCGGGTCGGTGAGGATGCCGCCGCCGCAGATGATGTTGCGCGTGGGATCGCTCGGCTCGCCGCTCGGGATGGTGCCGGAGTAGCTGCCGAACGAGAACGAGATGAGGCTGGCGTTCTCGATGGTGTGCGTGGGCGCGAACACAGCGAAGTAGGTCTTGGTGATGCCGGGCGAGACGCTGAACGCGGTCGCGGGGATGGCCGGCGTCCCGTCGGCGTTCTCCAGGCGGAACTCGTTGATGGCGGTGTTGTCGACGTCGTCGTAGGTGAGCGACGAGACGTGGCAGTCGGCGTTACCTACGTTGAGCAACGTGATGGGCAGGCGCTTCTCCGTGTGCACCGACGTGCGGCCGAACTCGACCACGCCCCAGCGGCCGGTGGTGATGTTGAAGCCGAACTGCTGCGTATAGATGGGCTCGACCTGCAGCTGGCAGTAGGGCGCGCCGCCGCCGTTGGCCTCGAGGTTCACCACCTGGGACGGCTCCGCCTCGTCGCTGACGGCCACGGTGACCGTGGCGCGATCGACCACGGGCACGTCGCGTACCGGCGACGTGTAAGTGATGTCGAGCGTGAGGTTGGTGGGCGCGCCGTCGACGCCCGCGGGATCGCCGTCGCAGCCGGTGGTGCCGCGCAGCACCACGGGGTAGCTCGCCGGCAGCTCGCCCGCGGGGAACGCGAAGCCGGCGTCGCCCGGCGTGGGGCCGGTGATGCCGTCGATGGTGCAGCCGCACTGGCCGACGGACTGGATGATGATCTGCCGCGTCTGCGTGGTCCCCGAGGCCACCGCGTTGAAGTTGAGCGTCTCGGGAACCACGTTGATGCGGCACGCCGGCGGGATGACGCCGTCGCCGAGCAATAACAGGTCGTACTGCGCCGCGAACGGCGCCGCCGTCGTGATCGCGATGTCACCGGCGCGGGTGTCGCGGTACGGACCCGCCTGCTGCGGCGTGAACGTGAGATCGAGGACGACGGTGTCGCCCTCGTTGAGCGTGCGACCCACGGCGTCGCCGCCCTGCGCCGCGTACGTGAACGCCTGATCGGGGTTCTGCGCGAAGCCCATGCTCTCGATGGTCACGGGCTTCACGCCGCAGTTGCGCAGCGTGACCGTGCCCGGCTGCGTCACGCTCACCGGCACGGCGCCGAAGTCGATGATGCCGCTGGGCTCGGCGCACAGGCGGCCGTCGGTGCCGCGGCCCACGAGCTCGACCGCGGCCACGGGCTCATCCTTCGCGGTGCTGCCCACCTGCAAGAACAACGACGCCGGGCCACCGGCCAGAGGCGCGAACGTGACGTCCACCGTGAGGCTCTCGTCGCCGCGGGCGCTCTGCCCGACCACCGACGTGAACGTGAACGGCGCGGCAGTGAAGATGCACGGGGCTGAGCGCGCCGCCTCGACGTCGGCGGCGGCCACCACGCACATGCTCTCGATCTCGAGCAGGCCGGTGCCCGCGTTCTTGATGGTCAGCGTGCGCGCCTTCTGCTGCCCGCTGTCGGCGTCGCCGAAGTCCACGCGCAGCCACGGGTCGGCCGCCAAGTGGCTCGCGCCCGTGTCGTCGAGGATCTCGATCTTGGGCGTGGGCAGCCCCTGCAGTGGGTCGAGGCAATCGCAGTCGACCAGGGCGAGGAGCGCGAAGGACGCGGCGAGCGCGAGGCGGAGCGAGCGCATGGGCAACCCCGTTTTCAGGAGTGCGCGTCTTCGCAAGATCGAGCGCATCGGTCAAAGGGGCGATGGCGTCTTCTCGGGCTTTTTCGTCGTCGCAGGGCCTTTTCTTCCGACATTTGTCGCGCGAATGTCGCACTGCGTCGCACCGCTGCGCACCCTGGCGCACCGTTCCCTACGGCGACGAGCGCAGCCGCCGGACCCACCCCGTCCCCTCTCGACCGGAGCTTGGCGCTCTCCGCGCGCGCCACTTAATCTGGCGTCATGCGCAGCGTCGACGCTCACGCGTTGGTCGTGCTCACCCTTGTGGGTGGCTGCGCGAGCGAACGCGTCACGTGGGCCGAGGCCGAGGCGTCGGTGGCGACCGTCGGCCGCGCGCCCGGCCCCGCCGCGAGCAGCGGGCCGAGCGCGATCGCCGCCGCCAGCCCGTCGGCGGGCTTGCGCATCGACCGCGCGCTGCGCGAGTTCATCTCCACGCGGGTCGAGTCGAAGCGCCACCCAAAGACGAGCCGCGTGTGGGGCCAGGCGTGGGATCAGGTGATCGCCGAGGTGGGCGATGCGTGCCAGGCCGCGCCGCGCGCCAGCGACCTCGGGGCCTTCGTGCGCGCGCGCGCCACGCTCGAGATCGAGCTCGACGTGGATCGGCGTCGCGGCGTGCTGCTCCCCACGGACCTGGAGCGACGCCTTGCCGCCGCGCTCAAGGCCGTCGACGAGAGCGTGGGCGAGCTGCGCTTGGCGAACGCGCCGGGCACCATGGCGCCGGTGCCGCGCCTCGACGGCGAGCTCGTGCTGCGCGCGCCGCTCTCGCCCATGATCCTGTCGTCGCCGTTCGGCGTGCGCGCGGACCCGTTCAGCGGCCAGCGGCGCTTTCACGCAGGCGCCGACTTCGACGCGCCCGAGGGGAGCAACGTGTACGCCGCCGCGTCGGGCCTGGTGGTCTACGCCGGTACCCAAGGCGGCTACGGCAAGCAGGTCATCGTCGACCACGGCGATGGCGTGCGTACGCACTACTCGCACCTCGCCGAGATCTTCGTGCAGCCCATGCAGTCGCTCGACGAGGGCGAGCCCGTGGGCGCCGTCGGCTCCACCGGGCGCAGCACCGGCCCGCACCTGCACTTCGCGGTCACGAACTTCGACGGTGAGTTCTTGGACCCCGTGGCGCTCCTCGACGTGCCGTTCGCCACCATCGCCGAGCAGGTGAAAGCGGGCGGCCGTTCGCGTCAGGCGCTCACCGTGAGGAAGCGGGGCGACACGGTGGAGTTCCTGAGCGTCAAGTGACCTCGCGAGGGGGCGGCGGCGCGTGCTCGTCGAGCCAACGCTGCAGGAATTCGCCCATGCGACGGTAGCCGCGATCGGTCTCGCCGATGACGAAGCGCTCGACCAGCGCACCAAGCCCAAGCGGCGCGGCGATGGTGAGCTCGGCGTCGATGACGCGCCGCACGCCGTCGCCGTCGGCGACGAAGCGGATCTCGCCCGCCATGCGCACGCGCTCCTGCGCGGGGCTCTCGACGTGAAACCGCACCACGTGCGCCGTGGGGTCATAGCGTTGCACCTCGTCCCAGGTGATCGCTTCCGTGCCGACGAGACGATCGATGGGCGGCGGGATGCGCGCCGACGGCGTCATGCGCACGCGACGCAGGCGTGTGCCGTCGGCGTCCACGCGCTCTTCCACGAGGGTGCGCGACTTGAGCCCCGAGACGGCGGCCACCGCGTCGTTGAGCTCCTCGCTGAAGTACGTGGCGACGAAGCGCTCGAGCGTCACGCGCGCGAAGCGCTGGTCGACGTGGAGCTTCATGCGCTCTCGACCGCCTCGAGCAGGTAGCGCAGCGCCCACGCGGCCGCCATCTCGCGGACGCGCGCGCGGCCGAAGTCGGGGAGCCGCTTCTTGTGCGCGGCGGTGCCGCCGGGACCGGCGACGCCGAACCACACCAACCCCACGGGCTTGTCGTCGCTGCCGCCGCTCGGGCCGGCGATGCCCGTGGTCGACACGGCCCAGGTGGCCCCAAGGCGCGCGCGGGCGCCGTCGGCCATGGCGCGCGCCACCACCTCGGAGACGGCGCCGTGCTCGGCGAGCGCGCCGGCCGGCACGTCGAGCGCGGCGGACTTGACCTGGTTCGCGTACGCCACCACGCCGCCCACCACCGTGGCGGAGCTGCCAGGCACGTCGGTGAGCCGCTTGGCGACGAGCCCGCCGGTGCAGCTCTCGGCTACTGCCACGGTGGCGCCCCGTCGGTCGAGGGCGCGCAGCACGCGCTCCTCGAGGGGCTCGTCGCCCATGCCGTACACGCTGCCGCCTATGTCGACGCGCGCGCGCGCCGCCAACGCGTCGGCGCGCGCCTCCGCCGCGGCGCGATCGGCGCCGGTGACGACCACGCGCACGAGGATCTCGGGGAACGCAGCGCGGTACTGCACGCGTACGTCGGGGTGCTCGCGCTCCAGCGAGCCCAGGCGCTCGCCCACGGCGCTCTCCGACAGCCCCAAAGAGCGCAACGTGCGCCGCACCATCACCGTGGGCGCGCCGCTCGCCAGGCGCGCGCGCAGCTCGGGCACCAAGCGATCCTCGAGCATGTGGCGGTACTCGCGCGGCACGCCGGGGAACGACCACACCTCGCACGCGCCGCGCGCGCCCGCGAGCGGCGTGACGAAGCCGGGCGCCGTGCCCTGCTCGTTCGTGAGCGTGCGTGACGTCGACGGCAGCATGGCCTGGCGCCGGTTGCTCTCGGGCATGGGGATGGCGCGCGCGGCGAACATGGCCTCGATGCGCGCGAACGCCTCGGCGTCGAAGCGCAGGTCGACGCCGGCGGCATCGGCGACGCACTCACCGGTGATGTCGTCGGAGGTGGGGCCGAGGCCGCCGCTGGTCACCACCACGTCGGCCTCGTCGGCGGCGGCGCGCAGCGCGGCCACGATGGTCCCGCGTTGATCGGGCACGATGCGCGCGCCGCACAGCTCGAGGCCGAGCTGCGCGAGCGCGTCACCCAGGTCTCGCGTGTTGCCGTCGGCCACGCGCCCGTCGAGCAGCTCGTCGCCCACGGCCAAGCTGACGACGCGCAGCGCATGGGTCACGACGCACCTCCCGACCAGCGCGCGGCGACCGCCGGCCACAGCACGCGCTCGATCAGCGTGAGCGACGCCAGCGCGTAGCCCGCCGCCAGCAGGTCGTCGAGCATGACGCCGAAGCCGCCCTTGACGCGCCGATCGGCCAGGCTGACGGGCCACGGCTTGGTGATGTCGAAGACGCGAAACAGCACCGTGCCGAGCGCTACCGACACCCACGTCGACGACAGCAGGAGCGTGATCCCCATGCCCACCACCTCGTCCATGACGACGTGCTGCGGGTCTTGCCGCCCCTCGTCGCGCACCACCGCCTCGGCGGCGATCGTGCCGACCGCGAAGAACAGCAACGCGAGCGCCGCGCGCCACCCCCACGCGACGTCGAGCAACGCCAGGGGCGCCCAGACGACCAAGGACGCGACCGAGCCGACCGTGCCGGGCGCCTTGGGCGCGAGCCCGGCGCCGAAGAAGGTGCCGATGAGGGTGGCCCAGGCCGGCGCGCGCGGGCGATCGTCCATGGCGCTCCGCATAGCGCGTCGCGCGTCCCGCGGGTACCATGACCACGTGGCGACGCGACCGTGGTGGCAGAGGCGCGCGTGGGCGGCTGCGGCGAGCGCCGCGTGCGCGCTCGTGCTTGGCGCCTGCCCCGATCAAACCTCGTTCACCGACGTCGACGCCGGGCCTGTGGCCGGCATCGGCGGCGTGCTCGCGGTGGCCGGCGCCGACCTCGCGGTGCTCGAGGGCGCGCGCGTGCAGCTCGCCGGCGAGGGCACGCGCTCGTTGTCGGGCACGCCGCGCCTGGCGTGGTCGCAGGTGGCCGGCGAGGCCGTGCTGCTCACGAACCCATCATCGACGCTACCGAGCTTCGTCGCCCCCCTGGCGCCGGCCGTGCTCGGCTTCGAGCTGCGCGCCGAGGGCGACGACGACGTCGCCACCGACCGCGTCACCGTGGTGGTGGGCAGCGACGCTGGCGACGGACCCGCGTTCGTGGTGCTGCCAGCCGACGCGACCGCCGAGCCCGGCTCGAGCGTGTCCTTCAGCGTCGGCGTCGCCGGCACCCCCGCGGGGGTGGTCGCGCTGACCGCGACCGCCTGCCGCGGCGCCACCGTCGCGGTCGACGGCGACAGCGTGACCATGACCTTGCCCGAATCGTTGCCCTGCGGCGTCGTCGTCGACGGCGTCGACGAGAACGGGCGCGGTCTGGCGCCCGCGACGCGCGTGTATTGGCCCGCCGGCACCGAGCTCCCCGGCGACACCCGGCTGTCGGCGGCGCCCTTCCCGCCCCCGGGCGGGGCGGCCTGGCTGTCGTTCGCGGACGGCGGCGCCTCGCACGCCTATGCCTGGGCCGCGGACGGCGTCACCGATGGGCTGCCGGGCCTCGCCGAGGGCGAGCTCGTCGCGTTCAACGTGCCTCGCCGACGCGCGCGCCTGGCCTTCGCCGGCGAGGAGCGCCGCGGCAGCGCCTCGGGCGGGATGCGCGTGGCGTTCATCGAGGTCACCGACGGCGCGGGCAACGTCGCGCCGCGCGCGCTCGGCGGCAACGATCGCGTGGTGCAACCGCTCGCGCGCTTCCGCATCGACACGACCGGCACGTTCGACCTCGACGGCGACGCCGTGGAGGTGCGCGTGCGACAGGTGCTCGGAGCACCCGCGCGGGCGCAGGAGGCCACCGGGGTGTTCCTGGCGCCCACCACCGCCGGCACGCTGCTGTTCCACGTCGTCGCCGACGACGGCACCGTCGAGTCGGCGCCCGATCCGGTGCGGGTGGTGGTGAGCCCCGACGCGGAGAACCTGCGCCCTACCGTGCCCATCGCGCCACGCCGCTTCGTGGCGCCCGGGCAGACCTTCATCGTCGACGGCAGCGTCGCGGAGGACCCAGACTCGGGCGTGCTGAGCTCGATCACCGTCCGCCAGCTCGACGATGACCCGGTGATCCTGCTGGCCGAGCCGATGGAGCAGCTGGCGACGCTGGTGGCCGGCGCGGCGGGCGACGTCTACCACTTCGAGGTCACCGCGTTCGACGATCAAGGCCTGGGCGGCTCGGGGGTGCAGGAGGTGCTGGTCGAGGAAGCGGGCCCCTTCGTCGATCCCGCGCGGGGCGACGACGACGCGGGCACGGGGACGGCGGCATCGCCCTTCGCCAGCATCGAGGGCGCGCTCGTCACCGCCATCAACCACGACCTCGACGAGCTGGTGCTCGCCGAGGGTGACCACACGTCCACCGACGTCGCGCTCCCCGCGGGGCTGTCGCTGCGCGGCGGCGTACGCTTCGACGGCGCCGACTACGTCGACGGCGGCGGCGAGACGGTGGTGCCCCTGGTGGGCACCGGCCTCAGCGTGCTGGACGCGGGGCTGTCGCTCGTCACCCTGCGCCTGCAGGACGACGACACCACCGTGGAGCTGGCGGGCACCGCGTCGATGGTCGACTGTGCCATCACGCAGGCCGCCGGCGTCATGGGCGGTCCCCTGGTGGTCGCGGAGCAGGCGAACGTCGTCGTGAAACAATGTGTGGTCCGCTCGGCGCTGGCAGCTGGCGACGGAAACGCCACCGTGTCGCTCGCGCCCGGCGCGGCGTTGCGCATGGTCGGCGGCTCCGTCGCTTCCGGTGACGGCGACGTCGCGACCGCCATTCGATGCGATCACGGCACGCTGACGCTCGAGGGCACCGCGGTCACCGGCGGCGCTTTGGCCGACGACGCCCGCGCCATCGATGCGCAGCGCTGCAACGTCGAGGTCGCGGGCGCCACGGTGATCGGCGGCGCCGGCTTGGCCGTGGTCGGTATCGCCGCGACCAACTCGGTCGTCACCATCGACAGCGCGAGCGCCGTGACCGCAGCCAACGCCATCAGCGACGCCGCCACCGCCGTACTGCTGCTCGGCGCAAACGGCAGCGCGCTCTTGGGCGGGAGGTTGCGCGCCGCCGACGACGGCGTCGACGCCACGGTGGCGGCCGCGGTCGAGTGCTCGGGCGGCGCGCTCGCGCTCGCCGACGCCGACGTGAGCGCCGCTGGGGACGGCGCTCGAGGCGTGGTGGTGAGCGGCACGTCCATGACCGCCACCGACACCACCGTCATCGTCTCCGGCGACGGCACGGTGGGCGTCGACCTCGACGACGCCGACGACGTCTTGCTCACGCGGGTCACGATCGAGGCCGCACGCGCCATCCGCGGAGACGCCGCGTTCGTCGCGCTCACCGCCGGCTTCGTCACGGGCATCGACGCAGGGTGCGAGGTGGCCGACGGGTTCGTCGCCGTGTCCGGCGGCGCCATCTCCGCCATCGGCGGTGACGTCGCTGTTGCACTGGTGGCGCGCGGCGCCACGTTGCGTGACACCGAGGTCATCGCGAGCGGTGCCACCGCCGAGGCGGTGCGGCTCGCGGGGACGTCGTCGCTGGTGGAGCGCTCGGTCATCACCGCGAGCGGCGCCGACGGCGGCGCCATGATCCACGCCGGGCCGGTGCTCGTCACGTCATCGTTCGTGGCCGCTCCCGGGCTGGTCGGCGTGCGCGGCACGGGGGCGCTGACGCTGCGCAACGCCACCGTCGTCGCGGGCGACGCAGCCGTGGCGCTCGATGCGGGTGGCTCGCTGGTGGCGACGAGCTCAGCGCTGTTCGGCGACCCGTCCCTGCGCGCCAGCGCTGCGCCGCCATGGCTCTCGAGCAGCGCGCTGGCCTTCGACGACGCCGGGCCGCTGATCCTGCTCGGCGCCGAGCAGGTCACCACGGTCGTGCGCCTGGAAGAGCTCGGGTGCACCGATTGCCTGATCGTGCCGTCGAGCCTGATCGACGACACCGGGCACCTCGCCACGGGCGCCAATGCGCTCGTCGACGCCGGCGATCGTGACCAGTCGGCCCCCGACGACATCGACGGCGACCTCCGCCCCGCGGGCGCAGCGCCGGACATCGGTTGCGACGAGCGCCCCTGAGCGCGCGGCCGCAGCTCACCCCCAACGACGAAGCGGCCCTCGATCACCGGGATCGAGGGCCGCTGCGCCGTTTCCACGAACAACTGAATGACGAACCGAAGGGCAGGCTAGCAATGGTGCCCGGATGGGCACAAGGGAGACGCGACGGTCACTCGGCGTTGCGCCGGAGGAACGCCGGGATGTCGTACTCGTCGTCCTCGCCGAGCGCCGCGGTCATGGCCAAGACGGCCTCGCGGTGCACGCTGCGCTGACGGCGCGGGTGCTCGTCCTCCACCGGCGGCAACATCGCGATGCCGCCGCGCTTTGGCGTGGGGTGCGCCACCGGGGCCACCGAGGCGACCACGGCCGCCGGAACGGGCTCGAGGCTCGCGTGCGGCGGGGCCACCGGCATCGACGGCGGCTGCGCCCGCGTGGTCACGAGCGGCGCCG
>CAZONM010000094.1:0-15860 GCA_964580865.1 uncultured Myxococcales bacterium | reverse complement strand
CCGCCGTGCCCGCACCTGCCGCACCGGCTCCGGCCGCGCCAGACGCCGCGACCCCGCCGCCGCCCCCGGCCACCGACGCGGCCACGCCCCCGGCCACGCCGCCCCCGGCGCAGGGCATGCTCTCCATCGCCTCCGAGCCCACGGGCGCCAAGCTCTTCCTCGACGGCGCCGACACCGGCCTCGCCACCCCCGTGGTGGACTTCCCGGTGGCCCCCGGCGCGCACACCGTGAAGCTCGTGGGCGCCGACGGCCGCGAGCTGTCGACCGAGTTCACGCTCGAGGCGGGCGGCTCGCTCAACCTGAACCTCACGCTCCCCGAGCCCGCGCCGGTCACGCCGCCGCCGCCGCCGCCCGAGGTCACCCCGCCGCCGCCGCCGCCGCCGCCCGAGGCGCCCGAGGCGCCGGCGCCGTCGCTCGCCCCCGAGCAGTGGACGTGGATGACCGTGGCCGGCTGGACGGGCCTCGGCCTCGGCACCATCGGCCTCCTGTCGGGCGCCGTGGTCCTCACCACCCCCACCGACGTCGACGCGAACACGCTCGGCTTCGGCCTGTTCGGCACCGGCGTGGGCCTGGTGATCGGCGGTGGCGTGCTCCTCTACCTCGACACCGAGCTGGCGGACGCCCAGGCCGCGCCGGCCGCCGCGCCCGCGCGCTGAGCGCACCGCGGGCGATCGATCATCGCCTCACGCGCGCCCGGGAGCCCCCCGGGCGCGCGTCTTTCTTTCCTGTTGTTGTTTGGGGGCTCGTGGATCGGCGGGCTTCACGAGGCGCGAAAGGTGCGCGCTTCGCCCGTGGCCTCGCGCCATGCAGCGCCGAGGCGCGCGGCCAGCTCCGCCAGGGTGCCGTCGTTCTCGACGACGGCGGTGGCGCGGAGGCGCTTCTCCGCGAGCGGCAGCTGCGCCGCGATGCGCGCCCGAGCGGCCTCCTCGTCGAGCCCGTCGCGTGACGCCATGCGGCGGAGCTGCGCGTCCTCGGAGGCGGCCACCAGGATCGTCGCGTCCATCGCGCCCTCGAGGCCGCTCTCGAACAGGAGCGGCACCTCGTACACCGCCACGGGAGCGCCGGCGGCGCGCAGCTCCGCGAGGCGCTCGGCGGCCAGCGCCGCCACGGCGGGGTGGACGATGGCGTTCAGGTCGGCGCGGGCTGCGGGATCGGCGAAGACCACGGCGCCGAGGGCCTTGCGATCGAGGGTGCCGTCGGCGCCGATGACACGAGCGCCGAAGCGCGCCGCGATGGCCCGCAGGGCTTCAGTGCCGGGGGCCACGGCCTCGCGCGCCAGTACATCGGCGTCGACGACCGGCACCCCGGCTTCCCGCAGCATGCGCGAGACGGCGCTCTTGCCCGACGCGATCCCTCCGGTGAGCCCGATGAGCTTCATGGCCCTTCCTGGGTCGCGGGAATTCTCGCCCCCGACCCCACCGCGGTCGTAGCGCGCACGCGGGTAGGTTTGCTATCCCCACCGGATGCATTCCCGTTCGCTCGGCCTCGGCGTCGTCGCGGTGCTCGGCGTGATCGCGCTGATGCCGCCGGCGCGCGGCGAGCAGCGCATCGTCGACCACGACTTCATCGGCGCCGATCGCTGCCGCACGTGCCACGTGGAGGCGTACGAGGTGTGGGAGCGCTCGGCGCATGCCCGCGCCTTCCAAACGCTGTCGGCGCGCGATCAGAAGGATCCGCGCTGCTTGAGCTGCCACACCATGGTGCCCGCGGACCTCGGCGCCGGCCTCCTGGGCGTGCAGTGCGAGTCGTGCCACGGCGCCGGGCGCTATTACTCGGTGGAGTGGGTCATGCGCGACGACGAGCTGCGCGCGCAGCTCGCGTTCGACGCCGGCGGCACCAAGGCGTGCGTGCGCTGCCACACCGACTCGTCCCCGTCCATGTCGCCCTTCGTCGTCGAAGAGAAGCTCCGCCTCATCCAACACTGGCCCGATCGGCCGGCCAAGGCCAAACCATGAGCAACCAATCGACGGTCGCCGCGCTCGATCCCGAGGGCCTCGACCTCGGCGCCAAGCCCACCACGGCGCTCGGGCGCTTCTACGCCGCGACGTGGCAGGTGTTCATCTCGCTGCGCGTCACCGTGGTCACGCTGATCGTCATCACGGCCGGCTGCTTCGTCGGCATGTTCTTCGACCAGACGCGCACCTACGACGAGCACGTGCAGCAGTGGGCCACCACGCCCTGGAAGCTGCAGGTGTTCACGTTCTTCGAGATGTACGACGTGTTCGCGTCGTGGTGGTTCGGGCTCGTCGTCGTCATCCTGCTCATCAACGTCATCGCGTGCTCGCTGGAGCGCCTGCCGAAGATCTGGCTCGACGTGTGGCACCCGCGCCCGGAGCTGTCCGACGAACAGCTGCGCGGGATCCGGCACACGTGGCGCGGCCGCATCGCCGAGGGCGAGCGCGCCAAGGCCGAGGGCCTGATCGCGTCGCTCCTCGGGGCTCGCGCGCGCACCTCCACGACGGGCGAGACCCGCTTCACCTTCGCCGAGAAGCAGCGCTTCGGGCGCTTCGGCGTGTACGTGGTGCACCTCGGGCTCGTGATGATCATGGTGGGCGGCATCATCAACGGCAAGACGAACATGGACGGCCTGATGATGATCACCGAGGGCACGGCGGCGCGCTTGGTGCGCCTGCGGGGCCCCGGCAACCTGCCGTACGTCGTGGATCTGGGCTTCTCCGTGCGGTGCGACGACTTCCGCCTCAAGACCTTCGTCACCGGCGACGTCATGGAGTACGAGAGCGATCTGTCGGTCTTCGACCCCAAGGCGCCGGTCAACCCGGTGGTGAAGAAGAAGATCGAGGTCAACGATCCGCTCGAGTACGCGGGCTACACGTTCTACCAGGCGTCGTACGCGCCGGCGGCGGGCGATCAGCTCGTGCAGCTCGACGTCGGGCCGCGCGGCGGGCAGCGCCGCACGCACTCGCTGTCCATCGGCGACAAGCTCACCCTCGACGACGGCACCACCTTCGTGCCCGTGGAGGTCATCGAGGAGTTCGCGGGCCTGGGCGCCGCGGTGCGCGTGCAGGAGACCTCGATGGGACCCAAGGGCCCGCGCACCACCAGCTACGTGGTGTTCCGGCAGTACCCCGACTTCGATCGCGAGGTGCGGCGCGGCAAATTCGACGTGCAGTTCCGCGGCTTCGACCAGCAGTACGCCACCGGCATCCAGGTGGGGCGCGTGCCGTGGGTCCCCTTCATCTTCACGGGCTTCGTGGTGATGTTCGTGGGGATGGCCATGGCGTTCCTGATGAGCCACCGGCGCTACTGGGCGCGCCTGGCCCCCGCCGGCGACGGCAAGCTCGAGCTCATCATCGCCGGTGCCGCACGGCGTCATCAGTATGCCTTCGCGGAGGAGTTCGCGCGCGTGCGCGCCAAGATCGTCGAGGCCTTCGGTGACGGCGAGCGCACCGCCGATCGCGCCCGTGCGTTGCGGGAACAGCGCCGAATCGCCAAGCTCGGAGACGCATCGAAGTCCGGAGGTGGTGCATGACCAGCACGCTGTTCTTCAACCTCTGCGGCGCCGGCTACTTCCTCGGCCTGTTCGTTTACCTGGCGAACCTCGCGCTCAAGCGGGCCTCGTGGCGCCGGGCTGGGACCTTGCTGGTGGGCGCGTCGTTCCTGCTGCAGATCGTCGGCCTGGTCATCCGGTGGCACGAGGCGGGCCTGGTGGAGTTGGCGGCCGCCGAGCGCGCCACCGGCCTCACCCTCGAAGGCGCCCAGCGCTTCGTGGTCTACACGCGCCACCCGCCGTGGTCGAACCTGTACGAGATGATGGTGTACATGGCCTGGGGCGTGGTGTTCGTCTTCCTCATCTCCGAGGTGAAGTTCCGCATCCGCTTCGCCGGCATCTTCGCCCTCGCGCTGGCCCTGGTGTCGCTCGGCCTCGCGTCCCTCACCACCGACGCCGCCATCAAGCCGCTGGTGCCCGCGCTGCAGTCGTGGTGGATCATGATCCACGTGGTGTCGTCGGCGGTGGGCTACGCCGCGGGCACCCTTGGCGCCGTCCTGAGCCTCTTGTTCCTCGTGAAGGCCAAGGAGCGCGTGTCGCTCGCGTCGGTGGCGGCGGGCACGCTCGTCGTCACCATCGGGCTGTTCCTCTTGCTCGGGCGCGGCGCGCAGCTCTTCACCACGGCCGCCTACCGCGTGAAGCTCTTGCGCGACATGGGCGACGAGCTGGTGCACGCGGGCCGCATGGTGGGCAACAACTTCCAGCCCTACTACGTGCCGTCGCCGGGCGTGGGCGCGCTCATGATCGTGACGCTCGTGATCGCGGTGGTCGCCATCGCGATCCTGGTGCGCTCCCGGCGTGACGACGTGCCCGTGGGCCTGGCCCGCACCGCGTACCTGGCGGCCTTCGGCGCCACCACGGCCACCATCGGGCTCATCTTGGTCAACGCCTTCACCCAGCTCGACGTGAAGGTGCCCGACGACGTGGCCGCGGCCATGGTGGTGCCGGGCCCCTGGCGGCTCGCCATCGAGTCCGCCCAATGGGACCTGGCCCTCTTCGGCATCGCGTGGGG
The DNA here is from genome assembly GCA_964580865.1 of uncultured Myxococcales bacterium. Taxonomy (GTDB): domain Bacteria; phylum Myxococcota; class UBA727; order UBA727; family VGSZ01; genus JACOUT01. The sequence goes on along the minus strand of CAZONM010000094.1, from coordinate 11,340 downwards.
CGGGCAGCTCTTCGTCGCGCTCGCCATCCTCTTTCCCGACAAGCTGCGCACCTTGATGCCCGACGCCGCGCGCCTCGATCGCGCGGCCTACTACTCCATGCTGGTCGCCTTCGCCTTGGTTGCGGTGGTGCTCGTCACCGGCGCGCTCTGGGCCCACTACGCGTGGGGCCGCTACTGGGGCTGGGATCCGAAGGAGACCGGCGCGCTCGTCATCTGGATCACCTACGCGCTGTACCTGCACGCGCGCGTCACCTACGGGTGGGTGGGGGTGCCGAGCGCCATCATCGGGGTCTTGGGCTTCTTCATCATCATCGCGGGCTTCCTCGGCGTGAACCTGGGGTACTTCGCCGACGGCCTGCACTCGTATGGAAGCGGCTGAGCGCGAGCTCGTCGACGGGCGTCGCCTGCGCGTGCTCGAGGCTCGCTACGTGCGCTCGGGGCCCGACGACGCCGCCCTGGGCGCGCCCGCGCACCCCGAGGTCGCGTTCGTGGGCCGATCGAACGTAGGCAAGTCGTCGCTCTTGAACGCGCTCGCCGGCACCGCGATCGCGCGCGTGTCGAAGACCCCGGGCCGCACGCGCCTGGTCAACCTGTTCGCCCTCGAGGTGGGGCGCGTCTCGCGCACCAGCGGCTCGGTGAGCGAGAAGCGGCGCCTGACCTTCGCCGACCTGCCGGGCTACGGCTACGCCAAGCTGCCGAAGACCGAGGCCGCCAAGCTCGAGGCGGTGCTCACGAGCTACCTGACGGAGCGCCGCGCGCTCGCCTTGGTGGTGCAGCTTGTCGACGCGCGCCATGGCGCCACCAAGGACGACCTGGCCGTGCACCGCACCCTCGGCGACCTCGACGTGCAGCGCCTGTTTGTGGCGACCAAGGTCGACAAGCTCACGGCCACCGAGCGCGGCGTGTTGACCGGCCGGCTCGCCAAAGCCCTCGAGGTCGAGCGCGCGCGCGTGCTGGCGTTCTCGTCGCACAGCGGGCTGGGGCGCGACGCGCTCTGGTCGCACCTGTGGGAGGTGGCGACGTGATCGCGGCCGCGCTGGTCGCGCTGCTCGGGCTCCCGGGCGCGCACGTGCCCGTCGACGCCGTGGCCGCGGTGGTGGAGCGTCGGGTCATCACCGTGTCCGAGGTCGACGCCGAGGCGCGCCTCGTAGTGCTGGCGCGCGCGGCGCCAGTCTCGGGGACACCCGATCTGCCCACCGGCCCCCTCGACGGAAAGCTCATGAAGGCGGTGCTTGACACCATGGTGGCGCACGAGCTGCTCGCGCTCGAGGCGCGCCGCAAGGGCGTGGTGGTGCGCGAGGCCGACGTCGACGTGGCCGTGGCCGCCGAGCGCGCGCGCTTCGCCAACGCCGAGGTCGCGCGCGCGTTCTTCGCCCGCTTCGGCATCGACGAGGAGCTCCTGCGCGGCCGCGCGCGCCGCGACCTGTTGGCCTCGGCCCAGCTGTCGAGCGGGCTCGCCGAGCTCAAGGTGAGCGACGAGGAGGCGCGGGCCTATCTCGAGATCGACATCGGGCTCGCCGAGGGGCGGCCGGAGCCCGAGCGCGTCGCGGCCGCACGCGCGGCGCTCCTGGGCGCCCGGCGCGAGGAGCGCACCCAGAGGCTCGTCGCCGAGATCGCGCGGGGCGTGGAGGTTCGCATCGTCGCCGACGCGCTCGGCGCCGCACCCCCATGAGCGCGTTGGTGCGCCTCTCCACCGCCGACCTCGAGCCGTTGGCCACGCTCGAGGCCCGCGCGCAGCCGCTGCCCTGGAGCGAGGACCAGCTCCTGCTCGAGCTCGTGCACGACGACGCCCAGGTGATCGGCGCCCTGCGCGACGGCGCCTTGCTCGGCTTCGTCGTCGTGCGCCGAATCGTCGACGAGGCGTGGGTCCTCAACCTCGCGGTCGATCCCGAACAGCGCCGCGTGGGGCTCGGCCGCCGATTGATGGACGCGGCGCGGGGGGCGGCGCGCGCGTGGGGGTGCACGTCGCTGTGGTTGGAAGTACGCGAGGGTAATGCGTCGGCGCGCGCTCTCTATCACGCGGTCGGCATGACCGAGCGCGGGCGGCGGCCGGGGTATTACGCGCCCCTCGCGCCTGCCACCGAGCGCGAGGTCGCGGTGTTGATGGCGCTCGATCTTACCCCGCGCGGGCCTGGTACGATCGGGGAATGAGCTCCGACGACCCTCTCGAGAGCCTGACCGACGATCCCGCCAAGCCCGTGGCGCTCTACCGCGGTCCCGCGCTCACGCTCTTTCGCGGCTGGACGCTGGTGGGGCTCGTCGTAGTGTGCGTGGGCGCGGGCGCCCTCGGGCGCGGCGTCGCCGACGACCTCCTCGCTCGCGTCCGTGCGACCCCATCGGCGCCTCCCGCGCCTCCCGCACCGCCCGCGTCGCCCGCGTCGCCCGCACCACCTGCGCCGCCACCGCCAACACCTCCGCCAGCGCCGTCACCGTCGCTCACCTCGGCCCCGGGGCCGCGCGTCGTGGGCACCCTGCGCGCGCACGCCGGCGGCGCGACGCGCTTCCCTACGGGGGTCCCGTCGCTCGTGAACGTGTGGCTGCAGGGCTGCGCCGACTGCATGCCCGCGTTCACCGCCTGGCGCGACCTGCGCGCGTCAGGGCGTCTGCCCGCCCACGTCAACGTCATCAACGTCGCGTACGGGAGCGCCGACAAGGCGTGGGCCGCCGGGTTCGACGTGGCCGAGGGCCTGCACGTCGACGACGGCGCGGTCTTCGTGCAGCCGCTCGGCATCTCGTCCTTCACCACGCTGCTGCTCGATCACGAGGGCGTGGTGCGGCTGCGCGATCGGCCCGACGCCCCGGGGTTCGCGGACCGCGTTACCGGCGCGCTGCGCGTACTGTGGAGCGACCGGCGCGTCCCGCGCGAGGTAGCGGCGCGCTTGCCCGGGTCGCCACGCTCGTCGACCCCATCCTCATCGACAACCGCGGGCCAGGCCTCGACACCCGGCGCTAGGGAGCGCGACTAGCCTCGAACACGAACAGATCGCCCAGCGCCTGCAGCATCAGCGGGACGGCCTTGGGCCCGATAGAGTTGGTCTCCTCGTAGTGGTCGCCCTCGGCCTCCTCGATGTAGGGGCCATGCTCCGCCAGCTTGAAGTCATACGGCTCCACGAGGTAGCCGGTCTCGTCTTGGCACAGGCCGAGCGGGATGGCGAAGCGCGCGCCGAGCCGGTCGCGCAGCGGCGGCTCCGTGGGCGCCAGCGACAGGTCGGGCGGGTTCGGGTTGTCGACGTCGATGAGCTCGGCGCCGTGGGCGTTGGTCGGATCGAAGCCCACGAAGGTCTCGGGGAACAGCTCGCCTGGCGCCGTCACCATGGCGAGGTCGCCGAGGTAGACCAGGGCCACCGCCGTCTCCAGCGTGGGCATGTTGTCGCCGTCGATGGCCTGCCCGATATCGAAGTCGAACACGTTGCGATCGAACCAGCCGTTGATGAGCCCCACGTGGAAGGCCTGGTTCTCTACCGGGGCGCGGTAGCTCTTGACCGAGAAGCGCAGCGGCGTGGTGGTGAGCGCCTCGGCGACGTCGAGGGCGGCGAACGCGTGCTCGGCGATCACCTCGCCGTACGCGTCGGTGCGCGTGAAGGTCTTCTGATCGTTCGGGTACACGGTGCCGTCGCGGCCGGTGATGGGGAACGAGTTGACGCCCATGATGCCACCCACGGCCCCTTGCAGGTAGAGCGCCACGCCGCCGCGCGCGGCGCGCTGCGGTGCCGTGCTGGTCTCCGGCAGGCCCTGCTCGATGCTCTTCCGGATCGCGTGCACGTAGTCGGCCGAGATGAAGTTGTTACGCGAGTCGAGGCTCTCGGGGTGGTTGCCCCAGCTCACCAGCGTGGCCACAGCGGCGCCGCTCCCGGTGTCGTCGAGCGCGATGGTGGTGACCGCGTCGTTGAAGATCTTGGGGTCGCGCCCATCCGACACCAGGCCGGCGATGCCCACGTTGACCTGGCCGATGCGCACCGTCACCGGCACCAGGGCGTCGAGCGCCTCGGCTACGGCGGCCGCGCTCTGCGAGCGGATGGTCTCCATGAGCTCGTCGCTGCGCCCGTGGCCCTGCTGCAGACCCATGAACGGATCGATGTAGCCCCACTGGCCCATGGTGTCGGGCGCCTCGTGCGTGTGGCTCGCCTGCACGAAGAGCGCGTCGACCTGCCCGGGGCGCAGCGCCTCGACCTTCTCACGGATGCGCACCTGCTCGTCGTAGAAGATCCCCACGGCGTCGATGGTGACCAGGGCCAGCGTGCTGTCGCCCTGGCGCAGCACCAGCGCGCGCGCCGTCAGGTCGTCCTTCACCCCCATGGCCGGCCGGCTGTTGCCGTAGCCCGCGATCCACAGCGCCTGGAATTCGCCGTCGCCCTCGCCCTCGTCGGGGCCGGGGTAGTCGCCGTCGTCGATGGCGCCATCGCCGTCGTCGTCGAAGCCGTTGGCGCGCACGTCGGCAGCCTCGGCCACGTTGTCGGCGCAGAGGCGGTCCATGCCGCAGTCGAGGAACCAGTCATCGTCGTCGCCGTCGCGCTCGCTGCCGTCGGCGTCGGCGGCGGTCCAGGCCTCGTCCTCGGGGCAGACGCCGTCGTGGCCGCAGTCGTCGAGGTGCGAGTCCTTCAGCTCACCGCACAGCGCGTCGGCGCCCGCGCGCGGCGCCTCGGGGGCGCAGTAGTTCGGCCGGTCGCTCTCGAGGTAGCGCGCGTTGGCGATCTCGAAGCGCGTCGGCGTCACCACCTTGGTGACCGCGGCGGCCAAGAGCACGTCGTCGGCGAGGGTGGCGCTGCACGTGGGGCCGCCCGGGCAGTAGAGGTCCGGCGCCGGCACCTGCGCCGGCGGTGGCGGTGGCGCGGGACAGGCGCAGAAGACGAGCGCGCCGACCGCCAGCGCCGCGTACGGGGCACGGTGCACCATGGGCTCCTCCTGGCGGGCGCCGCTCACTCGTCGACGGGGAAGTCGCCGCGGAAGGTCGCGATGGAGACGGAGTCGGGGTACGCGCGGATGGTGCGCGTGCCGAGCTGCACGCAGGTGCAGTCGTCCCCAGTGCATGCGGGGTCGATCATGCCGGCCACCAGCGTGTGCACCGCCGTGGTGGCGTCGGTGGTGGCGTTGAGCACCACGTACAGGCCGTCGGTGTTGGTGGACAGCCGCGCCAAGTTCGGCTTCGGGTCGTCGGTGTTGCCGTCGAAGTAGGTGACCTTGGTGGAGGCGTCGTACCGATCGGTGGTGATGGTGGCGCCCTGCACCACGCGCTCTTGGCAGTCGCGCACCTCGCCGGCGAGCACGCCGCGGCCCACGCCGTCGGCGGTGTTGGCGGCGCCGTCGACGACCCGGCCGGCCAGCGACGGGATGGAGTCGTAGGTGGACTTGTAGACCAGGTTGGCCTCGTACTCGACGACGCCGGCCTCGGCCGGGGTGTCGAGGTAGTCGAACACCACGCCCCAGGTATAGGTCTCGATGACGTCGTCGTCACCGGGCGCGTACACCTTCATGGTGAGCGGCACGTGGGTGGGGATGTTGGCGATGCGGTAGTAGCCCTCCTTCGAGCACTCCGCCGCCAGACAGCCTTCGTAGTTGGCCTCGGCGCCGGCGCAGTCATGGCCGCTGGCGTCGAGCTTGATGAACACGTCCGTCTCGCCGAAGGTGGGCGTCTCGAGCTTCGGATCCTGCGAGTCTGCGAAGATGGCGACCTTGACGCCGCGCTTGGCCTTGCCGCCGAGGCCGAAGATGTCGATGCAGCCCTGCAGCGTCACGCTCTCGCCCGGGCCGATCGCCGGGGGGTTGCCAACGCACGAGAGGTCGGGCGCCGTGCCCGCGAAGTCGGGTAGGGTGCCGGCCTCGTCGGGCAACGGCAGCTCGAGGGTGCTGCCCGTGACCGTGCAGGTCTCGCCCCCCTGGCTGTTGTTGTTGTTGTTGTTGTTGTTGTTGGGAGGCGGCGTGTTGCCCGACGGGCAGGCGACGGAGGAAAGAGCGGCCGCGAGGCCGAGGAGACGAGCGCTACGCATGTGGTGCAACCCCGATGGAGATCGAACGCATCCTCTAAGTGGCCCATGCGACATCGTCAACGCGGTCCGACGACGCGGCGCGCTGTGACGACGATGTCGCGGTCGGATCCGCGGGGAAAAAATGCGCGAACCTCGTTGCGCGAAACGATCGCTTGGCGCTACAACTCCGGCGCTCGCGCGTCGCTCGCACGTCGCTCGAACAGGCGACCTACAAGAGGTAGTTCCACATGACGTTGTCGTTCCATCGTTGGGGTGTGCTCGCTTCCTTGCCGATCGTCGCGGCGCTCGCGGCGTGCCCGCCGCCACCGGCCGGCAGTGACGCCGGCCCCGAGCAGGTCTGCGCCGGCGGCGCGCGGGTCTGCGACAACGACCGCCTGTGCGGCGGCGGCTACTGCGACAAGGACGGCGACGGAGACGACGTGGCCGCGGCCGACGACCAGTTCGGCTGCTGCGTGCAGCTGGTCTGCGACAGCAACGATGACTGCGAAGAGAACGAGAAGTGCGACTTCCGTCGCGGCATCTGCATCCCGCGCGACCTGTGCGATCCGGCGGCCGACAACGGGGGCCGCTGCGACCTCGACGGCGACGGCACCGCCGAGACCGACTGCTGCGCCTCCGGCCAGCTCTGCGAGTACACGGGCGGCGTGCCCACCTGCGTTGACAACCCGCCGAGCGCGGCCGAGTGCTTCATCGCCATCGGCGGCCGCGCCATCGCCACCGGCGCCGGCGACACCGAGGAGAACCCGGGCATCGCGGTGGCGGGCCAGGCCATCCACCTCGACGCCACCGCCACCGACGCCAGCGGCAAGCTGGTGCCGCACGCCACCTTCACCTGGACCGGGGCCGACGCCACCGGCGCGTTCACCGGCACCTGCGCAGGCCCCGCGGTGTGTGAGCTGACCGTGACCGCAGCGTCGGGCAACGCCACGTGCGACGGTGTCATCACCGTCTACCCGGCGCACACCGGGGGCACGCACCGCGTGGTGGCCATCGACGCCGTCACGGGCCTGCCCATCGTGGGGGCGCTCGCCACCGCCACCATCGCGGGCGTGCTCCAGCAAGAGACCACCAATGACGATGGCCTGGCCGAGTTCACCGCGGGCGCGGCCACCGACGTGTCGGTGTTCTCCGACGACCACCAATGGCAGACCGTCATCGACCCGCCCGAGGACCTCCTCATCGTCACCGCGCCCATCCCCAGCGGCAACGACGTGGCCGGCATCAAGGGCCAGTTCGACTTCGACGCCGTGCACACCGTGGGAGACATCAAGCTCGGCCTGTCGGGCACGTCGATCTCCGCCAACATCACCGACCTGAACTTCAACAACATCATCGGTGAGATCGCCGACTACAACGTCGAGATCGAGGGCGTCACCGACCCGGGTGGCCAGGTGGTGCCGCTGCCGTCGGGCCTGGTGCTCGCGCTCGGCCAGGAGCCGATCAAGGGTGACTACATCACGTTCGGCAACCAGGGACGCAACATCGCGTGGGCCCTCGGCGGCCAGGTGCGCCTGGCAGAGATCGGCGAGATCATCTCGAGCGTGGCCGCCTCCGACGACGTCAACGTGGGCAACATCCTCGGCGCCGTGCTGCCGTTCTTCGCCACCTTCGACCACGCGGTGGTGTCGGGCGGCGCGCTCGACCACCTGACGGCGTCTGCGCGCCCCTGCAACGACGACGACGACTGCAACGATGGCGTGTGCGTGAGTGGCCACTGCGCCGCCAGCGGCACGGGCCAGCCCACCGAGAACGACGAGCCGATCCCGTACGCCCAGTGGTCGTTCCCCGAACAGACCATCCGTCCCGACACGCTGCTCGCGCAGTCGGCCAACTACGACATGCCCGACCTGCCATGCACGCCCGGCGGCTACGCCGCCAGCGGCTGCACCGCGGTCGCCGCCGACGGCTCGCCGTACCAGAGCGGCGCCGTGCTGCTCACCGGCGTCATCGTGCCGGGCATCGGCCTGGTGCCGCTCGGCCTCACCGCCGGCCTCGACGACCCCGACGACCAAGACACCAACGATCAGCGCGACGGCAAGCTCGACTACAAGGGCGACAACGTTCCGGACTCCGGCACGGCCCTCATCGACTACGCGCCGCCCCACGATGGCCTCGAGGGTCACCCGTTCGTCACCCTCGCCCTCGCCATCGACATCGACGCGCTCACCGACTCGGGTGGCGACTTCGGCGCCTCGGTGCTCTTGCACGTGACCCAGAAGTACGGCGACACCAACACGTTCTCCGGCGAGTTCCTCGAGTCGCAGGGCGGCACGTTCACGGCCGGCGCGGCGGGATCGTTCGCGCTCGCGGCCAAGGGCGCCGCCGACTTCTACAGCGTCAACGTCGACAACGGCGGCGACGTCGAGTGGAACGTGTGGTTCACGGACGACGCCACCACGTTCGCGCCGGGCGACTTCCACCCCGACACCACCGCGGCCGCCGCCCGCTTCCAGCACGCCGACGTGCAGGCCTACCGACTGGGGAACGGCTACACGGGCGTGGCGGTGCCCACGTCGTTCGACCAGCTCTTCACGTTCAACGGGACCAACTTCGACAACATGCTCTATTACATGGGCGCGTGGTCGAGCGAGTCCTGCAAGGACAACGGCGTGTGCGACTCTACGCCCTGAGGCCGGCCTCCACCTGATGACCGTGTGTGGGGCGCCTTCGGGCGCCCCGCGCTTTTTTGGGCCGCGATGAAACGGCGTTCCGCCGGTGGAACGGCGCCGAGCGCGCTGGCGGCGCCCGGACGCGGCCGACACCCTGGCATGGAAGTCGAAATGGCGTCTCCAGCACCCCGGAGGACACGCCATGAGGATCCGCGATCACGCCGCCACCGCCCACGTCCAGCCAACCCATGCCAGCACGCCCGCTAAACCCAACGAGCAGCCCCCTGCGCCCTCCCCCGATCGCTACGAGCACGGCGGGCCGCGCACCGCGCACACGGAGTGGCGCGGTCAACCCGGCGCGCCCCCGTGCCCGCGCGACCACGAGCTCCTGGTGGTAGTGCTCGCCACCGAGCGCGAGAGCGGACGCCTCGGCGGCGCCCTCGCCGACTTCGAGGCTGCCTACCGCGGGTGGCGCTATGGGAACCCCGACGCGCCGGAGCCCGGCGACGGCACCCGCTCCGTGGGCGACCTCCTCGACGACCCGTCGTTGTCGGACCACGAGCTGTGCGTGCGCCTCATCGCCGTGCTGCTGCACGAGCAGCCGAGCCTCGCCGGCGAGCTGCACGCGGCGGCCGCACCGCTCGACGCCCCCATGGCCGCGCCCGCAGGGACGCCCCCGAATGGCGATCCCACACAGGCGCTCCTCGGCGTCGCGGGCATGGGCGCGAGCGCGCTCGGGGGGCTCCTGCAGAACCCGCTCGCGATCCCCGTCCTGTCAGGCGCCTGCCTCCTGGTGCCTGGCCTCGAGCCGCTGGCCTTGGCCGTGCCGTTCATCGCCCCCATCGCGGGCATGGCGCTCTCGGGGCTCGGCGGCATGGCAACCCAAGCGAGCCAGGGGCAGGCCCCACAGCTCGCGATGGCGGCGGGCGCGCCGGGCGCGGCCGACCCGCTCCTCGGGATGCTCGCGGGGGTCGTCGGCGGCGCCACCGGCGCGCCGAGCGCGCCGGTCTTGCCCGTGCCGGCGCGCTGACCGCCCAAGCATGCACGCGCGAACGCGAGCGGGGCGGCTTCGGCCGCCCCGCTCGCGTTCGCGCGTGGCGCGGCGGAGCGCTAGTGACCGCGCCGTGGGACGCGCGTTTCACCAGCGGAACGCCCGGGCGCGCGACGAAACAGCAGAGCCAAATGAAATCAGCTGGTTGGCGCGGTGGCGACCCTGGCACGGTTCGCGGACTAGGCCCGGCATCACCAGCGGCGGCCACGGGTCGCCCAACCTCGGAGGACGACATGGCACGCGACGGATTCGACATTGCACGCAGCGCCGGAGACTTGTGGAACGCGGTGGCAAACCAGGTCGACCGCTCTGTCCGCGAATACGGCCAAAACCTGGGCGCCGACCAGCAGCGCGTCATCGACAAGTTCGAGAACGAGGGCCTGCTCCAGGGCGTCATCGAGATCGCGGACGTGACCTCGATGGGCAACCAGGCCGTGCAGCTCGGCTCCGCATTCAACGTCATCCCCGACGACCCGGCGCTCAAGCAGGGCATCGCGTGCGGGCTCAACGCGCTCATGTACAACCCCATCGCGATCAAGGACGCCTTCGACGCCATCGGCGCGCTCACGTCCGCCTCGCCGGGCGCCGTGGCCGCCATGCCGACCGCGCCGCAGACGCCCCTGGCGCCCGAGGCCGCCAAGCGCGCGGCCATCGAGGCGGCCAAGGACCGCGCGCGCGAGCGCGTGCACGACAAGGTGGAGCGCACCGAGACCAACGCGCTCATCGACCGCCTCACGGACCGCCTCGGCGATCGCGACGGCTACCACTGCGGCGGCGACTGCGTGCACGATGGCTTGCGGCGCGACCTCGGTGAGCTCTTGCGGCTCGTGCGCGAGCTGTACGGCAAGGACAAGACCGACCGCGCCGGCGACGAGATCGACCGCCTCATCGGCGAGGGCAACCTGTGCTTCGAGGACCTCATGTTCCTCCTCATGCGCAAGGTCATCCGCGAGGGGCAAGAGGAGGCCAAGGGCCTGGCCGAGGAGCTCGACGGCGTGGGCAGCGCCGACCGCGCCGCGCGTGAGCGATGGAACGGCGACCTCGCCGACGTGCGCAGCAGGCTCGCGGCCGCCAAGGACCCGGCCGCGCGGGAGCAGCTCGGCAACCAGCTGCAGGGCATGGCCGACAACCGCGCCCTCGACGTCGACGAGCGCGCCGAGTCGCGCGCCGAGCTGGCGGAGAAGCTCAAGTACACCATGCAGAAGCTCGGCGAGATGGAGCAGGCGCTCTCGAACATCCTCAACACGCAGCACGAGACCGCCATGGGCGCCATCAAGAACATCCGCTAGCCGCTGCCGCCTCTGGTGCCCGCCACGCGGGCACCGGGGCCCTTGCCGATTGGGAGCACGCCATGCAGTCCCGCACCGCCACCGCCGCCCCCGCCGCCCGCAGGAGCGTCGTCGCCGACGGCACCCAGACCCTCGCCGACCTCGCCGCGCTCGTGTGCGGCGACCCGCGCCTGGCGCCGCTCCTGCGCCGCCTCAACCCGCGCCTGCCGGCGTTCGAGCGCGTCCGCGCCGGTGTCGAGGTCATGTGCCCTTCGAGCTTCGACGTGCAACGGCATCAAAACACGTGCAAAACCTACTCGGACGAAGATGCGGTAGAGCCTTCGAATTCAGGGCTGCGGCGGCCGTGGTCGGTGCCCGCGGGCGCGCCGCCGGCGCCACGCGCCGAGGCGCTGGCGCGCGCGCTCCTG
>CAZONM010000093.1:0-16163 GCA_964580865.1 uncultured Myxococcales bacterium | reverse complement strand
GATCGAGCGGCGGCGCGGGGCGCGCGGGGTCGAGCGCGTGCAGCGCGGCGTCGGCGTCGGCGGCGCGGCGGAAGCGGCTCGCCGGGTCCTTCTCGAGGAGGCGCGCCAGCCACGAGGCGAAGCCGGCGGGGGCGTCGACGTCGGCGGGCAGGGGCGGTGGCGCCGCCCTCTGGTGGAGCGCGGCGTAGTCCTGCCAGCGCGTGGCCTGAAAGGGCGGCGCGCCCGTGGCGAGCCAGCGCGCCACGCAGCCGAGCGCGTACAGGTCGGACCACGGGCCCACGTCGGCCGGGTGCAGCTCGAACTGCTCGGGGGCCATGAACAGCGGCGTGCCGCCGCTCGGCTCGCCGCGCTGCTCGCCCACGAGCGCGATGCCGAAGTCGGTGAGCTTGAGGCCCGGTCGCACGTCGGCGCTGGTGCAGATGAGGATGTTCTGCGGCTTGAGGTCGCGGTGCACCACGCCGCGCGCGTGGGCATGCGCCAGCGCGCCGAGCAGGCTGCGCACGACGTCGCTGGTGATGGCCCAGCTGCAGGGCGGCGACAGCACGCGCAGATCGCCGCCGCTGGCGAGCTCGATGACCAGGTAGGGGCTGCCTACCTCCATGGGGCGGCCGCGCGCCGCGGCCGCGCGCGCCGCCGCCTCGTCGACCTCGCCGGCGTCGAGCACGGTGACGACGTGGGCGTGGTGCAGGCGCGCCACCGCCTGCACCTCGTTCAAGATGGCGTGGCGCGCGTGGCGGTTGGCGCGCGGCGGCAGCACCTTGACCGCCACGGGCAGGCCCAGGCGCTGGTGCACGCCGCGCCACACGATGCCACCGCCGCCGGCGCCCAAGACGCCGTCGAGGCTGAACGATCCCAGGGGCACGCCGCGGGTCACCGCGGCAGCTTACCTCCGAGAGCCCCGTGGGCTGAACGGCGCGCGCTCACTCCGCCGGGGGGACCGCCGCGAGGGCGCGCGCGCGCCGACGCAGCCACCACACCACGGCGAACACGAACGCCAGCGGCGTGAGCGTGAGGAAGACGGTGGTGCCGAGGAAGGCCAGGCGGCGCTCGCCGTTGGCGTCGAAGCACACCGAGCACGCCAGGACCTCGGGCGCCCACGCCGCCATCAGCATGAGCGCACCGAGGAGCGCGCGCGCGCTCACAGGTACACCACCGCGTAGAGCGCGGGCCACAGCGCCACCACGAACGTCCACAGCGCCAGCACCGCCGCGAACGACGACGGCGGCAGGCGCCCGGTGGCGTGGCGACGCCAGCACCACACGAGCGCCGCCAGGGCCGCCACGGCGTGCAGCGCGTGGGCGCCCACGATCATGGAGAAGAACGAGCCGTACGTCGACGCGCGCATGGTGAGGCCCTCGCCCACCAGGCGCACCCACTCGATGCCCTGCACCACCACGAACGTCGCGCCGAGCGCCGCGGCGGCGATGAGGGGGCGCGCGACGCGCGACGCGGCGTCCCCGCGCGTGAAGGCGCGCCACGCGAGCCACGCGAGCGCGCCCGAGGCCAGGAGCACCAGCGTGGTGACGCCCGTGAGCTCGATGGGCAGGCGCGGCTGCCCCGGGGGCGGCCACGCGCCCGGCGGCGCCGTGGACTTGACGATGGTGAACGCGCTGATGAGGCCGGCGAAGAACATCAGCTCCACGGCGATGAAGATCAGCATGCCGAGCACGGCGCTCGACACGAGCTGGCGCCGCGCGGGCGGCTCCCCGCTCACGTGAACGACGCTGGGCATCATGGGTGCGCTGATGGCCGTCATGGGCGTTCCTTTCGCGTGCGCGCGCTCACTTCTGCCCGTGCTCGGCGCCGGTTGCGCCGTGCGCCGCCAGGCCGCGCTCGACGGCTTGCTTGGCGGCCACGTTCTCCCAGTTCTGCCCCTCGTGCTTCATGACGTCGGGGGCCACGCCGAACCAGAACAGCAGCACCATGGCCAGCACCCCGAGCTCCAGGTAGACCACCCAGCGCCTCTGGATGTTGAGGTGCATGAAGTACGCGCACACCAGGTACGCCTTGACGATGGCGATGCCGAAGGCGGTGAGGATGGTGACGAGCTTGATGCCGAGCATGGGCCCGGCCACGGAGATCACGAAGAGCACCGTGAGGATTCCCCAGATCTTCACGTAGTAGCTCGGCGGGTGGACGTGCTCCTCGGCGGCGTGGCCGTGGTGCTCGACGGCGGCGTGGGTGCTCATGGGGTGCCTCGCTCGCGGGTGGTGGGGGTCACGCGTGGCTCACTTGGCGATGTAGAGGAGCGGGAACAGGAAGATCCAGATGACGTCCACCAGGTGCCAGTAGATGCCCACGTACTCCACGCGCTGCAGCTCTCGGTTCTTGGCGGCGTCGACGGCGACGAAGGCCATGGCGGTGGCGCCGGCGATGACGTGCAGGCCGTGCAGGCCGGCGGCCGTGTAATAGAAGCTCCAGAAGCCGCTCTTGGTGATGGTGAAGCCGTGCGAGATCTCACCCGACCACTCGATGGCCTTGTTGACCAAGAACCACGCGGCGCCGCCGATGGTCAGCCACAGGTAGCGCGCCGCCTTCTTGCCGTCGCCGGTCTGGGCCGCCTGGTGCGCCAGCACGGCCGACAATGACGACGTCAACAGGATGATGGTGTTGCCGGCCCCGAACCACACGTTGGTGTGCTCGGCCTCGTAGGCCCACTCGGGGTGCCCGAGGCGCTGCATGACGTAGCTGGCGAGCAGCCCGCCGAAGATGATGACCTCGGAGGCGAGCAACCACCACAGGGCCAAGCGGCCCGTGGGCAGGCCGGCGCTGGTCCTCAGGGTGGCGATGGGCTTGGCGAACGACATCGTGCGGTCCTGGTGACGGGTGACGACGAGCGCTCAGCCGTGTGGCTGGTGCTGCGGGGTGAAGTCGGCGGCGGCGCCGGGCACCGAGTACTCGTAGGGCCCGCGGTACACGGTGGGCATGGGGTGGAAGTTGCCGTGCCCCGGCGGCGACGTCGTGGCCCACTCGAGGGTGGTGGCCTGCCACGGGTTGTCGCCGGCGGGCGGGCCCTTCTTCCACGTCCACACGAGGTTCCACACGAAGAACCCCTGGGCCGCGATCATGATCAACAGCCCCACCGTCGACGCGATACGCAGGTCTTGCATGGCGGCGTTGGTGAGGTCGGGGAAGTGGTCGTAGTTGTAGATGCGGCGGTGATCGCCCCACGCGCCGGTGATGAACAGCGGCAGGAACACCAGGTTGAAGCCGATGATGGTGAACCAGAAGTGCAGCTTGCCGATGGTCTCGTTCATCATCCGGCCCGTCATCTTCGGGATCCAGTGCGTGAACCCCGCGAAGCACGCGATGACGGCGATGGGCACGAACGTGTAGTGGAAGTGCGCGATGACGAAGTAGGTGTCGTGGAAGTAGATGTCCGAGCCGGACGCGCCCAGGAAGATGCCGGTGACGCCACCCAGGAGGAACTCGGCGATGAAGCTCAGCGCCCACAGCATGGGCACGTTCAAGCGGATCTGACCGCCCGCGAGCGTGGCGATGAACAGGAACAGCATCTCGGCGATGGGGATCGAGATGATCAGCGTGGTGATGGTGAAGACGTTCGCCATGCGCGGGTCGATGCCGGCGACGAACTGGTGGTGGGCCCACACGAAGAACGAGATGATGCCGGTGGCGAACACCGTGTAGATGAGCGTCTTGTAGCCAAAGAACTTCTTGCGTGCGTTGCAGGTGATGATCTCGGCGCAGATGCCCATGGCCGGCAACAGCACCACGTACACCTCGGGGTGACCGAAGAACCAGAAGAGGTGCTGCCACAGGATGGGGTCGCCGCCCTGCCCCGGGTCGAAGAAGTGCGTGCCGAGCTGCTGGTCGAACACCAGCATGGCGGCGCCGGCCACGAGCGGCCCCACCGACACCATGAACAGGATGCTCGCGACCACGATCATCCACACCACGATGGGGATGTTCATCATGGTCATGCCGGGCGCGCGCGAGTTCATGGCGGTGGTGATGAAGTTGATGCCGCCGAGCAGGAAGGCGACGAACTCGAGCGCCACCGCCACCACCCACAGCGTGGAGCCGAGCGGCGTCAGGTTCATGGTGGCCTTCGACGACAACGGCGGGTACGCCGTCCACGCGCCGCCGAACGCGCCGCCGTCGACGAAGAAGGAGCCGATCAGCACCAGCGCCGAGATGAGGAACACCTGGTAGCTGAGGCGGTTGATGCGCGGGAACGCCATGTCGTCGCAGCCGGTCATGAGCGGGATGAGCCAGTTGCCGAAGGCCGCGATCAAGACCGGCATGGCGAACCAGAAGATCATCACCGTGCCGTGCGTGGTGATGAAGGCGTTGTAGCGGCCCGAGCTCAAGAAGCCGACCCCCGGGATCCACTCGCCCGGCCACGCGAGCTGCATGCGGAAGCCGTAGGCCATGTAGCCGCCGACGATGGCCATCAGCAGCCCGGTGATCATGTATTGGAAGCCGATCACCTTGTGGTCGGTCGAGAACAGGTACTTCGCGAAGAAGCTCTGCTCGTGCGCGACGTGGCCGTGGTCGTCGGCGTGCGCGTGGCTGTCGGCGTGGCTGTCGGCGTGGTGCGAGGCGGTGGTGGTCGTCATGGGGATGCTCTGCTCACTTGGGCGCGTGGGCGGCGACCCACTCGGCGTAGCGCTCGGGCTGCTCGATGACGATGCGCGCCACCATGGCGCCGTGGCCGATGCCGCAGATCTCGGCGCACTGGATGTCGTAGGTGCCGGTCTGCGTGGTCTTGAACCAACCCTTGATGACGCGGCCGGGGATGGCGTCTTGCTTCAAGCGGAACACGGGCACCGAGAAGCTGTGGATCACGTCCTGGCTGACGAGCTCGAACTGCACGGTCTGGCCGGCCACCACGTGCAGC
Source organism: uncultured Myxococcales bacterium (assembly GCA_964580865.1). Classification (GTDB taxonomy): domain Bacteria; phylum Myxococcota; class UBA727; order UBA727; family VGSZ01; genus JACOUT01. Next base: position 11,302 of record CAZONM010000093.1, on the reverse strand, counting down.
TCGTCGAGCGCCTTGATGTCGTCGGGGGTGTCGAGCTTGTTGTCGGGGCCGGGGTGCTGGAAGCTCCACGACCACTGCTGCGACACCACGCGCACCGTCTGATCGGGCGTGGGCATGGTCTGCTTCACGCCCACCCACACCTTGACGGCGAACACCACGATGACGACGTCGCACAACAGGATGAGGCGGTGCGGCCACGAGATGAAGCGCGTGTGCTTGGGGTCGGTGCCGTCGATGTAGGCGGCCTTGCCGCCCTCCTTCGCGCGGTACTTGAAGACGAGGAAGAACAGCACGCCCTCGGCCACCAGGAACCAGAAGCCCACGAGCCCGCAGATGAGCAGGATGAGGAAGTCGATGTCCTTGGCGAAGGTGGAGACCTGCTCGACGGCGGACGAGATCATGGCGGCGCCCCTACAGGATGAAGACGACGACGACGCCGATCCATGCGACGACGCCGGCGAGAGTGATGAGCAGCGCCACGAGCGCGAGCTTGTTCTGGTCGGGCGGGACGCCGGTGTCCTTCACGAGTGCACCCCTTGGAGGCGGTGAGCGCGCGGCATCAGCCGCGCGGCATGGCCGCCACCCAGGCGGCGAGGTCCTTGATCTGTTGGTCGTCGAGGCCCACGGCCATGGCCTTCATGGTGGCGCCCGTGGTGTCGGCCGGGTTGGCGCCGCGCACGCCGCGCTTGAAGTTCGCGAGCTGCGTGGCCACGTACCAGTCGGCCTGACCCGCGATGGGCGGCGCGTTCAAGAGCGGGTTGCCCGCGCCGTCGACGCCGTGGCACGAGACGCACGCGGCGTAGGCGGCCTTGCCGCGCGCGGCGTCGGCGCCGGCGAGGGTGGTCGCGGGCGCGGCCCTCGGCAGGCTCGAGACGTAGTGGGCCACCACCTGCACCTCGCGCTCGGCGGGCAGGGTCAGGGCCATACTCCGCATGCGCAGGCCGGCCACGTCGTCGAGGTGGGCGCCGCGGGCGCCGATGCGGAACTTGTCGAGCTGCGCCTCGACGTACCAGCGCGGCAGGCCGCCGATGGGCGGGGCCGCGAGGTCGGGCTTTCCTTCGCCCTTCTGGCCATGGCAGGGCGCGCACTGGTCGTAGCGCGCGGCGCCGCGCACCATGGGATCGGTCGGTCCCTCGCACCCCGTCGACGCCGCCAGCGCGACCACCGCGGCGATCTGCCACACCCCTTCGAACCGCGTTCTCATGCGCGCTGGACCTCCCCGGCGGCGGAATCTGCTCTAGATGCGGGGAATCGCGAAACGATTTTCGTGATCTGCGCGCCGCATGCGGCGTTCTGCCGCACCTGAGGGCGGACGAGCCCCGGTGCGGTCAGCCAGGCCGACGGGTGTACCGGAGCTCGCAGCTCTGCCAGCCCGGGCCCGATCGCGGCAGGCGGTGGCACTCGACCACGCGCTCGTGGGCCGACACCTGCCGCAGCACCCGGCGCTCGCGATCGCCCGCGATCGCGGCCGGGCCCTCGAGGGCCAGCGCGCCCAGCCGCTCGTCGAACGTGCCCTCGAGCATGCGCAGGGCGGCGGCCCCGCTGCCGAGGCGCGCGTGCTGGTAGCTCTTGCCGGCCGGGTCGAAGCCCGTCCACGACAGCTCCACGAACGGCGCCTCGCCCGCCAGGCCCTCCAAGCGCTCGGCCACGAACAGCCCGCCGAACAGCGGCTCCACCACGGCGAAGCCGCGGCTGCGCATGGGCGGGTCGCCGGGTTTCGCCCAGGTGGTCAGCTGCACGTCCCAGGTGCCGACCAGGGCGGACAGGCGCGCGTGCGCCGGGCCGGGCGCGGGGTGTGACGGGGCTGGGTGCATGGGGTCCACTCCCGCGAGGGTGAGGCCGAGGGTGACGCAGATCGACGGGGCGAGCATGGCGAATGATAGCCCGGGCCGCCAAACCGCCCTGCTCGGCGGTAGCCTCCTCGCGCGTTTACCACGCCCCTGGAGGAAGCATGCCCGTCACCAACAGCCCGTCCGTCCGCGACCTCGCCCAAGGCCTGCTCGCCAAGCAGAAGCTCGCCCGCTCCGACGTCGACGGCCTGCTCACGCGCGCGCTCGCCGACAGCAAGCTCACCACGGCGGAGCGCACGCAGATCCGCTCCGTCGTCGACAAGTTCGCGGCCCAGCAGGACTCGGCCGACGCCGTGCAGCGGCTGCGTTCGTTCCTCGACATCCGCGGCGACACGCTGCGCGTCCTGTCGAACCAGAGCGAGAGCAACGACGGCGTGGTCGACGCTGCCGAGGCCAAGCGCATCCTCGACGTCGTCAACAAGGACGGCCACCTGTCGGCCAGCGACAAGAAGTCGCTGCAGGCCATCATGCTCGGCTGCAAGCTGACCGACGAGGCGCGCGACGTGCTCAAGGTGGCGCTGGGCGAGGGCGGGGGCACGCCGCCGCCCCCGGCGGGCGGCATCACCGACATCGGCCTCAAGCCCCTCGACGGCAAGAGCTACGGCATCTCGGCCGACGGCGAGATCACGTCGGGGCCGAAGATCAACTTCGACGCCGCCGGCGCCATGGAGATGTACCGCGGCGCCGAGGCGCTGGTGAACACGCGCGGCACGCCGCCGCTCAAGGGCGTGCCCACGGCGCTGAAGCTCAAGATGCTCGACTTCCTGGTGAGCGCGTTCGCCGCCGGCAAGGACACGGGCGCCCTGCCCGACACCACCAAGCAGCGCATCCGCTCGGCCGCCGCCACCACGCTGCTCGAGCTCGTCGAGGGCGCCACCGCCGCCGACGGCGACCTGAAGAAGAAGGCCCTCGACCTCTACCTCGCGCACGGCAACGCCGAGCCGCTGCACGGCCTGCGCGCGTCGATGTTCTTCAACCTGGAGCGCGTGGGCCCGTCGCTCGACGCCGGGCAGGCCAAGCTGTTGGCCGACCTCAAGGCCAGCGTGGTGCCGCAGAAGCCGCCCTACGACCAGTGGTTCGCCGCCAACGGTGGGCGACAGATCAACGTCAAGCACTTCGCGCACAAGGAGTGCTGGGACTTCGCCACCGATCCCATCACCCAGTACAAGCAGCAGGGCTTCAAGGTCGTCGACGAGAAGCCCAACGCGCGCCCGCCCACCTGGGTGCTCGAGAAGACCAACAGCAACGCGCCGGGCGGCGCGGTCACGGCGCGCGTCACCGTGGAGCAGTCGCACGACGGCATCTTCTCGTCGATGAACGACCCGAAGACCAACGTCATCCTCTACACCGGCCACTCGAACCTGGGCGGCAACGTCAGCGAGGAGCTGCGCCTGGGCGCAGAGGAGAAGGGCAGCAAGCTCATCATGCTCGCCATGTGCCGCGGCAAGCAGAACATGCACGAGGTGGCCAACAAGTACCCGTCGGCGCACTTCGTCACCACCGACAACCCGAGCTACTTCTCGTCGGTGATGCCCATGGCGCTCGGCATGGTCGACGGCTGCCTCAACCAGCGTGACTACGAGGGCATGAAGAAGCAGACGCCGGCCATCTACGACGTGAACGGCAAGGACAACTACTTCTATCCGCACGAGCCGCGTCGCTACGCCTACTACGACGTCGACAAGGACGGCCTCATCGACGGCAAGGGCGCGCACCGCGACCGCATCTTCAACCTGACGCTGCGCCCGCCCACCACGCGCCGCATGGACGGCGTGGTGCGGCCGAACACGCTGAACCCGCGGGAGATCGACGGCACGCACGTCGACCACGCGACCGCGTTCCTCAACACGCTGGTCACCTACCACGTGGACCACGGCAACCACACGTCGAAGCTCACCAACGCCGACATGGACAACTTCCTGTCGGGCGGCTGGTTCGACGGCCCGGCCAACGAGAAGGTGCGCATCCAGAAGAACAGCGACGGCACCATGTCGGTGAGCGTCAACAAGGGCCTGTGCGATCAGTCGTGGGCCGTGCTCGGCACCATCGTGCAATTCGAGGTGGCCAAGCAGCTACTGCAAGAGCGCAACGGCGGCACGCTCACCAAAGAAGACGAGGCGCGCGCCATGCTCTTCGCCGGCGAGTACCTGAGCTACATGTACTGCTCCATGGAAGAGGCCGAGCAGGGCATCGCCGCCATCGCGAAGGACGCGAAGTTCTTCCAGGGCACGCGCTTTGGCCACCTGTACAAGGCCGTCGAGGCCGACGGGCACGGCTACGTCACCGACGCGCAGATGAAGGCGTTGATCGCGCTGCGGCCCTGAGCGGTCGGCACGTCGCGATGGCGAGCGCACCCACGGTCGAGCGCGTCGAGCTGTATCACCTGCGGGTGCCGCTGCCGGCGACGTTCCACCCGTCGTGGATCCCGGGCTTCCCGCAGCGGCAGAACCGCTTCGACCTGCTGCGCGTCGTCGACAGCGACGGCGCCGAGGGGTTCGCCGCCGGCCCGGCCATGGGGCGCGAGCGCGCGGGGCTCGGGCAGCTGCTCGGGCCCTACCTGATCGGCGAGGACGCCACCGATCTCGCGCTCGTGCGCCAGCGCCTGCGCGAGATGGGCTACCTCGGCTGGAAGAACGCCTGGATCGAGCACGCGTTCTGGGACCTCGCCGGCAAGCGCGCCAACAAGCCCGCCTACCAGCTGCTCGCCCCCGAGCTTTCGGGCACGCCCGTCACGGTCAAGCTCTACGCATCGACGGGCGAGGTGAAGGAGCCGGCCGCCCGCATCGCCGAGTGCGAGGCGCGCCTGGCCGAGGGCTTCGACACCATCAAGCTCCGCGTCCACGACGTCGACGAGGCCAAGGACATCACGCAGGTGGTGGAGGTCGCCAAGGCGCTCCAGGGCAAGGTGACCATCGGCGTCGACGCGAACCAGGGCTGGCGCGTCACCGCCATCGCCGATGCGCCGCTGTGGGATCTGCCGCGCGCGCAGCGCTTCGCCAACGCCTGCGCCGAGGTGGGTGTGGCGTGGATCGAGGAGCCCCTGCCCATGGACGGCTACGCCGACCTGGCGGCGCTCAGCACGCTCTCGCCCGTGCCCATCGCGGGCGGCGAGCTGCACACGGGCGGCCTGCCCGAGCTGTCGATGATGATCGAGCGGCGCTGCTACTCGATCTTCCAGCCCGACTGTTGCTTCTGCGGCGGCATGGCCGACACCCTCGAGGTGGCGCGGCGCTGCCAGGCCGCCGGCCTGCAGTTCTCGCCGCACACGTGGACCAACGGCTTCGGCTTCGCGGCCAACCTGCACGTGTTCGCGGCGTCGGGCTTCGCCGAGCACAAGGCGCTCGAGTACCCCTTCAACCCGCCGTCGTGGACGGTGGAGGCGCGCGACGGCGGCCTGACCACGCCCTTTCACCACCAGCGCGGCACGCTCACCGTGCCCGACAGGCCCGGCCTCGGCGTGGACGTCGATTGGGGCGCGGTGGCGCGCTACGGCACGCGCACGTTCGTGATGGACCGAAAGCGCCTGGCGCTGTTCGGGCTGCTCGATCGCGGGCTCGCGGCCGCGCGGGAGATCGACGCCGCGCGCCGCGCGCGCCGGGCGCGGCGGCTGTGATCGTCAGTCGCTCGGATCGCTGGTGCGCTCGAGGTCGACGTCGCAGGTCTGCACCACGGCGCCGGCGTCGTCGATCTGGTCGATGTCGCCCTCGAGCTCGGTGAAGTCGTCGTTGCCGTAGTCGAGGTCGACGGTGAAGTCGGCCAGCGGCTCGTTGTCGGTCTGCAGGTCGAAGCTGATGCTGCCGTCGTCGGGATCGATCTCGCCGTCGTCGATCTCGCCGCGCGCGATCACGTCCCCGATGATGATGTTGATGCCCTCGATATAGACCACGCCCTCGACCTCGCCCTCCTTGGTCTGGTTGAAGATGGCGGAGATCGGATAGGCCTCACCCGGGCAGGTAGCGGTGCCCTGCCAGCCACCGTCGAGCAGCGGGCGGCAACCGGTAGCGGCGACGAGCACGGAGATCACGGCGAGCGCGCGGAGCATGTTCCACCTCGGGGGCAGGCCCGCTATGCACTGTGCCATGCACACCGCCCTGCGCTCCACTCCCGAGTCACGCCGGCACCCCTCGCGCTTGAGCGCGCTGCGGGAGCGCATGCAGCGACGTCAGCTGGGCGCGCTCGTCGTGCGCTCCACCGACGCGTACCTGAACGAGTACGTCCCCGAGGACGAGAGCACGCGCGTGTGGCTCACGGGTTTCACGGGCTCCATGGGCGACGCCGTCATCACCGGGGACCGCGCCATCCTCGTCGTCGACGGGCGCTACACCGTGCAGGCCGAGCGCGAGGCGCCGGGCTTCGAGGTGCGCACGGTGCCGCTCGGCACCTCCATCGAGCAGGGCTGGATGGCGCTCTTCCCCGAGCTGGCGGCCCAGGGCATCACGCGGGTGGGCGTGGAGGCCGATCGCCTGCCGCAGGCAACATGGGAGACCGTGGCGAAGCAGGCCGGCGCCGCCGGGCTCGCCGTGGTGTCCACGGTGCCGAGCCTCGTCGAGGAGCTGCGCGCCGAGCGCGGCGAGGCGCCGGGCGGTCGCGCCGGCACCACCTGGGCCATCGCGCCGAAGCTGGCGGGGCGCACGGTGCGCGCGCGCCTCGCGCTTGGCCACGCGCTCCTCGAGGACAAGCAGCTCGACGGGTTGGTGGTGGTGGCGCTCGATGAGATCGCGTGGATCACGAACCTGCGCGGCGACCACTTCCCGTACCAGGCCACGTTCCGCGCGCGCGCGCTCGTGACCAAGGGCGACGTGCTGCTGGTGCTCGAGGGGGGCAGCGCGCCCGCGGCCGAGGCCGGCGTGAGCGTGGTGATGAACGGCATGGAGGGCGCGCTGGCCCAGCTCGCGGGTGCGGTGGGCGGCCGCGCGCTGCGCCTCGGCTACGACGGGCGCGGCACGCCCGCGCACGTGGTGCGCACGCTGCAGGCGCGCGGCGTCGAGCTGGTCGACGTCGAGAGCCCGTTCGCTGCGGCGCGCACCAAGAAGACGGCCGCGGAGCTGGCGCACATGGCCGACGCGTTCGCGCGCGCCGATCGCGTGCATGCCCAGGTGAAGAGCTGGCTGTGCGGCGCCGTGGCCAAGGGCGCCGCCGTCACCGAGGCCGACGTGTGCACGAAGACCGAGCAGCTCTTCAAGGAGAGCGGCGCCACGGGGCTCTCGTTCCAGGTGCTGGCCGCCGCCGGCAAGCACGGCGCCATCATCCACTACTCGCACCCCGACCCGCGCGCGCGCATCCGCGCCGGCGAGCTCTTCCTCCTCGACACCGGCGCCTTCTACGAGGGCGGGCTCGCCACCGACCTGACGCGCACGTTCTTGGTGGGCGGCCCGCGCCAGAAGGCCACGCGCGAGCAGCGGCGGCTGTTCACCTTGGTGCTGAAGGGCGCCATCGCCGGCATGCGCGCGCGCTTGCCCATGGGCGCCACCGGCGAGCAGCTCGATGCCCTGGTGCGCCAGCCCCTGTGGCAGGCGGGGCTCGACTACGGCCACGGCACCGGCCACGGCGTGGGCGTCAACGTGCACGAGAGCCCGCCGCGCGTCACCATCGGCTCGCGCACCGTGCTCGAGCCGGGCCAGGTGTTCTCCATCGAGCCCGGGCTCTATCTGCCCGACTTCGGCGGCATCCGCATCGAGAACCTGTGCACCGTCGTGCTCGACAAGGAGAAGGTGCGCAAGGGCGTGCCGCGCGCGTTCCTGCGCGTGGTGCCCATGACGTTCTCGCCGCTCGACCTGCGCCTCATCGATCGCACGCTCTTGACCGCCGGCGAGCGCGCGTTCCTCACGTGGTTCCATGCGCGCAAGCGCACGCGCCTGCCGCCGCTCGGGTAGCGCGCCCGCGGCCCTCAGGGCGTGAAGCGCTCGAGCACCTCGTCGTCGCCCTGGAGCTCGAGCATGATCTCGTACGCGGCGCCGTCTCGGTGGAACGCCAGCTCGCCCAGCACCGCGCCGTCGAGCTCGAGCTCGCCCTCGGTCTCTTGCCAAAACTCGGGCTCGGTGGGCGCGGCGTCGACGAACGAGCGGCGCACGCGCCCCGCGTCGAGCGTGAGCGCGCGTCCTGTCACCGTGGCCTCGATGGTGGTGACGGTGGTGCGGTTCTCGTAGGCGTGGTCGGAGATGATCAGGATGTAGTCCTCGTCTTCCTCGAGCTCCACCTCGAACCCCTCGGCGGTCACGCGGCTTTCGGCGCGCTCGTTCGACTGGTACTGCACGAGGTCGCCGTCGACCTCGCTGTCGGTGCGCCCCTCCTCGTCGAGCTCCAGCTCGAACGTGACGCCGCGCGCGTCGAAGATGCCCTCGGCGCTGCGCTCGAGCTCGTCGTTGGCGCGGACCGACGCCAGGTCGAGGTCGAAGGCGTCGTCGCGGATGACGCGCGCGCGGATCTCGTGATCGTGCAGCAAGATCACGCCCAGCGCGTCGACGTCGCTGATGGCGAGCGCGTCGATGCGATAGCGCGTGGTGCGCCCATCCTCGCGCAGCACCAGCTCATCGGCCGGCTTGTCGTCGTAGCTCGGCGCGTCGCCGCGCAGGTCCACGGTGCCGCGAGTGACGAAGTCGCTGGCGCCCGAGAGCTCGGCGGCGGCGCCCGCGGCCATGACGCATGCGAGCAGCTGCTCTTCCACGAGCGCGCGCGGCTCCACGTTGGCGCTCATGACGCGCAGGGCCGCCTCGTCGTCGCTGACGTCGTCGTCGCCGGCACCGAGCAGGCCGCCGACGTCGCAGGCCGTCACGGTGGCGGCGACGAGCACGATCGAGACGGACGCGGCGCACGACGAACGCGGCATGGCGGACCCCCGGCCGCCCATAGCGCGCCGCCGGGTCGTTGGGGAGGCCGCGCGTCAGACGTTGCCGATGCGCGCGTCGGCCACGCGCGCGGGCCCGCGCTGTGCGCCCGCGTGGATGGCGCGCGCCAGCGCGTAGTTGTCGAGGAAGGCCACCGTGGGCTGCTTGTTGTCGTCGTGGCGCGCCTTGCCCTGCGCGTCGATCACCAGGCCGCCGTCGTCGGCGTGGTGCTCGGCCAGGAAGGTGCTACCGCCGTGCACGCCGAGGGCGAGCGCGGCGTGGGGCTTGACGGCCTTGAGCGCGCCCACCAGCGACCCGGGGTCGCCGTTGTCGAGCGCCACGTCGGCGACCTTGAGGCGCTCGGCCACCACCACGAGCTCGCGCACGCGCCCGCCGTCGTTGACGCGGTAGCGCAGCGCCATGGTGTCGGCGGGCGAGCCGCCGTGGCGGTCGGGCAGGAGCTTGCCCTTCTTGCCGAGGAGCGCCGTGCCGAAGGCGGCCTGCATGGCCGCGTCGAGGTTCTCCTTGTGCGACACGAAGCCGCCGGCGGGGTTGTTGGTGATGCTCTGGAAGGGGCCGTAGCCCGTGATCAGGATCTTGATCGGATCGTGCGCCGTGGCCTTGGCCGCCTCGAACCACCCGTGCACGGCGGCGCCCACCACCTTGCGGTGCGCGGCGTAGCGCGTGGCGAGGTCGATGGCGGCGTCTGGGGGATCGCCGCAGTGCGCGTCGTAGGGCACGTGCAAGAAGCCGCACAGCGGCTCGCCCTGCGCGTTCTTGGTGATGCCCACCTCGGCGGCGAAGCGCTGCAGCGTGAAGAACGCGTGCTCGCAATAGAAGTTGCCGGGGTCGGTGCCGTGCTCGACCTGGGCGCCACCGGCGTCGAGCAGCCGGTCTGGCAGCTCGGCGTGCGGCATGGCCACCGAGCGCGGCACCGGCGCGCCGCCGCTGCGATCGAAGAGATCCACGGGCGCGTCCCGCCCGAGAGGCGTGGCCGGCGGCTGCACCGCGACCGTCGAGGTGGGCTGTGGCGTCGTCGTGGTCGATGTGGTCGGTGTGGTCGACGGTGTGCCGCTGACGCGGGTGGTCACGTGGGGCATGAGGCAGGCTAGCCCGGCGTTCTGCTCGGAGCGAGTGACGCTGCTATCGTGGCGCGCTGCGCCGAAGGTGAACGAGGAGGAGCGGGAGCCCATGGAGCTGACCCTCGACCTGGCGGACGACGCCGCGCTCGCAGCGCTGCAAGCAGATCTCACGGCGCACGGCGCCCTGTCGGTGCCCCTCGGCGGCATGGCCACGCCGGCCCTGTTCGCCCGCGCCAGCGTCACGGTCACGCTGCGCGGCGCGCTGCTCGCCGAGGTGGCAGGGCAGGTCGTGCAGCTTTTGCCCGGGGACCAGGTGGCGGTGCTGGTCGACGAGGGCGACCGCGCGCGCGTGCAGGAGCCCGCGGCGGCGCAAGCGCCGGCGGCCAGCGGCACTGGCGACTACTCCTCGGAGCCCTTGTGGGCGCGCATCGCCGATATGAGCAAGGCCGAGAAGCTCAAGCTCGCCAAGCACGGCAACGCCGACGCGCGCCGCCTGATCTTGAAGCTGCCCGACCCGATGCTGCACCAACAGGTGCTCACCAACCCCGGCCTCACCGCCACCGAGGTGGCCTCGCTCATCGGCGGCGGCGCGGCCAGCCCCTCGTTCATCAAGGCGGCGCTCGCGCGCTCTGAGCTCGCCTCCAACCTCGCGGTCATGGAGGCGATGGTGCTGTCCCCGCACACGCCGCTGCACGACGCCATTCGCATGGTCGATCGCATCTCGCTCGAGCTGGCCCGACGCATCGCCAAGGGCGGCAAGGCGCGCGGCCAGGTGGTGCACGCGGCGAAGCGACGCGTGACGCGGTAGGGCGGCGCGCGCGCGCGACGCCGGGGCACCGGGGCAGCCGCCGCGTCCACGGCGCGCGCGAGCGGGCACCCAACACGGGGCGCGCGCCCCTCAGCACCCCGTCGGCGCGTACGCGAGCTCGGCGTCGCCGCCCTGTCCCTCGCTGCTCCACAGCGCCTGGTAGCGCGCGGTGCCAAGCTCACCGCCGTACTCGCACGTGGGCGCCGACTCGTGCAGCAGGTTGAAGTCGAGGTCGATCTCGAGCGCGCGCGGATCGAGCACATCCTCCACGCCCGGCCGCGCCAGCACCACCGCGTCACCATCGGCGGCGAAGACGTGCAGCTGGCCGCGCGGCTGGCCCACGTGGGTCTCGCGCGACGCCGTGAAGGGCTCGTGGGGCCCGCCCAGGTCGCGCGTGTCGCGCCACGCGCCGAGCGCGTGGGCGCGCACGGCGGCGAGGAGCTCGGCGTCGGCGCTCAGGTAGGCGCGGTTGAACTCGCGGTCGCCGCAGCAGCGCAAGCACCCGTCGTGCTGGCGGCCGCGCACGGCGTGCAGGCGCTCCACGTGGGCGAGGGCGCTGGCCCCGCTCGGCAGCGCGCTGCGCTTGCCGAGCAGGTCCGTGACCACGAGGAACACGGCGCGCTGGTCGTCGTCGAGCGCGGACCAGGTGGCGCAGCGCCCATCGCTCATGGTGTCGAGCAGGCGGTCGCGCTCCTGTGTCAGCGTCGAGGGCGCGGGGCCCGCGCCGGGCGCGTCGGC
>CAZONM010000092.1:0-16235 GCA_964580865.1 uncultured Myxococcales bacterium | reverse complement strand
CGCGCCCGGCAGTGGCCCAGCCCGTGGTGGCCACGCCCATCAGCGCCGCGGCCTCGTCGCTGACGCGGGCGCCCACGCCGCAGCCCGACAAGGGCGCCGACCCCTTCGGCTTCGGCGCCGCCATGGGCGCCATCCCGCGCCCGTCGGCCGCGAACCCGTTCATGACGACGTCGACGCCGGCGGCCCAGGTCCCGGTGGCCGCCGCCAAGGCCGAGCCGTCGTTCGACATCTCGTTCGACGACGCGCCGGCGCGCCCCGCGCCAACCCCGCCCGCCGCGCAGCCGCTGCCGGTGTCGAGCGCGCCCATCGCGAGCGTCTCGGTAACGCCGCGCGCCTCCAGCTTCGCCGAGGCCGAGTTCCTCGAGGTCGCCGACGTCGACATCGCCGAGATCACCTCGCCGTCGCTGCCGCCGACGCCCGCGGCGCCCGCCCTCACGTCCGTGGCACCGGCCTCCGCGCCCGCGGCGCCCGTCGTCGACGCCGCCCCCGTCATGGCCCGCGCGCCCACGCCGGTGGCCTCCAGCATCGCCGACGTGGGGCGCATCACCAGCAAGGTCGACCTGCAGCGCCTGGCGTCGCTCGACGCCGCCGGCGCCTCCGCCGCACGCGCGGCCGAGCAAGCCACCGCGATCATCGTCGAGCGCGCCGCGTCCACCCTGGCCGCCGGCAACGGCGCCGCGCCGACGCGCGAGGCGCTGAGCGCGGAGGCGCGCGAGATCGTGGAGCGCATCGCCTGGGAGGTGGTGCCCGAGCTCGCCGAGACCATCATCCGCGAGGAGCTGCAGCGCCTGCTGAAGGCCCGCTGACCATCGTGCGCCGCGTTGCCCCCCGGGTCTCGACCAGCGGCGCCTGCCTCGCCGCCGTGCTCGCGACCGGTTGCGCCACCGGCACCGTCGGCGATGCCCACGGCGCGGCGCCACCGGCGGCGCCCGCCCGCGTCCTCGACGTCGACGTCACCGTGCTGCCGGCGCACACCGACGCCTTCGGCGGCTTGGCGCTGCGCTACTGCCCCGTGGACGGCGCGCTGCCGCGGCGCTTGCGCCCCGAGAACCGGCGCGCCCTGCCCTTCTTGGTGGCGGCCACCGACGAGGACGGCCGCGCCCTCGTCGTCGATGACGACGGCGTGCGCACGCGCGACCTGGCCGGCTGCGCCGTGCTCACGCTCGACGTGGCGCGCCTGGCCGACACCCTCGACGACAAGGACCTGGCGCAGCGCGTGGGCGACGACGTCATCGCCACGCCCGATCTGTGGCTGTGGCGGCCCGAGCCCCTCGCCGACGACGCGCGCCTGCGCGTGCGCGTGGAGCGCGCCGGCTTCGACGTGGCCGTACCTTGGGTGGACCTCGACGACGGGCGCTTCGTCGTGCCCGCGCAGGCCTTCGCGCTCAAGAGCGACGCCGCCTTCGGCCGCTTCACGACCGAAGCGATCGACGCCGGCGGCGCCCGCCTGGCGTTGGCGCGGCTCGACGACGGACGCGCGCCGCCCGCGCTGGCGCGCTGGCTCGCGGCGAGCGCGCACGCGGTGGCCAGCGTGCACGGCGCGTTCCCCGCGCCGCGGCTCAACGTGCTGGTGGTGCCGACGCACGTGGCGCGCCCCATCGTGGTGGGCTTCTACTCCCGCGGCGGCGGGCCCACGGCGACGTTCTACGTGGGCGACGGCGCCGCCGACCTGGACGAGGGCGACCTCGAGGCCACGGGGCGCTGGGCGCTGACGCACGAGCTGGCACACGCGCTGTTGCCGCCGGTGAAGGGCGAGGACGCGTGGCTCAACGAGGGGATCGCGACCTGGTACCAAGACCTGCTGGCGCGGCGCGCGGGCATGTTGCCCGACGACGCGGCCTACTGGGCCGAGCTGGTGCGCGGCCTGCGCACGGGGCGCGAGCGCTCGCACGACGATCGGCTCACGGTGGCCGAGGCCTCGCGCCGCATGCACGCCACGGGCGCCTACCAGCACACCTACTGGGCCGGCGTGGCGCTGGTGCTGTTGGCCGAGGTCGAGGCGCAACGCCAGGGCGCGTCGCTCGACGATCTGGTGCGCGCGCTGCGCCGCCGCTTCCCGCGCGACGACCGGCCGCGCACCGCGCGCGCCTTGCTCGGCGCCATCGACGAGGGCAAGGGCGCCGTGGCGGCGCGCGCGCTCGAGCGCGCGTACCTGACGCACAAGGATGAGCCCTGGCCCGACGTCGACGCCGTGCTCGCCGAGCTCGGGGTGATGGTGGACGGTGTGGGCGCCGTGACGCTCGACGAGCGCGCGCCGCTGGCCGCCATCCGCCACGCCATCACGCACCCGACCGCGCTCGACGCCACGACGCGCACGGCGCGCGTGAGCCCGCCATGACCGATCCCACGAGCCCCGCGAGCCCCATGTCGACAAGCGCCGCGCTCTCCGCCGAGGACGAGGCGGTGGTGGCCGCGTTCGACACCCTGATGGAGGCGGAGCTGGCGCGCGGCCGCCTCGAGGCCGAGGGCATCGGCGCCCGCATCGTCGACGGCAACACCGTGAGCATCGCGCAGCACCTGTCGGGCGCGCTCGGCGGGGTCAAGCTGATGGTGGCCGAGAGCGACCACGCGGCGGCGCGCGCGCTCTTGTTCGCGCCGAGCGCCCTGGCCGACGACGACCACGCGCTCGCGCCCGAGCCCGAGGCGCCGCTGCCGACGCTCGACACCCCCGACGGCGTCGCCGAGCGCGCCCTGCGCGCCGCTGTGCTCGGCTTCGTGCTGCTGCCGCCGCTCTTGCACCTGTGGTCGCTGGCGCTGGCGGCGCGCGTGCGCGGCCAGCCGCTCTCAGAGCGCGCGCGCCGGCGGCTCACCATCGCGTTGGTGCTCGACGGCGTGGCGCTCGCAGGCACGGCGGCCGTGGCCGCCGTGCTCCTCGGGTGACGACGCGCCCCGCGCTCGATCTCAGCGCGCACGCGCGCGGGCGCGCGTAGCCTTGGCCTTGGGCGTGTTGAGGCGACGGGCCGCCTCCTTCTCGAGGCCGGCGGCCATCTTCAGGCGGTTGGCGCTGCGGCGCGACGACTTGCGCGACGGCTTGCCCGACTCGCTGTCCTCGAGCACCACGCTGGCCTTGCGCCCGGCGTGGGTCGAACGGTTGCGCTCGGCGGTGTGATCGCCGCCGCGACGCTCGTCGGTGGCGCTGACGCCGGGCTCGGCGGTGTCGACGGTGCGCGGCTTGGCCTTCTTGGGCTTCTTCGCCTTCGCGTTCTTCTTGCGCTGCTTGGCTTGCTGTTCGCGGCGATAGGCGTCGGCTTTGGTGACCATGAGGCCTTATGGCACGAGGGCACGTCGTCACCAAAGGCCATCGTGCACGGCGCGGCCGAGCGTGCGTGAACACACGCCTGTGCGGCATGGCGCATGCCGCGCGGACGGTTCGTCAGGGCACCACCACCGACGGGAACGACGGGAACGGGCAGCCAAAGCGCACCACCGCGCCCTCGGACGCATGCTCGGTGAGCGCGTCGGCCGTCGGCGGCGCCGGCCGCGTGACCACGGCATAGACGCTCTGGGGCGACAGCGGGCTGCGCAGGGCGCGCGCCGGGCCGTCGGCCACCACCATGGGCACCGACGAGAGCGTGAGCGGCGCGGCGGTGTCGATGCCGTCCACCAGGGTGACGGTGGTGGTGCCGACGAGGTCGCGCAGCAGCGCCACCGCGCCCACGGCGCCGAAGCGCGGCTCCAGCGCCACGGCGTCGACCGCTACCACGCTCTCGTCGCCCACGGGCACCGTCCACGTGGACACCACGGGATCGAGCGCGCCCAAGGGCGGCGTCATCACCGTCAGCGCCGCCGGCGCACAGGAGGCGAGCACGTCGATGCACGCGAGCGGTCGCACCAAGGCCAGCTCCTCGGCGCGGCTCGTGATCGACACCGACAGCACGTCGTCCCCCAAGGCCACCCAGGGGACCTCGTCGGTGGCGAGGTCGTAGGGGTCGAGGGGGAAGAGCGACGCCGACGTGGGCTCGACGTACTCGCTGCAGCCGTCGGCGTAGCCGCCCAACAGGCCGTGGCGCGCCACTGCCCAGGGGCGGCCCTCGAAGCGGAACACGTCGACGTCGCGGAAGGCGAGCTCCTCCTTGGGCGCCGGCCACTCCATGCACTGGTCGTAGATGATGGGCGAGAAGCCCACGTGCCCGAGCTCGCCGGGCGGCGCCTCGGCGGTGGTGACGCCGCGGTCGAGGGTCACCTCGAGCCACGGCATCTGCGCGGCGCCACCCTCGGGCGGCGGCGGGGGCTCCTCGCGATCGGCCTCGCCGGCGTCGTCGGGGCCGTCGGGTTGGTACATGGGCCACTGCGGCAGGTCCCAGCCCACCAGCGCCGTCGCGCCGCCCACGTCGTCCACGCGCAGGCCCGCGTGCACGTTGGTCTCCACCTGCCAGCGCGGCCCGACATACGAGGCGGCCGTGTCGCTGGCGGTGACCGCGCGCGTGGCGAGCGACAGCGCCACGCGGTGCACGAACAGCACGCGGCCGGGGTCGGGCCGCGGGAAGTACGTCGACTCGGCCACCACCACCTGCACGGCGTCGGGCGGCACCCAGTCCTCGGTGGCCACGTCGTCGTCGGTGCGCACGAACGACGCGTCCACGGTGCCGTAGGCCAGCGCCACCACCACCGAGGTGCCGCCCTCGCCGCGCGCCAGCTCCCCCTCGTCGAGCACGGTGACGACGACGGCGGTGGCGCAGAAGCCCGGGTCGTACGCCGTGCGCGTGGTCGACCACATGTCCCAGGGCGCGCACGGCGCGCCGCCCTGGCCGAAGGGCTCGCTCTTCCACAAGACCGCCAGCGTGGGGCGCCAGCCCACCAGGCCCTGCGTGACGTCGAGGGGCGCGCCGAAGCCGAGGGTGGTGGTGAAGCTCGCCGTCGCCGGCACGTCGATGGGCTGGCTGTCCGTGTGCTCGTCTTGGTACCAGCGCACGTCCTCGTCGACCACGATGGTGGGGCGCGCGATGGGCGCGGGCGCCTGGGCGCTCGGCGCCACCGTCTCGCCCGAGACGCACACCTGCGCCTGGCAGGCGTCGCCGGTGGTGCACAGGTCGCCGTCCTCGCAGGGGAAGCCGTCGGGCGTGGGCGCCGCCACGCACACGCCGTAGAAGCACGTCTCGAGCTGCGTGCACGAGAACGGGCCGCACGGCGTGCCGTCCTGCGCCGTGGCGCGCGCGCAGCCGCTCTGGGCCACGCAGGTGTCGGTGGTGCACGGGTTGTCGTCGTCGCAACGATCGTGGATGGGCTCGAAGACGCAGCCGCGCGCGGGGTCGCAGCCATCGAGCGTGCAGTCCACCGTGTCGGCGCAGGTGACGGCGCGCCCCACGCACACGCCGGCCGAGCAGCGATCGTCGTCGGTGCACAGGGAGCCATCCGAGCAGGCCTCGCCGTCGGGGTGCGCCGTGCGCACGCACTGGCCGCTTGCGGGGTCGAAGGCGGCGCTCTCGCACGGGTCGCGGGGCGCGCACGGCGGCGGCGCTCGCACCTCCACGTCGAGCGTGGCGGCCACGGGCGCCACCTCGTCGTCGACGGGGGTGACCTGCAGGGTCAGGCGCGCGCGCAGGCCGTCGGCGCCCGCCTGCGGCGCGAGCCCGAGCTCGACGAGCGCGGTGCCGCTCGACTCCACGCGCGCGGCCGCGTTCAGCACGCTGGCGCCGAGGAGCGGCGGCGCGCCGTCGAGCGCCGGCGCCTCGAGGTCGAGGCCCACGCGGCTCGTGTTGGCGAGCACGAAGGGCACCGCGCTCGGGTAGCCGATCCAGGCCACGGTGGCCGCGCTCTGCGGCGTGATGGTCAGGTCGGCCACGAGCGCGTCGAGGAAGATGGGCTCGCACGCGGCCACGGCCACGCACGAGCACGCGAGGGTGAGGAAGGTGCTGCGCACGGCGCCCGCGAAGCAAGCGCCGGGCCGCGGGCCGCCGCGTCCAGACGCGGCGCCGGTCGCCCGGGTCACGCGCGCTGCGATCTGCAGGCAGCAAGGCGCGCGCGGTTCCCCGTGGCCGCGCCGCGTCACCGTGGCGGTCAGGCCGCGCGCTGCACCAGGGCCGCGAGGCGGTCGCCGAGCTCGCTTGGGTCGAAGGGCTTCGTCACCAGATCGTCCATGCCTGCGTCCTTGGCCCTCGCCCGATCTTCGGGGAGCGCCGAGGCCGTGAGCGCCACCAGCGGCAGGTGCCGCCCCGGGGGCTCGGCGGCGCGCACGCGCCGCGCCACCTCGTAGCCGTCCATGTCGGGCATCTCGCAGTCGAGCAGCACGGCGTCGAAGCGCTCGGCGCCGATGGCCTCGAGCGCCGCCGCGCCCGACGGCACCGCGATCGCGCGCGCGCCGAGCTGCTCGAGCACGCGCACGGCCAACAGGCGGTTGACGGCGTGGTCGTCGACCACCAGCACGTGCATCGACAGGTGCGGGTGCGCCGCGGCCGTCGCCGCCCGCGCGGCCGGCGCCGCGGTCTCGGGCAGCGCCACGTCGAACGCGAAGGTAGAGCCCTGCCCCACCACGGTCTCCACCTCGATGGCGCCGCCCATGCGCTCGACGATGGCCTTGGCGATGGACAGGCCGAGCCCGCTGCCGGTCTGGCCGTCGGCGGTGGCGGGGTCGCCGTGCGAAAACGGCTCGAACAGCGAGGCCATGATCTCGGGGGTGATGCCCACGCCCGTGTCGATGACCGCGAAGCGCAGCTTGCCGTCGACGGGCGCCACGCGCACCGTCACCGATCCCACGGCCGTGAACTTCACGGCGTTGCCCACCAGGTTCAAGAGCACCTGCTTCAGACGCACGGGGTCGCCCATGACGAAGCGCGGCGCGTGGCACTGCAGCGTCACCCGCAGCTCGCGATCGCCGGCGTTGACGGCGCCCACGCGCACCACCTCGTCGAGCACGCGGTGCAGGTCGAAGGGGACCTGGTGGAGCTCGAGGCCGCCGCCGGCGAGCCACGCGCGGTCGAGGATGTCGTTGACCAGCGCGAGCAAGGTCTCGCCCGAGGCCAGCGCCGCGCGCGCGTGCTCGTCGTGCGGCGCCGGCAGCTTGGCGTCGTCGAGCAGGCGGGCGAAGCCGATGGCGCCCGTGAGCGGCGTGCGCAGCTCGTGGCTGACGGTGGTGATGAGCCGATCTTTCGCGGCGTTGGCCAGCTCGGCCTCGCTGCGCGACTGCGTCAGCTCATCGTTGACCGAGCGCAGCGCGGCCAGCGCCGTGCGCGACAGCGCGTCGTGCGAGGCCGCAAACAAGAGCACCACCACCGAAAGGATGGCGAGCGACACCACGTCGACCCAGCGATTGACGGGCGGCGGCGCGGGGAACGACACGCCGAGCACCTGCGCCACGTTGAGCCCGATGATGATCGCCACGCCGACCACGAGCCACGCGACGGCCGCGCGCCGCCCGATGGTCAGGAGCGCGACCAAGGGCGTGACGGCGTAGAAGGCGAGCGCCGGCAGGCGCACGCCGCCGTACAGCACGCTCACCAGGCAGATCTGTGCGGCCACCAGCACGATGACGCCGTGGGCGATGGGCGCACGCGGCAAGCCGCGGCGCAGCGCGGCCAAGAGCGCGACGGAGATCGCCGTCGCCACCGCCTGGGCCAGCGCGAGCCGGTGGTTGCCGACGTTGGCCTGCAGCACGGCGAGGGCCGCGAACGTCCCGATGGTCGCGACCAGCACGATGGCCACGAGGCGCAGCGCGAACAGCGCGTCGGGGCCGCCCGCCGCGCTCGGCGGCAAGAGGCGGTCGACCGGGTGGCGGCCGTTCGTCGTCATGCGCTCCGATCATGGTCGTGCGCCCCGCACGAGCACGCAAGGCCGGGCGAACCTACCGACGCTCGCCCGCGCGCGCCAGCGCCGCCACCAGCGCCCCGCCGGCCTCGTCGATGCTCTTGCCGAACGCCACCACGCCGTCGTGGTGGCCGCGCATGATGAACACCCGCGCGTCGGGCAGCGAGGTGGCGCGCCACAGCCGCGCCACCTCGTGCGCCATCGCGGGCGTGCCGTAGTCCACGCCGGGGGCCGTCTCGGGCAGGCCCAGGCGCGCCTCGAAGATGGCCGGGGCGTGCACATGGAAGACCGCGCGCACGGTGGGCGACGCGTCGTACACCGTGGCGTGGGTCATGGACTCCGACGAGGGCAAGCTCGGTCCGTGGCTGGTCACGTGGTTGCGCTTGGCGTTGGCCGCGGTGACCACGCAGAAGTCCTCGGGGCCCAGATCGCGCCGGTCCGACGTCTGCGTGCCGGTGATGACGAAGGCGCGCGCGCCGCGCTCGCCGGGGAAGGGCCCAACGCGGGCGCTCAGGTTGCCGAAGGCGGCGCCCTGGTAGCGGGCGCGGTCGCGCCCGAGCAGCCCGAGGTCGAAGAGCACGCGGCGCCACCCGGCCAGCAGGCCCACGAGCTCCACGGCCGCGCGCGGCAGCGGGCCGCTTTGGTGCGCGGCCGCGAACTTGATGACGCCCTCGCGGCCGCCCGCTGGTCCTGCTGTGCCCGCCTCGTCGCCCGCCATGGCGCTCCTCGCCGAGCGCGTACCACCGTCCTCGTCCTCGGTGAAGGTGCCGGGTGCGACCATTGGTCGCATCCGCGCCGCCGCCGCCGTGGCTACAACGGGCACGGCTTCTCGCTTCGCCCCTAGGCACCGACCACCGCAGAGGACCACCATGACGAGCTTGCACCGCCTTTGTCCCTCACGCGCCCTCGTGGTGGGTCTGATCGCCGCGGCCGCGGCCTGCGCGCCCGCCGAGGGCGAGGGTGAGGGCGAGGGCGAGCCCGGCGAGGCCACGCTCAGCGTGCAGCTCGCGCACCTCGTCGACGGCACGGCCATCGAGCTTGGCACCGCCACGCCGTTCACCAACGCGTTCGGCAACCAGTACGGCGTCACGCGCCTGTCGTACTTCCTGAGCAACCTCACCGTCACCATGGCCGACGGCACCTCGACGTCGGCGCCGGGCGGGCGCTACCTCGACCACGACACGCCCGAGAGCCTGACCATCGCGCTCGACGGCGCGGTGCCCGCAGGGGCCTTGCAGACCGTCAGCTTCGTCATGGGGCTGCCCCCCGAGCTCAACGAGAGCGGCGCCTACCCCGACGCGCCCGCGTCGCTCATGGAGTGGCCCGAGATGATGGGCGGCGGCTACCACTTCATGAAGCTCGAGGGGAAGTTCGTGGACGCAGACGGCGACGTCCAGAGCTACGCCACGCACAGCGGCGCGCTCGACGGCGTCGACTACTCGTTTTCGGTCACGCTCGACGCCAGCGCCCTCGCCGTCGACGAGGGCGCGGCCGCGCTCGAGCTCGTGATGAACATCGACGAGTGGTACACGAACCCCACCGACTGGGACTTCAACGACTACTTCCCGGGCGGCATCATGCACGACGCCGACGCCCAGGCGATCCTCAAGGCCAACGGCGCCGACGTGTTCACGCTCGGCGCCGTGGCGCCGCTCTAGGACCTCACCATGCGTATTCCGCACCGCCTCATCGCGTTCGCGCTGGCTCTGCTGGGCGCCGGCTGTCTCGGCGCGCCCACGCCCCTCGAGATCGAGGTGCCGGCGCTGTTTCCGCCCATGCACATCCCCGACGACAATCCCACCACCGTCGAGGGCGTCGCGCTCGGCCGTCAGCTCTACTACGACAAGCGCCTGTCGCCCGACGCCTCGCGCGCGTGCGCCGACTGCCACGTGCAGGCGCAGTCGTTCTCGTCGACCAACGCGGTGGGGGTGCTGCCGCACCTCAACCTCGCGTGGGCCGAGAGCTTCCTGTGGACGGGCGGCACCGAGGGCACGCTGGAGGACGCCATGCACATGGAGGTGGAGGAGTTCTTCGGCACCGACGTGGCGCTGCTGAAGGAGCCCGACCTCGAGGAGCTGTTCCGCGCCGCCTTCGGTGACCCCGAGCCCACCACCGACCGGGCCGCGCTGGCGCTGGCGCAGTGGCAGCGCACGCTCACCTCGGGCAACACGCGCGACGACCGCTACGTGGGCGGCGAGCTCGGCGCGCTCACCGAGAGCGAGATCCGCGGGCGCGACCTGTTCTACAGCGAGCGCGGCGAGTGCTTTCACTGCCACGCCACGCGCCTGTTCACCGACAACCAGTTCCACAACAACGGCCTCGACGCCGAGGTGGCGGGCGCCGGCCGCGCCGAGATCACCGGCCGCAGCCTCGACGACGGCGCCTACAAGACGCCCACCTTGCGCAATGTCGCGCAGACCGCGCCCTACATGCACGACGACCGCTTCGCCACGCTCGAGGAGGTGATCGCCTTCTACAGCCACGGCCTGGTGTACTCGCCGTCGGTGGACGCGCTGATGCAGAACGTGCACGACGGCGGCCCCCACTACTCCGACCAAGAGCAGGCGGACCTGGTGGCCTACCTGCGCGCGCTCAGCGACGACGAGTTCTTGGCAGATCCCGCGTTCGCGCCGCCCGCGGCCGCGGAGTAGCGCGAGGCGACGCGACGCGCTGCCGTGGCGTCGACGCAGCGCCGTTGGAGGTTGCGCGTGGACCGTTTGCCCGTCGCCGTCTTTTTGGTCGTCGCCATCACCGTGACCGCCGTGGTCATGAGCGCCTGCCCGCCCGCCGAGGGTGAAGGCGAGGGCGAAGGCGAGGGCGAGGGCGAAGGCGAGGGCGAAGGCGAGGGCGAAGGCGAAGGTGAGGGCGAAGGCGAAGGCGAAGGCGAGGGCGAAGGTGAAGGCGAAGGTGAAGGCGAAGGTGAAGGCGAAGGTGAAGGCGAAGGTGAAGGTGAGGGCGAGCCCGCGCCCGTGCTCGTCGCCACCGCCGCCGACGACACGCTCCAGGTGGAGCTGCTCGTGCTCGGCGACGACCGCCTGGAGGTGGGGCAGAACCGCGTCGCCTATCGCGTCACCGACGTCGTCAGCCAGAGCGTGGTCACCGACGCCGCCGTGACCCACGCGCTCGTGATGGACATGGCGAGCGGCATGGACCACGCGTGTCCGTTCACCGCCCCCGCCGTCGACGTCGACGGGCTGTTTCGCGCCACCATCGTCTTCGTCATGGCCAGCGGCGGCGACGACGCCTGGCGCGACACGGTCGCCGTGACGCCCGCGGGCGGCGCCGAGCACGTGCTGGTGTTCGACGAGCTCGCGGTGGCCGAGACCGGCGCGCTGCGTTCCCTCGGCGGCACCGACTACCGCTTCACGCTCAACTGGGCCGATGACCGCTACGGCGTGTCGCTGGCCAACGCCTTCACGCTCACGGCGCACACCCGGCCCACCGACCCCATGGCGCCGTGGCCGGCGGCCACCGACCTCGCGATCACGGTCTTTCCGTGGATGCCGTCGATGGAGCACGGCTCGTGGGACAACGTGGACCCCGTGCACACTGGCGACGGCGAGTACGTGGGCAGCGTCAACTTCAGCATGCCCGACGACTGGACCGTCACCTTCGAGGTCAGCCGCGAGGGCGCCGTGCTCGGCGAGGTCGTGTATGACCTGTGGATCAACTGACGAGGGCGGGCGCCGTCGCCACGAGCTCGCGCAGCTGTCGAGGCGTGAACGGCTTCTCCATCACCGGCAGGCCCACCGCCTGCAGCCAGCGCTCGAGCCGCCCCGAGAGCCCGCCGGCCGTGATCAACACGACGCGCTGCACCTCGCCGGGGACGCGCGCGCGCAGCGCGTCCACGAAGGCCGCCGCGTCCATGGCCGGCATCTGCACGTCGCACAAGATCACGTGATAGCGCTCGCCGCCCTCCACCAAGGCGAGCGCCTGGCGCGCGTCGGTGGTGGAGCGCACCCGGTGCTCGGACAGGGCCCGCGCGATGGAGCTGCCGATGACGGGCTCGTCGTCGATCACCAGCAAGCTGCGCCCCTGCTCCGCGCGCCCCTCCGCCGCCTGCGGCGCGGGCGCGCGCGCCTCGGCGCGCGCCGCGGGCACGAGCACGCGGAAGACCGCGCCGTGCCCGGGCGTGCTCTCGACCTCGATGCGACCGCCGAAGCCGCGCACGATGGTGTCGCACACCGCCAGGCCCAGGCCCGTGCCCACGCCTGCGCCCTTGGTGGTGAAGAAGGGCGTGAACAGCTTGCGCTTCACGTCGTCGGTGATGCCGGGCCCGTTGTCGGCCACCTCGAGGCACACGAGCCCGTCGGCGGCGACGCGCGTGGCCACGCAGATCTCGTTGCCCGCGGCAGCGCTCGCCACCATCGCCTGCGCGGCGTTGATCAAAAGGTTCAAGAGCACCTGCACGAGCCGCCCCTCGGCGGCCAGGACCGGCGGCACCGCGTCGAAGCGTCGCACCACGCGCGCGCACAGGCGCAGCTCGTGGCTCGCCAGGCGCAGCGCGCTCTCGAACACGCCCTGCGCGTCGACGGGCGTGGCGACGTCGCCCGCGGGTCGAGCCAACGTCTTCAGGTCCTTGGCGATGTCGCGGATGCGCTCGGCGCCGGCGCGCGCGTCGTCGAGCGCCTCGGCAGCCTCGTGCTGTGGCCCGCCGTCGCGCCCCAAGAGCGTGCGCGCATGCGCCACGTTGGTGAGCACCGACGAGAGCGGGTTGTTGATCTCGTGCGCCACGCCGGCCGCGAGCATGCCGGTGGTCGCGAGGCGGCGCGCGGCGTCGAGCTCGTGCTGCAGGCGGCGCTCGGCCGTGATCTCCTGCGAGACGATGATGGCGCCGATGACGTCGTGGGTGCCGCCGCTGCCGGGTGCGCGCAGCGGACCCACCTGCGAATGGTACACGCCAATACTGCCGTCGGGCATGGGCAGCTCAATCTCAAACGATGCCGGGGCATCACTCGTGATCACGCGCTCGAGGACGGCGGCCAGCCGGTCGCGCTCGTGCTCGGGGACGGCGAGCAACCACGAGCTGCCAATGACCTGCTCGCGCGGGCGCAGGCGGGTCCGGTTGATGGAGCGCACGACGCCGCGGCGGTCGACCTCGACGATGTGGCTCGGCGCCGCGTCGAACAGCGCTTGCAGGCGCGCGCGGCTGGCGGCGACCTCGTCGTGCGCATCGCGCACCGCAGCTTCGGCGCGTTGGCGTCGGGCGACCTCGGCGATCTGCGCGCCGATGGCCGTGAGGAGCTGCAGGCTCGCCGGCTCCTCGTGCCGCGGTCGGCGGCTGAAGAACGACAGCAGCAAGAACGCCTCGCCGCCCGACACCAGCGGGACCGCGAAGGCGCTGGTGACGCCGCAGGAGCGGGCGGCGGCGGCGCGCGGGAAGGCGCGGTCGGTCGAGAACGTCGGCGCCCACTGCGCGCGCCGGTCGTTCCACACGCGACCGGCCAGCCCCACCCCCGGCGCGAACTCCATGGCCTCCGTGGCCCGCACGAGCGGCTCCAAGCCGGCGGCGACGGCGCGGACGTCGAGGAGGCGCGGCGTGCTCCCGCTGTCGCACCCCCACAGATCCCACGCGTCCCACTCCAGGCGCCGGCACACCTCATCGCCCAAGGTGCGGCACACCTCGAGCACGGGCGCGCCCGCCGCCAACGCCTGCGCCACCGCACCCTGCACGGCCAGCCGCTCGACGGCGAGCACGCAGTCGGTGACGTCGCGGTGCACCAGGACGGCGCCGCCGGGCGCGCCGACCCCCGGCGGCCGACTGCCGCGCAGGAGGAACCGGCGCTGCTGGGCCGGCGCGTGGCAACGGTAGCGATGCTCGAACACCGCGGTCCTGCCTGCCAGGACGTCCTCGATGCCGGCGAGCACCACCTGCGCCTCGGGGTCGGACCGGCACGCGTCGAGGTAGCTGCGCCCCACGCCGGCCGTGGTCGCCGCGTCAGCGCCGTTCTCCTCGGCGAAGCGACGCCACGCCTCGTTGACCCACGTGATGGTGCCGACCTCGTCGAGCACGATCACCGTGTCGCGCAGGCCGCGCAAGAGCGCCACCGCGTCGACCGGCGGGGTTGGGTGGGGATCCATCAATGGGCCACTGTATGTGATGAGCGCAATCGCGCGGCGTTGCGCAGATCCGGTTCGACACCGCACACCCCGCACGACCGGCCGGCGGGGCTCGGGGGCCAGCCGCCGTGCGCCTCAATACACGTCGTGCGCCGAATTGAAGACGTTGAACTTGCCGGTGGGCGTCTCAAGCCCCTCGATACGGTCGAGCTCTTCGAGGGTCGTGGCGTCGTAGATCACGAGCTCGCCCTCCTCGTCCCACGCCGACACCCACAGCTCGGCGCCCGTCTTGTCGAACTCGAAGTGCACGGCGCGCCCGCGCGGCGCCGGCGTGAAGCAGTGATCGAGCGCGCCCGTGGCCTTGGCGATCACGCACACCTGGCGCGCGGCGTCGGGGTCCGACGACATGGGCGAGTCGGTGAACACCCACGGGCTCGCGTCGTGCGTCTTCAAGAACAGGCTGCCCGCCGCCGGCAGCGTGATGGCGCGGACCACCTGCCACGCATGCTCGGGCCGGCCCACGGGGTCGGCGCCATAGACCGAGAGCAGGCCCTCGCCGATGTGCACCGTGGCGTTGACCCAGCCATAGACGGGGTCCTGCCAGTTCGCGCCGCGCCCGGGGTGCGGGATGCTGCCCGTGGGCACGGTGGCGTCGAGCGCTTGGTCCTCCACGTCGATGACCACGATGCGCCCGTCGGTGGCGCTGGCCGAGGCGGCGAGGAAGTAGCGGCCCGTGTGGTCCCAGCCGCCGTCGTGCAAGAGGCGGCGCGCGCCGATGCGGCTCGCCACCGGAAAGCCGGCCTGCGAGTAGTCGACGAGCGCGGCGTAGCCCGTCTCCTTGAGCGACAGCACCCACAGGGGCTCGAAGGGCGAGGCCACGATGGAGGCCACGCGCACCTCGGGGAGCACCTCGGCGGTGTCGAAGGTGTCGCGCGGCACGTCGACGCGCACGAGCGGCTCGAGCGTGCCGCCATCGAACACCACGTACTGCGGCGGCCAGTAGCAGCCCTCCACGAGATAGCGATCCTCGTAGCCCGCGAGCTTGCTCGCCTCCACGCTGCGCGCGTCGAGGCAGCCGCGCGCGCTCGCCACCACCATGGGCGGGTTGGTCCACAGGTCGATCATGGTGACCACGCCGTCGCGCCCCACGGCGTAGGCGTAGCGCCCGGTGGCGGAGCTGCGCACGATGTGCGTGGCGAAGCCTACGTCGACGGTGACGACGTGCTCGTGGGTGGTACCGTCGAAGATGGCGACCTCGCCGGGGTCGCGCAGCACCACGAGGAAGAAGTTCTCCCAGTCGCGCCCGTGCTGCGGCGCGCTCGGCCGCGCGGCCGGCGCCACCTCGAGCTGCCAGGTGGCGTGCGCGTCGTCGAACGAGAACGACGGCGCGGTTGGCGGCGGCAGCTGCAGGAAGGCCGCGAGCATCGTCGCCTCGCTCGACGACAACACGGCGCCCGCGACCCACGCCGGCATGCCGCCGGGCAGGCCCCAGGCGATGGTGGAGCGCAGCCCGTCGGTGCCGATGGCGGCGGCGCGCGTGTCGGCGATGTTGGGGCCGATGCCGCCGCCGCGATAGGTGCCGTGGCAGCCGGCGCAGCGGTTGAAGTACAGGTCGCGGGCCGCGAGCTGTTGCTCGGCGTCGAGCGCCATGGGCGGCAGCGGTGCCAGCGGCGTGGTCTGCGCCTCGAAGAACGCGCCGACGTCCGCGATCTGCTGGCACGACAGCTCGGGGTCGGGCATGGCGTAGCCCCACGCGTCGTCGAGCGTGGCCCACGCGGGCTGTGTTAGCACCCACGCGGGCTCCTCGAGCCACTCCTTCACGAACTGCGGCGTGCGCGTGACGGCTTCGTTCAGGAGGTCGGGCGCGTGGTGCACGCCGCGACCGATGGTGTGGCAGCGCGTGCAGCGGTCGCGGAACAGGTCGCGCCCGAGGATGGGATCGCCAAGGAGCGGCACGCCACCGCCCGGGCCCTCGCCGTCGGCGCCGCATGCGCCGTGGTCGACGTCGGGATCGCCCTCGCCTTCACCCTCGCCCTCGCCCTCACCCTCGCCCTCGCCCTCACCCTCGCCCTCCCCTTCGCCCTCACCCTCCCCTTCGCCTTCGCCCTCCCCTTCACCTTCGCCCTCGCCTTCTCCTTCGCCTTCTCCTTCGCCCTCACAGCCCGCGCACGCGCCGACCGCGAGCGTGACGGCGACCAGCGCGCCGAACGTGAGCGAGCGAAGGAGGATCGAGGGAGCGCGCCACATGCGCCCGACTGTAGCCGTCGGCGCGCGCGTCGCAAACTCACCGCGGCGCTCAGGGCGCGCGCGCGTCGGCCACGGGGCTCACGGCGCCCGCGTCGTGCCAGTCGGTGGGGCGCATGCGCTCGCCCTCGGGCACCACCAGCGAGCCCACGTAGTCGGCGTCGCGATAGACGCGCGCGATGTCGGCCGCG
>CAZONM010000091.1:0-16290 GCA_964580865.1 uncultured Myxococcales bacterium | reverse complement strand
CCGGCGCCGGCCGTCACGGCGGACCTGGACCTCGCGGCCGTAAGCGCCGGCGTCGCCGCCGGCGTGCTCGTGGTGGGGGCCGCGGTCGCCGGCGTGTACGGCGCCGCGCAGTACGCCGTCGCGTCGGACTTGACCGTGCCCGCGGCGCAAGCGTTTCAGGCCTACGACGTCTCGGTGGTCGCCGGGTGGACGGCCGTGGCGCTCGGTGGCGGCGCGGCCGTCGCGGGCGGCGTGTCGGCGGCGCTCTTCGTCGTCGAGTAGCAAGACACGCGCCGAAGCTCGCGACCGTCACACACGTTTCCCGTGCGCCCGCCGACTCCCGCGCCAGCCACTTCGATGCACGAGAAGGAGGCCGGGGCCAAACAGGGGGGACGCCTGTCGAGGACAGAGCGAAGCGGGGTCGAAGGCGGCGCAGCCCCCTGGGCAAGACCGTGGGAACCCGGCCCGCGCAAGGCGCGGGCCGGGTTCCCCAACCAAACAAGGAGGGCCCCGAAGGGCCCTCCTTGTTTGGTTGGGGAACCAGGACTCGAACCTGGATACTCGGAATCAAAATCCGATGTCCTGCCGTTAGACGATTCCCCATCCCACGAGGCGGACAGCCCTCGCTACACGAACGGACGGCGCGCATCAACGCGCGCGGACACGGCACGCGCGCCGGCGCCGGGCACTCTGCTAGCCTCGCCCCAATGTCCCACGCATTGGGCGAGCTCCTCGACCGGCTGCGCGCGCCCGACGCGGACGTCCGCGCCCGCGCCGCCCGCTCGCTCGCGGAGATGGGCGGGCCGCTGGTGCTGGCGCCGGTGTCGCAGCTCCTCCTGGAGCGCGGGTTCCCCGGCGTGCGCGAGGCCCTCGACGTCGTCGTGCGGCTCGGCGGCGCTCAGGCCATCGCCATGCTCGAGCACGTGCTGACCAACCCCGACCCCGCCGATCGCGCCGCGGCCGTCCGCCTGCTCTCGGATCCCGCGGTGGTGGCGCGCGCGCCGCAGAGCGCCGTGCGCGCCCTCGCCATTGCCGCGCGCGATCCTGCCGAGGCCGTGGCCGGCGCCGCCATCACCGCGCTCGCCGCCTGCGCGGGCGAGGCCGACTATCTGACCGCCGCCGTGCCGCTCATCGACGGCAAGAACCTGCGCCTGGCCGCCGCCGCCCTCGACGGTCTCAAGCGTTTCCCAAGCACCCGCACCGCCGCCATCCTCGAGCGGCGCCTGCTGGTTGGTCCGCAGACGCTGCGCTTCGCGGCGCTGTCCGTGATCGAGGGCGCCAGCGCCGACCCGTTCCTCGCCCCCCTCGTCAAGGCGCTCGGCCACCCGCACCTCGCGATCCGGAAGCGCGCCGGCGAGGTCATGGGCGCCGTGGCGCAGAGCGGCAAGGTGGAGGTGGGGCGCACCATCGTGTGGCTCCTGCGCTCCACCGACGTCAACGTGCGTCGCATGGCCGCCGACGTCGTTCGCCAGATCCCCGATCCCTCGGGCGAGCTGTGGCCCAAATTGGTCAGCTCCCTCAAGGACGACGACTGGTGGGTGCGCGAGCGGGTCATGGACGCGCTCGTCGAGCTCGCGGGCCGCGCGCTCTCGCAGTACATGGTGCACTGGCTCGCCGACCCGTCCGACGTCGTGCGGCGCTTCGCGCTCACCGTGCTGCTGCGGCTGAAGGACCCCGACACCATCGGGCCTCTGGTGCAGTGCGCGCTCCACGACGTCGATTGGTGGGTGCGCGAGAAGGCCATCGAGGTCATCGCCGAGTTCAAGGACCCGCGCGCCGTGCCCACGGTGGTGGAGCTGATGCACAAGAGCCCCGAGCTGCAGCTCGCGTGCATCGCCGCGCTCAAGACCATCGACCCCGGCTCGGCGGCCCCACACGTGCTGCCGCTCATGCAGGCCACCGACGCCGACGTGCGGCTGGCCGCGCTCAAGGTCATCGAAGAGCAGAACGATCCGGCGCACGCCGCCGCCGTGGAGCTGCTGGTGGCCGACGAGGCGCCGCCCGTGCAGCGGCTCGCCAGCGCCCTCATCGCGCGTTGGCGCGTGGCGCGGCGCGTGGAGCCCGGCGTGCCGGGCACTGTCCCCGTCCAGGGCGGCGACACCACGCCCCTCGACACGCTGCTCGTGCGCATGGTGGACATGGGCGGCGACGACGTCATCATGGCGCCGGATCGGCCGGTGTTCATGAAGCGGCGCGGCCAGGTGCTGCCCATCACCGATCAACCGGTGAGCGGCGAGCGCGTGGCCGCGCTGCTCACGCCGCTGCTCTCGACCTCGCAGGCGCACCGGCTCGAGGCCAAGAAGGACGTCGACTTCTCGTACGTCGAGAAGTCCAGCGGCCATCGCTTTCGCCTCAACATGTTCCTGGCGCGCGGCGGGCTGTCGGCCGTGTTTCACAGCGTGCACGGCGTGGTGCCCGCGCTTGAGAAGCTGGCGCTGCCGAACGTGGTGCCGTCGTGGTGCAGCGCCAAGAACGGCCTGGTGCTGATCGCGGGCCCCACGGCGTCGGGCAAGTCCACCACGCTCGCCGCGCTCCTCGACGCGATGAACACGTACACCTCGCGGCACATCGTCAGCATCGAGGACCCCATCGAGTTCATCCATCGGCCCAAGCTCTCGCTCGTCAACCAGCGCGAGGTGGGGACGCACACCCGATCGTTCGCGGCCGCGCTGCGCTCGGCGCTCCGCGAAGACCCCGACGTGCTCATGATCGGCGAGGTGCGCGACCGCGAGACCATCCACCTGGCGCTCACGGCCGCCGAGACCGGCCACCTCGTGTTCGGCACCATCAACACCATCTCGTCGGAGCAGGCCATCGAGCGCATCGTCAACGCCTTCCCGCGCGCCCAGCAGGAGCAGGCCCGCTCCAGCCTCGCCGACGTGCTGCGCGGCGTGCTGTGCCAGACGCTGGTGCGTGGTCGCGACGGGGTCAGCCGTCACTTGGCGTGCGAGGTGCTGGTGGCCACCGAGGCCGTGGCGACGCTGATCCGCAAGGGCAAGGCCGTGGCCCTCTCGCAGCTCGCGGGCGCGGGAGCCGATGCGGGCATGCAGTCGCTCGAGAACGACCTGCTGCGCCTCATCAAGGCCGGGCTGGTGGATCCCGAGGACGCCATGGCCAAGGTCAAGAACCGCCGCGACATCGAGGGCGCGCGCGACGCGGGCGCCATCACCGGCAAGATCCGCGTGTCGTAGCGCCAGCGCCGTGCGCACGGCAGTCGTGGTATCCCTGGCCCGTGGCCCGCATCGACTCCTTCCTGCGACTCGTCGTCGAGCAGGGCGCATCGGATCTGCACTTCGACGCGGGCAAGCCGCCGCTCATCCGACACAACGGCGACCTGCTGGCGCTGCCGTTCCGCCCGCTCTCCGAGGGCGAGACGCGGCGTTTCCTCTTCGAGCTGCTCTCCCCCGAGGAGCGCGAGCGCCTCGACACCACGCAGGAGCTCGACCTCCTGTACGCGCTGCCCGGCGTGGGGCGCTTCCGCGTCAACATGTTCGTGCAGTCCGAGGGCTACGGCGCCGCGTGCCGCATCATCCCCGATCGCCCGCCCGAGCTCGGCGCCCTCGGCTTCCCCGCCGCGGTGCGGCAGCTGTGCAACCTGCAGGCAGGCTTGGTGCTGATCGGCGGGCCCACGGGCTCGGGCAAGACCACCACGCTGGCCGCCATCGTGCACGAGATCAACAAGACCTCGCGGCGCCACATCGTCACCATCGAGGACCCCATCGAGTTCCTGCACGATCCCATCCAGAGCGTGATCACGCAGCGCCAGGTGGGGGCGCACGTCGAGAGCTTCGCGGCCGCCGTGCACTCGGCGCTGCGCGCCGCGCCCGACGTGCTGGTGGTGGGCGAGGTGCGTGATCACGAGACCATGCAGCTCGCCCTCCAAGCGGCCGAGACCGGCGTGCTGGTGTTCGGCACCCTGCACACCAATTCGGCGCCCAAGACGCTCTCGCGCGTGCTCGACATCGCGCCCGAGGACTACCGCGAGCAGCTGCGCGCCACGCTCGCCGTTCACCTGCGGGCCGTCGTGGCGCAGCACCTGGTCAAGCGCGCCGGCGGCGACGGGCGCATCGCCGCGCTCGAGGTGCTGCTCAACACCCCCGCCATCGCCACCATGATCCGCGAGAATCGGGTGCCGCAGCTCGAGGGTCAGCTCACCAACGCACCCGCCGACAGCGGCATGCAGAGCCTCGACGCGTGCCTGCTGCGCCTGCTCCACGACGGCGTGGTCGATCCGGACGACGCGCTCTCCACGGCAGAGCACCCCGAACAGCTCCGTCGCGCCCTGCTGCAGCTCGCGCAGCAGACCGAGCAGGAGGTCTGACGGATGTCCGAGCAGCCCGCCGACGCCACCGAGCGGGCGCGCGCGCTCGAGCGGGCCGGCGACCTCGAGGGTGCGTTCGCGCTCTACAGCTCCGCCGGCCTCATCGACGACGCGGTACGCATGCTCCTCGATCGCGGGCACGTCATCGATGCGGCCGACGTCATCCTGGCGCACGTCACGGCGCGCCCGCGCCCGCTGGCCGACGTCGACCGCGCGTGGGGCCTGCGCTGCGCGGCGCTGCTCGAGCAAGGAGGCGCGGTGCTGCGCGCGGTCGAGGTGCTGGCGTGGATCAACGCCACCGCGGAGGGCGAGGCCATCGCGCAGCGGCTCATCGAGGGCGGGCAGTCGTACGCCGCCGGCGCTTGCTTGGTCCGGCTCGGTGATCCCTCACGCGGCATCGAGCTCGTCACCGGCGCGGTGCCGCGCGGCGACGCCAGGTACGCCGCCGCGTGCATCGACGTGGCGCGCGGCCTGTCGCGCGGGGCCGCCATGACCATGGAGGTCGATCGCTGGCTCGCCGACTTCATCCGTCGTGGGCCCGACGACGAGGAGGAGGCCGAGGCGCTGTACGCGATCGCCGCGGCCTTCGCGCGCGAGGGCCTGCCCGACAACGCCGTGGAGTGCTTGCAGAAGATCGTGGCGCGCCGCCCCGACTTCCGCGACGCCGCGGCGCAAGCGGCGCGTTTGCAGGCCGGCGTGCGCGGCGCCGTGCAGGACTTCGCCCGGGTCCTCGACGAGGACGCCCGCTTCCTCGGCGTCGAACCCCCGGTCGCGCAACGGCCGGCGCCCATGGGATCGCCCACCATCATCACGCAAGATCCGAGCGGCGAGATCCCGCTGGCCAACGCGGAGTCGTTCGCGCCCGGCGTAGTACTGGCCAAGCGCTACCGCCTCGAGGAGCTCATCGGCCGTGGCGGCATGTCGCTGGTGTACCGCGCCACCGACCTCGAGCTGCAAGACACGGTGGCGCTCAAGATCTTCACCCAGCCCACCAACGAGGACGCGCTGGCGCGCTTCAAGCAAGAGGTATTGCTGGCGCGCCAGCTCATCCACCGCCACGTCGTGCGCGTCTACGACCTCGGCACTGCGTTGGGCGCGCGCTTCCTCACCATGGAGCTCCTGCTCGGCGAGGACATGCACACCAAGCTCACGCACGGGCTATCGCTGCGCGACGGCATCGACTTCCTGATCCAGGCCTGCGCCGGCCTCGAGGCCGCCCACCAAGTGGGCGTCATCCACCGTGACATCAAGCCCGAGAACCTCTTCGTCACCAACGAGAACGTCGTCAAGGTCACGGACTTCGGCATCGCCAAGGCGACCTTCCAGAAGGGCCTGACGGTGGCAGGCATGGTGGTGGGCACGCCCGAGTACATGGCGCCCGAGCAAGCGCACGGGCACATGGAGGTGACGCCGCGCGCCGACCTCTACTCCATCGGCGTCATCCTCTACTTCTTGTGCACGCGCACCCTGCCCTTCCGGCACAGCGAGCTCGTGCCGCTCTTGATGATGCACGTGAACGAGCCGCCGGAGCCGCCGCGCTTGCGCAACCCGGCGCTCCACGCCGACGTCGAGCAGCTGGTGCTCGAGCTGTTGGCGAAGGACGCGGCCGCGCGACCGCCGTCGGCGCGCGCGCTCGGCGAGCGGCTCATCGAGCTCCGACTGCGAGGTGTGGTGTGACCGCGGCGATCGTCATCCTGGCGGTATTCTCGGTGCCGCTCACGGCCATCATCTCGTCGGCGTGGCTCAAGGCCAAGAAGCTCGACGCCGAGCGCAACCTCGCGCCCGCGGTGGAGCAGCGCCTGGCGCTCCTCGAGAAGCAGAACGCCGAGCTGCGCGAGCGCGTGGAGACGCTCGAGACCATCGCCACCGGCATGGACGCGCGCCACCTCGGCGCCCAGGGCGCCCAAGAGCTCAAGGAGCTCGAGCAGCGCCTGCAAGCGGTCGCCCAAAAGAGGTAGCTCAGCCCTTGAGCGCGCGCAGGCGCTCCTCCAGGCGCTCGAGGGCCAGGTTGCCCGCGGCCCCGAGGGAGCGGCGCGCGCGCAGGCTCTCCTCGGGGGTGCGCTCGGCGAGCGTGGGGATCTCGGCCGCCGCGCGCCGATAGGCGTCGCGAAACGGCACGCCCTCCATCACCAGCTCGAGCGCGCGATCGGTGGCGTACAGGTCAGGCGTGATGGCCGCGCGCAGGGCCTCCTCGTCGAAGACCAGCGCGTCGATGAGCGTGGGCACCAGCTCGAGCCCCGCGAGCGCGCGCGCGAACGCGCGCAGCATCGGGCCCTTGGTCGCCTGCAGGTCGCGGTGGTAGCCCGACGGCAACGCGAGCACGCCCGCGATCTCGTGCATGGCGCCCTCCACCGTGGGCGCCAGCGTGCGCAAGAGCTCGATGACGTCAGGGTTGCGCTTGTTGGGCATGAGCGAGCTGCCCGTGGTGTAGGCGTCGGGGAGGTGCACGAAGCCCGCCTCCTGCGACGCGAACAGCGACAGATCCCAGGCGAGGCGCCGCACGTCGAGCGCGGCCAGGTGGAGCGCCTGCAACGCGAACAGCTCGAGCTTGCCGCGCCCGTTGTGCGCCGCGTGCACGTTGAGCGCCAGGCGCACGAAGCCGAGCTCCGCGGCCTCGCCGTCGCGATCGAGCGGCACGCTGGTGCCGAAGCCCGCGCCGGTGCCGAGCGGACAGGCGTCCACCAGCTCGAGGGCGGCGCGCGCCGCGAAGGCGTCGTCGAGGAAGCCCTCGCCGTGGCCCGCCAGGAAAGCGCCGAGCGACGTGGGCATGGCGCGCTGCAGGTGCGTCCAGCCGGGCATCGGCACCGCCGCCGACGCCTTGGCCCGCGCAAGCAGGCGCTCGCTACACGCAGCGCAGGCCGCCGTCAGCCGCTCGAGCTGCGCGCGCACGTACAGGCGCAGCGCGGTCAGCACCTGGTCGTTCCTGCTGCGCGCTGTGTGGACCTTCTTGCCCACCTCGCCCAACCGCTCCACCAGGCGCGCCTCGATGGCCGAGTGGCAGTCCTCGAAGCGCTCGTCGAGAACGAAGCGGCCTTCCATGAAGTCGCGACCGAGCGCCACCAGCTCGGCGCTGAGCGCGTCGCGCTCTGCCGCGCTGACGATGCCCGCGCGCGCCAGCGCGTTGACGTGCGCGATGCTGCCCTTGACGTCGTGCACCAGGAGCTCACGGTCGAGCACCACGTCGTCGGCGGCGCAGAAGCGCTGCACCGCGGCGTCGAGCGCCGCGCCGTCCTTGCCGGGGCCCTTGGCCCAGAGGGGGCTCGGTCCGCTCATGTGGGGATCCCCTCCAGCTCGGAGAAGCCGAGCGCCAGGTTGAGGTTCTGCAGCGCCTGGGTGGCGGCGCCCTTCTGCAGGTTGTCGAGCGCCACCGTGACCACCGCGCGGCTCGCGCGCTCGTCGACGGCGAAGCCGCCCACCAGCACCCGCGGGGTGTCGCGCGCGTCCTTCACCTCCACGGGCTCGCTGGCAACCACGATGAGGGCCTCGCCAGCGTACCGTTCGCGCGCGCGCGCCTGAAGCGCTGCCGCGTCGACGCCACGGGTCCGCGCCGTCGCCGACAGCGGCAGGTGCAGGGTCAGCGCGATGCCGCTCCAAAACGGCGCCACGTGCGGCATGAAGGCCACGGTGCGCCCCAGGTGGCGCGTGATCTCGCGCTCGTGCGTGTGGTCGACCAGCGCGTAGGGCAGAAGGTTGTCGGCCAGGCGCGCCGGGTCGTTCTTGGGGCTCGGCCTGCTCCCCGCGCCCGAGTAGCCGGACACGCCGAAGACGGCGGGCACGCCGTCGAGCAGATCGAGGAACGGCGCCAGGCCCAGCTGCGCGCCGGTGGCGTAGCAGCCGGGGTTGGCGATGCGGCGCGCGCCGCGCACGCGCGCGCGGTGCAGCTCCGGCAGGCCATAGGCCCACGCGTCGTCGAAGCGGTGATCGCTCGACAGGTCGACGATGAGCACGTCGCGGCCACGGGGCTGGCCGTCGATGGCGGCGACCCACGGGTCGCTCTCGCCGTTTGGCGCCGCCAAGAGGAGCGCGTCGAGCCCGGCCGCCGCGGCCTGCGCCGGGGTCACGGGCCGCTCGCTCGAGGAGGCGAACACGAGCTCGGCGCGCGGGTGGGCCTCGAGGAGCCTGACCAGCTCGCGGCCCACCACGCCGCGCCCGCCCACCACGCCCACGCGCGCCTTGGCGGCGGTCACGACGACACCTCGGGCTTGGCCTTGAGGCTCGCGGGCATCTCGAGGGCGCTGCGCACACAACGCTCGATCTCGTCGAACTCGGTCAGGCCGTACCAGAACACGATCCAGCGCTCCGATCGGTAGCTGCCCGTGGAGCGCGCGAAGTACCAGGGGTTCACCTCGTTGTCGACGCGCGCGCGCCAGAACAGCTTGTCGTTCTCGGCAGCCAGCCGTTGCCACAGCGAGGCGCCGATGCCGTCGCCCTGCGCGTCCTTGGTGACGGCGAACTTATCCAGGTAGGGCACGCCCTCCTCGAGCGTGAGGATGGCGGTGGCCCGATAGCTGTCGGCCAGGTAGATGCGGAAGAACTTCTTCTTCTCGAAGTAATCGAGGAACAGCTTCTTGCCGAAGCTGTCCTCGAGCAGCCCGCGCAGCCGATCGACCTCGATGCCCTCGAGCGACTCGAAGCACCGGATGCGCTCGCCCAACCGGATGAGCGTGCCCGCGCCCTTGTGGGTGAACAGCTCGCGCGCCAGGTTCTCGGGCGAGGCAATCGCCACCGACGACGAGCGCGGCAGCACCTCCAGCAACGCCTTGGCCTCCTCGAGCTTCTTCTTCATGCCCGCCGACAACCACGGCGCTGCCATCAGCTCGTCGTAGTCCTCGGCCAGGTTGACGGCCGAGCGGATCTCGCCGCTCTCGTCGCGCAGGCCGTCGTGCGGCGACAGGAACACCACCTTGAAGGGTTGCAGCGCCTTGGCCAGCTCGCGCGCGGCCTCGTCGGCGTTGACGGCCACGGTCTGCCCGGTGCTGGTCTCGGCCAGGCTGGCGATGACCGGGATCTGCTCGCCGCGCACGGAGGAGTCGATGAGGTCGAGGTGCACCTTGGTGACGCGCCCCACGAACCCCACGCGGCGTCGATCGATCAGCTCGGCCTCGAACACGCCCGTGGGCACCGGCCGCGCGTCCACGTCGAGGGCCTCGAGCGCGTCGACGATGCTCAGGTTCTCGCGCTGGTACACGCGGCGCGCGATCTCGATGCCGCGGTCGGTGACCCGGCGCTCGCCGTCGTCGTTGGTGCGCGTGACGCCCGCCTCTTCGAGGGCGGCCGTCAGCTGCGGACCCGCGCCGTGCAGCACCACCGGGGTGAGGCCGACCCGATCGAGGAAGGCGATGGATGAGGCGAGCGCGTCGAGCTCATCGCGCACCACGCCGCCCGACACCTTGATGACGGCGAAGCGCCTGCCGTCGACCTCGGCGAAGAGCTTGAGGTACTGATCGACCTCCTTCTTGCTGCCGAGGTTGCGCAGGAGCTTGACGATCAGGTCTTCCGCGCGATCGCTCACGGCGTCCCTCCGAGCAGGCGAGCATAGGTCCGCCAGGCAAGGTCCAGCTCATGGAGCGCGACCCACTCGCCCGCCGTGTGCGCCTGCGCGATGTCGCCCGGGCCGAACACGAAGGCGCGCGCGCCCGCCTGCGAGAACAGCGCCGCCTCCGTGAAGAAGTCGACGGGGTCGCCGAGCGGCAGGCCCAGCGACGCCGCCAGCCGCTCGGCGTCGTCCGAGCGCCGCCCGGGCGCTGGCAAGGGTGGCGCGACGTAGCCGCGCGTCCACTCCACGCGGTCGCGATCGGGCGCCAGCGCGCACAGCTCGTCGACGACGCCGGCGGAGTCGACGCCGAAGGGCGGGCGCACGCCGAAGCGCACGGTGCAGCTCGCCGCCACCATGTTCGACTTCACGCCCCCCTCGACGGTGCCGAGGTTGAAGCGCAGCTCGGGGCGCGCCGCGGCGAGCTCGAGCGCCCGATGCGCCCACTGCACCGCCTGGTGGTTGGCGCTGTCGGCGAGCGCGTGCGGCCGCGACGCATGTCCTCCCGAGCCGCGGAACGTGCCGGCGCAGGTGCCGATGCCGCGGTGCACGCACACCGCCGCGCAGGAGGTGGGCTCGGCCACCATGACGTCCATGCTCGCCACCGGGTGGACGCCCACGAACGTGCGCACGCACCTGCTCGCCCCTGCCTCCTCGTCGGAGGTGAGCAGGAGCGCACCCGGGCCGCTCGTCTCCTCGGCAGCCCGCAGGTAGCACGCGAGCGCGCCCTTGATGTCGCACGCGCCGAGGCCCACCGCGCGCGCGTCGTCCCGCGGCAGAGCCAGGTCCGCCACGTCGAAGCGCCGAGGCGCCGCGGCCGAGCCGTCGTGCACCGCCAGCTCGAACGGGTTCGACTGCCACGGGCCGTCGAGCGGCACGGTGTCGACGTGGATGTTGACCAGCGGCCGTCCCACCGAGGCCCCGCGCTCGAGCAACAGCCAGCGACACCCGTCCTGCAGATCGCGGTCTTCGACCACCGCGAAGCCCGTGGGCGCCATGGCGCGCGTGACGTACTGGTAGAGCGCGTCCACGCTGGCGGGCGCCCGTGGCGGATTGCGGGTGTCGAAGCCCACCAGCTCCGCCAGGTGCTGCAAGAGCCGCTTCAAGGCTTCCTGCGGGGCTTTTGGTTGATGCGCGCCGACAGCGTGGACGACATGCCGTAGAGCAGGATGAAGCCCTCCGCCTCGGCGGCGCCCCAGTCGGCCGACTGCGCGTAGACCGCGCCCTTCTTTTTCAGGATGTGCTCGCTCTTCACCTCGACGGGCAGGGCCTGGCCGCCCCAGGTCTCGAGCGTGACGTCGCCGGTGACGAACCCCTGGCTCTCGTCGAGGTAGGCCTCCAGGTCGTCCTTGAGGGGCTCGTAGAAGAAGCCCTTGTACACGAGCTCCACCCACTTCTTCGCCACCGTGGGCTTGAAGGCGTTCTGCTGCGCCGACAGCACGCTCTCCTCGAGCGCGCGGTGGGCCGTGAGCAGGCCCGAGAGGCCTGGGCACTCGAAGACGATGCGGCCCTTGAGCCCGATGGTGGTGTCGCCGGTGTAGATGCCGCGGCCCACGCCGTAGGCGCCGAGCTTCTCGTTCAGGGCCTTCAAGATCTCGGGGCCCTTCAGCTTCTTGCCGTCGAGCGCCACGGCCACGCCCTTGACGAACGACAGCGTCACGCGCAGGGGCGCCTTGGGCCACTTCGTGGGGTGCGCGCAGACCGTGTACGTCTCGTCGCCGGGGGCCAGCCACTCGTCCACCTCCGAGCCCGACGACGTGGTGCCGAGCACGTTGGCGTTGATGCTGTACTTGCCGCTCTTGTTCGGCACCGAGAAGCCGCGCGCCTCGAGGTACTGCGCCTCGTAGGCGCGCACCGCCGTGTGCTCCTTCTGGATCTCACGGATGGGCGCCAAGATCGTGTAGTCGCCGAGCGAGCGCACGCTCTGGTCGAAGCGGAACTGATCGTTGCCCATGCCCGTGCAGCCGTGGGCAAACAGCTTGGTCTTGTGCTTGTCGCACAAGGCCAGCGCCCGCTCGACGATGACGTAGCGGTCCGACACGAGCAGCGGGTACACGTCGCCCCACAGCTGACCGCCCTTCACCAGGGGCACCACCACGCTGTCCCACACGGCCTGCGACGCGTCCTCGGTGACGTGCTCCACGGCGCCGAGGGAGAGCGCCCGCTGCCGAATGGCCTCCCGCTCGGCCGCCGTGGCGGCCCCCGTGTCCACGTAGACCGTGACGACGTCGTAGCCCTTCTCCTTGAGCCAGGGCACGCAGAAGCTCGTGTCGAGCCCACCGGAGAACGCCAGCACCACCTTCTCGGCCATGTCTCTCTCCTGCGCCCGCGCTCAGCGGGCGATCAGCCGGCGCAACAGCGCCTTCTGCACGTGCAAGCGGTTCTCCGCCTCGTCGATGTGGATGGCGCGCGGGCTGTCGAGCACCTCGTCGGTGACCTTGACGTTCCGCCGCACCGGCAGGCAGTGGGAGAAGAGCGCGTTGGGCGTGCGCTTCATCTTCTCCATGTCCACCATGAAGTGGCGGGCCGCTTCGCGCTGGGGCTTCTCCTCGTCCCAGCGGCCGAAGAAGGGGAGCGCCCCCCAGCTCTTGGCGTACACCACGTCCGCGCCGCGGTAGCCGTCGCCCACGTCGTGGGTGACACGCAGGGCGCGGCCGTGGTGCTTGCACATGTCCTCGGCCGCCTTCAGGTAGCGCTCGTCGAGCACGTAATCGGGCGAGGGGCACAAGAGCGTCACGTCGAAGCCGAACTTGGCGGCGATGACGAGGGCGCTGTTGGCCACGGCCGTGTTTAGGGGCCGCGGGTGGTACGTCCAGGTGAGCGTGAAGCGCTTGCCGTCGGTGCTGCCCAGGCGCTCTTGCAGGGCCATCATCAGCGCCAGCTCTTGGCACGGGTGCGTGATGGTCTCCATGTTGATCACGGGCACCGAGGCGTGGCGCGCGAAGGCCTGGACCACGCTGTCCTTCCGGTCGTCCTCCCAGCGCTGGAACTTGGGGAAGGCGCGCACGGCGATGGCGTCGACGTAGCGCGAGAGCACACGCGCCACCTCCCGGACGTGCTCCTCGGCGTCGCCGTCCATGACCGGGGTCGCGCCGTCGGTGAGCTCGCCGAACTCGATGGGCCAGGCCCCCTTGCCCGGCTCCAGCACGATGGCCTTGCCGCCGAGCTGGTGGACGCCGAGCTCGAAGGTGGTGCGGGTGCGCAGGGAGGGGTTGAAGAACAGGAGCGCCACGCTCTTGCCCTCGAGATCGCGGCCGGTCGGGTGCTTGCGCAGCGCCCGCGCGTCGTCGAGGAGCTGCTGCAGCTCGGCGCGCGACCACTCGAGGGTAGAGAGGAAGTGGCGGATCATTCGTACATTCGTATGCAGCGCGCCCCCCGCGTCAACGGCCTCCCCGAGGTGGCGCGCCTGTAGTAGCACCTGCGCCATGCCAGCTCGCGCGCACGATCTCGCCGCTCACACCGTTCGCCTCGCCACCATCATCGCCGCCGCCGTCGTGGCGCTCGGGCTGGCCGCCCCCGCGGCGGCGGCCAAGGCCGTCATCGTGGTGCGCCACGCCGAGAAGGCCAGCCAGACCGACAAGGACCCTGAGCTCTCGCTCTACGGCGAGGATCGCGCCGTGGCGCTGACCCGGCTGGTGCGCGGCACCAAGGTCGACGCCGTGTTCGTCACCGAGCTGCGCCGCACGCGCGACACCGCGGCGCCCCTGTGCCGGCAGCGCGCGCTCAAGCCCACCGTGGTCAACGCCAGCGACACCGCGGCGCTCGTGAGCCAGCTGCGCGCGCTCCCCGCCGACGCCGTCGCGGTGGTGGTGGGCCACTCGAACACCATCCCCGAGATCCTCGCGGCGCTCGGGGTCAAGGAGAAGGTCGACATCCGCGACGATGAGTATGGGCGGGTGTTCGTGGTGGTCCCGGGCGCCGGTGGTGCGGCCACCATGCTCGAGCTCGAGTACTGACCACCCCGCGGCCAAAACGCGTGGTCAGCCCTTCTTCTTGCCGCGCCCGCTCGGCTTGTCGGGCCCCGGCGTGCGCAAAGCGTCCCGCTTGACGCGCATCTTCACGGCGCCTCGGCTCAGCACAACGTCGTCGCCGTCGACCTCGAGCACGGACAGGCGCGTGCCCGGCATGGACTCGACCTCCACGAGCTCGCCCACCGCCACGGTGGCGGGCCGCGCGCGCTCGAACGGCGACTGCGCCTCGGCCTGCACCCGCTGCTCGATCTCCTGAAGGCCGTGGCTGATGGCATTGAGCGCGCGCGCGTCCGCGCCCGCCTTGGTGGCCTCGATGGCCCGGGCGACCTCTCGACGCGCCGCCGCCAGCTCCTCGGCGAACGCGCGCTTGCCCTCACGGCGCAGCCGCTGGCTCTCGGAGGTCACCTCGGCGATGCGGCGATCCAGGCCCTGGGCGTCGGCGGCGAGCTTGGCCTTCGCCTCCTCGGCCTCGCGGAGGCGCTCGGCCAGCGTGGCGCGCTCCTCCGCCAGCGCCCGGAGCACGCCCGAGAGCTCCTTGTCGTCGGGCGACAACAGTGCGTCGGCGCGCGCGATGACGGCGTCGGGCAAGCCGTAGCGGCGCGCGGCGTCGAGCGCGTTCGACGTGCCGGCCTGGTCGAGCGCCAGGCGAAACGTCGGCCGACCCGCCGGATCCAGCGCCACCGACGCGTTGCGAAACGCGCCGCCCGCCAGACCCAGCGCCTTGAGCCGCTCGTAGTGCGTGGTGGCGATCACGAGGGCGCCCTTGTCCACCAGGTGCTCGAGCAGCGCCTGGCCGAGCGCCGCGCCCTGGCCCGGATCGGTGCCCGCGAGCAGCTCGTCGAGCAGGCACACCACGGGACCGCGCCCCCGGTGCTCGTCGATCTCACCCAGGACCTCGCGCAACAGCACGAGGTGGCCCGAGAAGCTCGACAGCGCGCCCTCGAGGCTCTGCGCGTCGCCGATGACGCACGCGACCGCAGCGAAGGGCGCCACCGACGAGCCCTCGGCCACGGGCGCCGGGACGCCCGCGCGCGCCAAGAGGGCGATCAGGCCGGCCGTCTTGAGCGCCACGGTCTTGCCGCCTGCGTTCGGGCCGCTGATGACCAGCGCGCGCGCGTCGCCGAGCGCGATGTCGTTGCCGATGACCGCCGCGCTCGGCTGCCCCGCGCGCTCGGCCTCGCTCTTGAGCCAGGCGAGCAGCGGGTGCCGCGCCGCGCGCAGCGCCAAGGGTTGGTCGGAGCGCAGCTCCACGATCCGGCCGCCGGTGCGGGCGCCGAACGTCCCGCGCGCGAACGCCGCCTCGAGGTGGCCGGCGTGGGCCAGATCGGCCGACAGGCGCGGCGACAGCTCGGCCACCTCGGCCGACAGCTCCGCGAGGATGCGCTGCTCCTCTTGCTCCACCAAGGCGGCGGCGATCTTGATGCTGTTGCCGATCTGCAAGAGCGCGCGCGGCTCCACGAACACGGTCTGGTGGGTCTGCGATGCGTCGTGGACGATGCCGTCCACGCGCCCCTGAAACTCGCTCTTCACCGGCAAGACGTACCGGTCGTTGCGCACCGTGAAGTTGCGGTCGCGCAAGAGGCCTTCGTCATCGAGCTCACGGATGAGGGCGCCGAGCCGCGCTTGTGCCTCCAGGCGCAGCGCGCGCACCTTGTGGCGCAGCGCGCCAAGCTCCGGCGACGCGTCGTCGGTCAGCTGCCCTTGCTCGTCGATGCTGCGCAGCACGCGCTTGGCGAAGCGCCGGTCGTCGGCGATGGCGCGGCCCCGCGCGCTCAGCCGCGGCGCCGCCTCACCCTGAAAGGAGACGACGTCGTGCAGGCGGCCCAGGCCGTCTTGCGTGCGCGCCACGTCGAGCAGGTCGAGCGTGCCGAGCACCGTGCCCTTGCATGCCGCCACCAGCGCCGGGCGGATGTCGCGCACCGCGGCGAAGTCGGGGGCCACCCGACGCTCGACGGCGCGCGCGGCCTCCATGGCCTCGTGCCCGCGCTCGGCGAGCCGCGCCGGATCGTTCGGGAACACGTCCGCCGCCAGCGCCTCGCGGCCAAACGGGGTCGCGCACAGCGTGGACAGCACGCGCTGCATCTCGGTGAAGCCGAGATCGCGCGCGGCGCGCTCCGAGATGTGCAGCGGCTCCAGATCCACGGGCGCCTTGTGCCCGAAAGCTGCGCGCCGCGAAAGGCGCGACCGCGCCGGCCACTGGCAGC
Source organism: uncultured Myxococcales bacterium (assembly GCA_964580865.1). GTDB lineage: Bacteria > Myxococcota > UBA727 > UBA727 > VGSZ01 > JACOUT01. The sequence continues at coordinate 282 of CAZONM010000091.1, read as the reverse complement.
GCGCACGTCGGATCTGCGAGGGTTGGCGCCATGGCGATCGCACGATCACCAGCGCACCGAGCGGCCGCGACAGCCCTCGCGCTCGCATGCGCCGGGTGCGCGACGCCGCACGGACCGCCGGCGCCGCGCACGCACCTCGGCGCCGTGCTCGCCGACGACGGGGCCGTGTCGCTGGCGCCCGGCGTGGCCGGGCGCAACGCCGACGACCGGGGCTCGGCCGCCGCGCTCGTCGCGCAGGCCGGCGCGCTGCGCGAGCACGGCGATCTCGCGGGCGCCGAACAG
>CAZONM010000090.1:0-16438 GCA_964580865.1 uncultured Myxococcales bacterium | reverse complement strand
GCTCGTGCGCGCGCACCTGGCGCGCGGCGAGGCGCGGCGCCTGATGCACGACTTCGGCGGCGCGCGCGCCGACCTGAACGTCGCCTCCGATCTCGCCGCGCAGCTCGGCGACACCGCGCTCGAGGCGCGCGCCCACATGGGCCTGGGCGCGCTGGCGCTGAGCCAGGGCAAGCGCGAGCTGGCCGATGAGCTCTTGCACCGCGCCCTCGAGCTCGCCGACCAGGCCAAGGACGACCGCACCGCCGGCCGCACGCTGGCGCTCGTGGGCAAGCTGGCGCGCATGGGCCGGCAGCTCGAGCTGGCCGATCAGTGGTGTCGCGCCGCCGTCGAGCGCTCGCGCGCCTCGGGCGACCGCCGTGACGAGGGGCGCGCGCTCGTGGAGCTCGCCTCCACGCTGTTGGCGGCCCAGGCCACCGACGAGGCGGCCGACGCCGCGCGCCAGGCCACCGAGCTGCTCGCCAAGCGCGGCGATCGGCGCTCGCTGGTGCATGCCTTCGGCACCCTCGCCATCATCGAGCTCGACCGCGGCAACTTCGACGACGCGGAGATCGCGGCGGCGCGCGCCGTGGAGCTCGCGACCTTCGTGGGCGACCGGCGCGCCGAGGGCCTGTACCTCGGCATGCGCGCCGCCAGCCTGCACGCGCGCGGCAAGCTCCTCGACGCGCGCGAGCACTACGCGCACGGCGCGCAGGTGCTGCTCGACGCCGGCGAAGACGCGCACGGCGCCTTCTTCCAGGGCGCCCTCGGCGCCGTCTTCGCAGCCCTCGACGATCTCGACGACGCGCACCGGGCCTTCACGGTGGCGCGCCGACGGCTCACGGGCGTGGACGCGCACGCCATCGCCGTGGGCGTGGGCCTGTTCCACGCCGCCTACGAGGTGGTGAAGGCCGGCGAGGGCCCGTCGCGCCGAGGGGTGGTGGAGACGCTGCGCCGCGCCATCGAGGCGGCGCGGCGCACGGTGTACGCGCAGAGCGAAGAGGTGCGCTTCGCCGTGCGCATCGTCGAGCAGCTCCTGTAGGCGCGTCGCCCTCAGGGCAGGATGTCGCCCAGGCACACCAGCGCCGGCAAGCAGAAGCCGAGGTCGACGGCGGTGAGCCGATCCGACGTGCAGCACAGCTCGCCCTGCAACAGCTCGCAATCGAAGAACGACGAGCGACACACGGGTACGCCCTGGTCGAGCGTGTCTTGCAGCGCATCGAGGAATGAGCCCGCGTCGGGCCGCGGGCCGGGCCCGCCGTCCTGCTGCACCGTGACCGTACCGCCGTCGACGAAGCCACCGTCGACGGTGCCGCCGTCCACGTAGTCGACGGTCGATCCTCCGTCGAGGTAGCCGCCGTCCACGGGCGGGCCGGCGTCGGGCAGCGCGATGCCGCCGTCGCCCAAGAAGTCCGACAACACGCCGCTCACGTCGAGGTCGCAGTCGGAGGCGGCGCGGCACTCGGTGCCGCCGAGCGTGAAGCAGCACAGGTCGCTGCCCGCGCACTCCTCCTCGCCGTCGCACGCGTACGTCGTGGTGAAGGCCGGGCACTCGGGCACGCCTGCGTCGCCCACGCCCGCGCACGCCGCGTAGCCGCACAGGCCGCAGCACGGCGTGGCGCTGCCGCACACCACGTCGCCGCAGCGGACGCCGGGCTCCGAGGTGCCCGTGTAGGTGGTGAGGCCGAGCGCGTCGAGCGCGCCGGTCACCGACAGCTCGGGTAGCTCTGTGGGCAGGCACTCGAGCTCCTCCGGCAGGCCGCCGTCGAAGAGGCTGCCGAGGTCGAAGCCGTTGCCGGCGTCGACGGGAGGTCCGGCGTCGCGCTCGCCTTCGCCTTCTCCTTCTCCCTCGCCCTCGCCCTCGCCCTCGCCCTCGCCCTCGCCTTCGCCCTCGCCTTCCCCCTCGCCCTCGCCCGGCCCCGCGTCCTCGTCGGCGACGGGGCGGCCCGCGCAGCCGTCGCAGGCGCCGGCGACGGTGGCGAGGAGGAGGGCGAAAAAGGACAGGGTCCGCATGAGCGGACCCTGTGCCAGCGAGCGTGACTTGAGAAGGCGGGTCAGGGCGCCGCGCAGCCAGGCACGGCGAGGTCGCCCAGGCCCGGCAGCACGGCGTCGAGGTCGAGCGTGCCGCCGGCGGCGCCGCAGATCATGCCAGCCGCGCAGTCGGCGTTGGCGTTGCACGCCTCGTAGCACGCGAGCGCGTCGCCGACGCCCACGGGCTCGCACAGGCCCGAGGCGCAGTCGCCGTCGGCCGCACAGCTCTCGCCGCCGGCCTTCACGCCCTTCGGCCGCTCGCAGCCGAGCTCCAGGGCCGCCACCTTGAGGTAGCTGCCGCGGGCGATGCACACGGCGCCGGCGCCGCACGCGGCGTCGTCGACGCAGGCGGTGCGGGCGCGCACGCCGTCGCCGTTGATGGGCGCGGCGATGTCGGCGGTGGCCGTGGGGTCATCGGGGTAGTTCCAGGCCACGTTGTAGAGGTAGTCGTCGACGAGCTCGGCGCTCAGGTCGTGGTCGCGATCGATGAGCACCATGCTGCCGCCGGCCGACAGGCCCTCCTCGCCGAGCTCGGGGTTCACCGCCCCCACCTCGAGCGCCAACAGCTGGTCCTCGATCTCCGCGGCGGCGTAGTTGAGCGTGCCCATGCACAGCCCCGACACGAGCCCCTGGATGAACGGGTCCGACGACAACGACTGCCCGATGTCGGTGCAGCCCACCATGTTGATGAGCACGTCGCCAAACGAGTCGCCGGCGACCTCCTCCGGCAGGCTCGGGAACACCACCTGCTCGAGGATGGCGAGCAGGAGCGCGCCGTAGCGCACCTCGAGCCCGTGGGGGTCGGTCGCCACGGTGAAGCGCTCGGTCTCGCCCGTGACGGGGCTGTGCGCCACCGACGCGCCGTACTCCGTGACCACGGGCGCGAGCTCGAGGTCGTCGAGGGTCAAGGGGCGGCGCGCGCACGCCAGGTCGCCGTCGTCGCAGGGCAGCGGCCAGTAGAGCACCACGTCGGTCCAGCGCTCCTCCACGTTCAACCCCGTGGTCGTCTCTTCCACGCTCAGGCGCGTGCCGATCTCGAAGTCCGACACCACGTCGCGCACGCCGGCGCCCACGTCGGTGACGTCGTCGTAGGTCTGCCCGAGGCGGTCGGACAGCAGGCCGTCGAGCGCGTCGCTGGCGTTGCGCCACAGCGGGAAGCCCGCGGGGTTCTGCTCGAGGTCGCGGAAGCGATGCGGCACGCCGCCCGACGACACCAGGCTGGTGCCGAACTGATCGTCCACCTCGCGCAACACCACGTACACCGCGTAGCCCGCGGGGTTGCCGAGGAGCGCGCTGATGAGGTCGACGGTGGCGTCGTAGGGAGCCGGCAGGGCGTCGCCGAGCGCCACATGCATCAGCACCTCGTAGTCGCCGGCGATGATGGTCTCGCCCTGGGTCAAGACCACGGTCACGGGCAGGTCCTGGCCGCCCGCGATCACGCCTGCGTCGGCGCAGCCGCGCGCCACCACGAAGCCGTTGGCGGCGCGGCCGTCCGCGATCACCGTGGCCTTCTTGCCCGCCTGCAGGCCCTCGAAGGTGTGGCTGCCGGGCACCACGGCGTAGTCGGCGCTGGCCTGGGCCGCCGGCTCGGGGTTCAGCGCCAGCTGCGCGCACGTGGGCGGGCTCGTGCCCACCAACACGCGCGCGGTCGCGGCGGTCACGGGGATGCGCGACTCGCTGCGCACCGTCACCACCAGCGCCCCCGCCGGATCCTCTTGCACGCGCACGGTCACGCGCACCTCGTCGATGGAGCCGTCGACGTCGACGGCGCGGGCCGTCACCTGCGCCTCGCCGTCGGTGGCGCCAGCGTTGACGCGCACGTCGGCGCCGCCGCCCTGGTCGGTGGTGACGCTGGCGGACGCGACGGTCACGGCCGCGCCCTCCACGCTGACCGCGATCTCATCGCCCGCCACCGGCAGCCCGCTCTCGGTCTTCCAGGTGAAGTGCAACAGGCCGCTGTCGCCGCGGTAGAGCACGAGGGGGTTGTTGCCCACGTAGGTGAGCACCCGCTGCTCGTCATCGAGCCCGTCGATGGGCAGACCGTCGCCCGTGGGGCTGAGCGGCTCCGCGCAGCCGTCGCATGCCGCCGCGCCCAGTGTCAGGGCGAGTGCAGCGAGTGTCAGGATGTTTGTGCGTCGCGTCATGTGCCACCTATCGGTCAACTTCCGTATCCCACCCTGGCAGGCAATATCGCACCTGGCAACACACGGTTGCGTCAGATCTGGCCCCCGCGCGCATGGGAACGCCGAATTCGGGTGCTGATGCCGCGGCTGGACCGCGGTCCAACCGGGCCCAAGCGTCCGAATTCTCAGCGTGGAATTGAAAGTCTGATCAGTTCTTCGCGGCCGGCGCGTAGGCGCCGTACCCGAAGGTCTGGTCGATGGTCCAGGTGAGGCCCACGTTCACCATGTCGAAGCTCGAGGCGTAGCGGCCCATGGCCACGCGGGTCTTGGTGTCGGCCCCGCCCATGAGGATCGAGGGGCCCGAGGTGCCGCTGTACACGATGCTCTCGTCGCCCACGGTGCGGTCGAAGACCACGATGTGGCTGTAGCCCACGTCGAGGCGCACGCCGGCAAGCGTGCCCGACACGCCGGCGCCGATGCCCACCTTGTCGCCGCACACCAGCTCCACCGAGTAGGTCGAGGTCGGGATCGCGCTGGTCTCGTAGAAGCCGCCGGCGTGCAGCTCGAGCATGCGATCCCACAGCGCCAGCGTGCCGCCGACGCGCGCGCTCCACGCGTCGGTCCAGTCCTTGGGCTGCACCACCGGGTCGAGCTCCTCGCCCGCCACGTCATCGCTCGTGTTCATGTCGACGATGACGCCCTGGGTGGAGAGGTAGACGTGGTCGTAGACGCTCCAGCCCTCATAGACGAAGTCGCCCTCCACGTCGAAGGCCACGGTGTTCTTGCCGTCGCCCGTGACGTCGTCGAGGCCGTAGCGGGCGCCCACGCGGTACATGGGCGCGAGCGTGAACTCAGCGGTGGCCTGGGCGCCGTCGGCCGAAAACGCCACCACGCCCGGCGTGGCGGGATCGCCGTCGGGGTCGAGGAAGTCGTCGACCAGGCGCTGGCCGAAGCGCTCGAGCGTCAGCGGGCCCGTGGCCTTCACCGCGCGCGCCAGCTGCACCGAGCCGCCGAGCTCGAGGTCGCCGATGCCGAGGGCCTTGCCCGGGTTGGTCCACACGCCGAAGTTCCCCGACGGGATGAAGTGCTGGTAGGCCGCGATGTGCACCTGGATGTCGTACTCCGGGTCCTCGTTGGCGTACTGGTCGGCGGAGAGCTGGATGCGCTGGTCGAGGCCCGCCGACACGAGCTGGAAGCTCGCGCCCACCGCGATCCAGTGCGAGTACCGGAAGGCCGCGGCGATGCCGTAGTACAGCTCGAGCATGTCGCGGTCGACGAGCGTGTAGCGCGTGGGCGTGTCGGCGCCGAAGCCGTAGTCGCCGTTCGACGGCGCGTACACGTAGGCGCCGAGCGCCACGCCGTCGAGCCCCAGGGTGTCGAGGTTCCAGCTCACCATGATGCGCGGCACCGGCTGCACGCCGGCTTGGTTCAGGACGGCGCCGTTGCCGTCGAAGCGCGAGGGCGTGCCCAGGTTGCCGAGCGCGCCCACGTCGGCGAGGCCGGGCTGCGCGTCGTCGTTGGCGGCGGGCCGATCGGCCACCACGTCGTAGGCGTGGGCGCCGCCGGCGTACTCCTTGTGCAGGTCCGCCTGCGCCTTGCAGCCCTCGGCGACGCCGCCGCAGTCGCGGATGAAGCTCGACGACAGGAACACCAGGTTCACGTCGACGTCGAGCTGGAGGCCGTGCGCGTTGGTGAGCGCGGCGGGGTTGAGCCACGCCGCCATGGGGTCACGAGGGTTCACCAGGTTGGCGCCGCCGCGCGCCACCGAGCGGGCCCCGATCTCCCCCACGTAGTAGGCGGCGGCGTGCACCGGCACGGCCAACGTCGACGACACCAGCACCACGCCAAGCGAAATGACCTTCTTCATGGCGGCGCAGCATGGCAGAAAGCGCCCGCCATGTCCCCTGCGGAAACACCCGCGCTCCTGCGCCTGCGTCGTCGCCATGAGGCGCTGTGGGCGCTGCGCGCGCACCTGGTGGCGCAGGGCTTCTGGGAGCTCGACACGGCGCAGCTCACGCCCGGCCCCGGCCTCGAGCCCCACCTCGATCCCCTGGTCGTCGACGTGCGCCCGCGCTTCGACGCGCGCGCCGAGCGGCGCTTCCTCATCACGAGCCCCGAGCTGTCGCTCAAGCGCTGCCTGGCGCTCGGCGCGCCCAAGGTCTTCCAGCTGTGCCACGTGTTCCGCGACGGCGAGCGCACCGCGCGCCATTGTCCCGAGTTCACGCTGCTCGAGCACTACCGCGCCCCGGGCACGCTCGCGGAGCTCGTCACCGACGTGGAGGAGCTGGTGGACGCCGTGGCGCGCGCCCTGGCGGTGCCGGCGCCGCCGCGGCCCTACGCGCGCGCCACCGTCGCCGAGCTCTTCCTGCGCCACGCCGGCATCGACCTTCGCGCCGCGCTGGCGGCGCACGCGCGCGGCGACGACGGCGCGCTGGTTTTTGCCGCGCAGCAGGCGGGCGCGCAGCTGCGCCCCGGCGCCGACTTCGACGACGCCTTCGCCGGCGTCATGGACCAGCTGGTCGAGCCGGCGTTGTCGCGCGAGCGGCCCACGGTGGTGTCGCGCTGGCCCGCGCCCCTGGCCGCGCTGGCGCGCCGTTGTGACGATGATCCCAACTTCGCCGAGCGCTTCGAGGTCTACGCGTTCGCGATGAACGCCGGGCCGGGCGCGCGCCCCCTCGAGCTGTGCAACGCCTACGACGAGCTGACCGACCCCGTGGAGCAGCGCGCCCGCTTCCTCGACGACAACGACAAGCGCCGCGCGCTCGGCAAGCCCGCCCTGCCGCTCGACGAGGACTTCCTGGGCGCCCTGCCCGCGCTGCCGCGCGCGGCGGGCTGCGCCCTCGGTGTCGACCGCGTGCTCATGACGCTGCTGTGCGCCGCCCACATCGACGAGGTGAGCTGTCTGCCCTGGCGATGATCGGCTTGACAGGGGCGGCGCACGCGGCACGCTCACGCCATCACCCTCGAGGGATCCCATGATCAAGCCGGCGCTGCCCCTGCTGTTCGCCTCCCTGTGCCTCGCCGTGGTCGCCACCACCGCCGCGTGCCCCCCCAGCGAGGGCGAGGGCGAGGGTGAAGGCGAAGAGGGCGAGGGCGAAGAGGGCGAGGGTGAGGGCGAGGGTGAGGGTGAAGGCGAAGAGGGCGAGGGTGAGGGCGAGGGTGAAGGCGAGGGCGAAGGCGAGCCCGGCGCCAACGTCTGCACCACCAACGACGACTGCCTGGCCACCGAGCACTGCGAGACCATCTTCTCGGGCGGCGACAAGGGCTGCTACGCCGGGTGCGACGCCCAGGGCGGCACCTGCACCACCAAGGCCGGGCGCACGGGGCAGTGCCAGCGCTTCGGCTCGCAAGACGCGCCGCTCATCTGCTTCTCCGAGTCCGCCGACCTCGAGCCCTGCGGCAACGCCGCCAACGCCGCATGCACCAACGAGGATGCGGTCTGCGTCACCCTCGGCGACGTCGCGGCCACGCCGCAAGACGAGGGCGACTTCTCCTTCTGCGCGGCCGCCTGCAACGACACCACGGCCTGCGAGAACACCGATCACCAGTGCTCGGACGATCTGCAATTCACCATGGGCGGCGGCGAGACCTTCGGCATCTGCGGGCCGGCGTCGACGACGAGCACGGTGTGCGGCGCCACGGCCGAGCGCCTGGGCGTGTGTACGGGCGACTTCTCCTGCGCCGTGGCGTCGGGGCAGAACACGGGCACGTGCGTGGCCGACGCCGGCGAGGGCGAGGGCGAGGGCGAGTAGGGCGCGGGGAGATCGATCTTCGTTTGGTCAAACCAAACGAAGATCAGCTGAGCGCGATCGTCGGCGCGCGTGGCGCTGCCGCCACCTCAGCCGATGACGTCGCCGTTTTGGAGCGCGCGCGCGAACTGGTGAAACGGGAGCACGTCGATGCCGTCGACGCGCAGGGGCACCTGCCCACCATAGACCCCCACGCCGCGCCGGAGCGTCTTGTCGCGCACCAGCTCGCGGAGCACGGCGCCGTCGCCCGTGCGCCACGTGCGGTTGGCCTTCACCTCGATGCCGACGGCCGCGCTGCCGCGACGCCACACGAAGTCGACCTCGGACCCGCTCGGCGTGCGCCAGTACGACAGCTCGCCGCCGCAGCCCGATGCGTTGATGTGGGCCCGCAGCTCGTGGAGCACCCAGGTCTCGAACAGCGGCCCGCGCTCGGCGCTGTCGAGGGGCTCGCGGGTCCGATGCGCGAGCGCGCGCGCCACGCCCGTGTCGAAGAGGTAGAGCTTCGGGTGCGCGACCTCCTTTACCTTCGCGCGCGGCCGCCATGCGGGGAGCCACGTGGCGATGAGGGTGTCCACGAGGACCTCGAAGTAGCCCTGCACCGTGGGCCGCGCGACGCCGGCGTCGCGCGCGAGCGCGCTCGTGTTGGTCACTTGGCCGTTGGCGAGCGCGGCGACGTCGAGGAAGCGCGCGAACGAGTCGAGATCTTTGGCGAGCGCCTCGGCGCGGATCTCCTGCGTGAGGTAGGTCGAGACGTAGGCGTCGAGCAGGTCGACCTTCGCGGCGGGGCCCTGCTCGGTGCGCACGAGGGGGAGCATGCCGAACGCCAGCACGTCGTCGAGGTCGAGCGGCTGGTCCACCTCGGCGAGGGTGAGCGGCAGGAACGCGCGGGTCACGGCGCGCCCCGCCAGCAGGTTCACGTCGGCGCGGCGGAGCTTGCGCGCCGACGACCCGGTGAGCGCGAAGCGCACGCGCCGCGGGTGGCGCGAGAGCACGTCGTGGACCTCGTTGAGCAGCGCCGGCAGCCGCTGCACCTCGTCGACCACGACCCAGGTGCCGGTGGGGAGCGCGTCGACCTCGCGGCGGAAGGCGTCGGGCTCACGCAGCAGGCGCACCAGCTCACGGTCGAGCAGCAGGTTGTACCAGCGCGCGTCGGGCAGCCGCTCCCGCAGCCACGTGGTCTTGCCGGTGCCGCGCGGCCCGAGCAGGAAGAACGAGCGATCGGGGAGCGCCAGTCGCCGTGAGAACATCGGCATCATTATGACGGTAAATTTGCTGCCTGTCTATCCAGGGGGAAAGCTCGGGCGGCTCCGAACGGATCGCCCCCGTACGCCGCGCCCCGGTCGCCGCCCGGCACGATCTTCACCTCCGCCTGCTGCCGCCCCCACAGCGCCACGGCCGCGCTGCGCAGGTCGTGGTTGCGCGAGGGCGGCACCACGCGCTCCTCGATGCGCAAGGTGCGCGACCTCCAGAGGGTGCCGTCGGCCGCGTCATTCGGCCGGCGACCACGGCCCGCGCGCCGGAGATGCGGGCAGCGCATGACGTGGCGCGGCCCGACGTCACGCGGCGCCTGGCACGATCGCGCCCGGCGCGAGCGTCTTGCCGCGCCTCCTCGGGGCGACGCCGCACGCCAACGGCTATTCCGGCGGAAGCGACGGATGGCGCGCCGCGGACTCCCGAATCGAGCTGACGTCGTCGTAGAGCAGCTCGAGCAGCGCGGCGAGCGGGGTGCTCGAATGGAGTGCCACCGCCCGGCGCACCTGCTGGTCAGCGTCCGTCGACAGGCTCGTGAGGGCCGACGCAGGAGTGTTCGGGTTTTGCGCCACCGCCTCGCGCACCGAAAGGTACGCGTCCGTCGACAGGTTCGTGAGGATCGACGCGGGGGTGCTCGGGTTTTGCGCCACCGCCTGGCGCACCGAAGGGTACGCGTCCGTCGACAGCGTCGTGAGGACCGACGCGGGGGCGCTCGGGTTTTGCGCCACCGCCTCGCGCACCGAAGGGTACGCGTCCGTCGACAGGTTCGTGAGGATCGACGCGGGGGTGCTCGGGTTTTGCGCCACCGCCTGGCGCACCGAAGGGTACGCGTCCGTCGACAGCGTCGTGAGGACCGACGCGGGGGCGCTCGGGTTTTGCGCCACCGCCTCGCGCACCGAAGGGTACGCGTCCGTCGACAGGTTCGTGAGGATCGACGCGGGGGTGCTCGGGTTTTGCGCCACCGCCTGGCGCACCGAAGGGTACGCGTCCGTCGACAGCGTCGTGAGGACCGACGCGGGGGCGCTCGGGTTTTGCGCCACCGCCTCGCGCACCGAAGGGTACGCGTCCGTCGACAGGTTCGTGAGGATCGACGCGGGGGTGCTCGGGTTTTGCGCCACTCCAAGGCGCTGGACCTCGTCGCGCGACAGCGACAGCGCGGCGAGCGTGCCGCGAACGACGTCGGGGAACGGAGCGTCGCCAAAGACGAGCTCGGCGCACCGCCAGGCGCCATCGAGGTACGCGACCACCTGCTCTTCGTCGCACGTCGGAATGGTGCCCACCGGAGCATCGGCGCACACCCAAGCCGCGCCGTCCCACACCAGCGTCTGACCGACCGCGCAGTTTGGCAGGGCCGGCTCGCCCTCGCCCTCGCCTTCGCCCTCGCCCTCGCCCTCGCCTTCACCTTCGCCTTCGCCTTCGCCCTAGCCCTCGCCTTCGCCTTCGCCTTCGCCCTCGCCTTCGCCCTCACCCTCGCCTTCGCCCTCGCCCGGCAAGACCGTCGGGTCCGCGCACACCCAAGCCGTGCCGTCCCACGAAAGCGTCTGGCCGGCTTCGCAGTCCGGCAGCGCGGTGCCGTCACCGGCAGGACAGCCAACGAGCGCGAGCGATGTGCAGGTAAGGATGAACGCGCAGCCGAGCACGGCGGTGCGCGCGGAAGGAAGGAAGGACGTGGCCATGAAGCGCGCGAAGAGGACCATGAAACCCCCGATCGAAGCCCGAGCGTCACGCGCGGTTGAACGCGAGCGCACCCGCGAGGCTAGCAGGATGGCAGGCTGGCGCGTCGACCGGGCGCTTGCTCGTGGCGACGATGTCGCCGTGGGAGCATTCGGCGACCAGCGTCGCCATCCGGGCGCCCAGGGCATCCATGGTCACGGGCCTGGAGGTGCGCGGTGGCGACGAAGGGTCTGCCTCGGCGTACGGCGATCGCCGCGCCCGCTTCACGTCCCGCTCGACGGCAACGCTGCTGCCGGTCTCTTCACCACGAGGTCTCGAGGGCGGCTCAGAACCATCCCTCTCAAGGTCGTCTGATCCCTCCATCACGCGAAGCCTTGTCGGACATCGGCGATCGGGTGGTCGGCCGGCGGATCGGTCGGGCCGCGGGCTGCGACCTGCGGATCATCGACCGCGAGCCCGGCAGGCCCCGCGCGATCGTCAATCAGCGAAACCGCTCGAGCATGGCGCAGAGGTGATCGCAGCGGTCTTTGGCCACCGCCCGCTCTCCCTCGCCAACACCCTTGAGCCGGTGCGCCACGTGGACGATCGCGCTCACCTCGCGCGCGCTACACGCCGCGGCCTCGAAGTAGCGCAGACGCTCGCGCTCCGAGCGCTTGCGACAGCCCTCCGCGAAGTTCAGCGGCACCGAGGCGCTCGCGCGCCGCAGCTGGTCCGCGAGCGCGTCCGATGATCCGCCCGCCGGAGCCCGCCGCGCGATCTTCCGCTGGCCGAGTCCCGAGGGCCGAGCCCCACCGGCGCGCTCCCGTCGGCCCGAGGGCCGGCGGCACGTCCGGAGAGCGCTCCGTCCGTAGCAGCCCGATCTCGATGCCGTGGGCTACAACCTTGAGAGCGATGGGCCTCAGAACGGATCGCCCCCGTACGCCGCGCCGCGGTCGCCGCCGGGCACGATCTTCACCTCCGCCTGCTGCCGCCCCCACAGCGCCACGGCCGCGCTGCGCAGCTCGTGGTAGCGCGACGGCGGCACCACGCGCTCTTCGATGCGCAGGGTGCGCGACATCCAGAAGGTGCCGTCGGCCACCGCCCACTGCTCCTCGACGTTCAAGATCGAGCCCTGCTTGGCCAGGCTCGGCGGCAGCGCGGCCACGCCCAGGCCCGCCGGCATCTTCACGGCGAGCTTCACCTTCTGCACCGCGCGGTGCGAGAGCACCACCGGCGCCTTGCGGCCCTCGCGCCACAAGAACGCCAGCGGCCGGCCCGTGGCGCGCTCGGGGATGACGACGTGCTCGCGCTCTCGCAGCGGTGGCAGCGGCGCGGCGCGCAGCTGCAGCTTGAGGGGGTCGTCGGGATCGTTGCCCTTGCCGGCCACGCGGAAGGCCTCGACGAGCTCGAGGCCCGGCAGCAGGTCGGGCGCGCCGCTCGCCGCCGGCGTGCCGAGCGGGTCGCCGAGCAGGAGCGCGCGCAGGCGCGCGGGCGCGTCGTCGTACGCGAGCGCTTGGCGCGCCACCGCCGCCTCCACGCCGACGAGCGTGGCCTTCACCATGCCGCTGAGCGTGCCGTCCTGCTGTAGCTCGAGCTCCACCTCGACCGTCGTGAGGTTGTCCTCGGCCTGGTCCTCGGGGAGGTCGACGAATTCGCCGCGCACGCCGCCGCCCGGCGCCGGGCGCACCAGCAGGCCGCGCTGCCCTTGCAGGGCGCCGGGCAGGCGCCCGGTGGGCAGGCCGGGCGTGGCGGGATCGATGAAGGCGTAGCCGCCGCCCATGGGCACGGCGATGACGACGTGGTTGAAGGGCGCGGGCGTGAGCAGGTCGGGCACCGACGCGAAGCTGCCCTGGCGCGACACCAGCACGGGGAAGCCGTCGACGCCCATCTGGCGCAAGAGCGCCAGGCCGAGGCTCGCCTGGTCCTTGGCGTCGCCCATCTTTGCGCGGTGCACGTCGGTCGCCTGGTGCGCGGGCAGCGCGGCCAGGTTCAAGAACGTCGGCACGTCGCCGATGTCGTCTTGCAGGTAGCGCTGCACGCTCTTCACCTTGTCGTGCTTGGTGCCCTTGTTCATGCCGCGCACCAGCTGGCGCGTCATGTCGTCGGGGCGGTCGCGCCCCTGCACCAGCTCGGCGTACCAGGCGGCCACGTCGTCGGCGGTGGCGATGCCCTTGCCCTCGGCGCCGCGGTGGGGCGTGAAGCGCAGGAGCTGCACGTGTACCTGCGTGGCCAGCGCCGCGGGCTCGGGCGCCATGCCCTCGAAGAACAACGCGGGCTCGCGCTCGAACACGAACGCGAAGCGCGTGCCCGGGATGCCCTCGTCCTCGGAGGACTGGGCCGCGCGCTCGGTGAGCGCCTTCACCCGCGACGGGATGCGCGTGGGCTTGATGCCCTGCACCACGCGCCCTTGCTTGGTGACGCGGAAGTCCACGTCGAAGCCGCGGGGCACGTTGACCACCACCTCGCCGCGCTGGAAGGGCAGGTCGCCGCCCACGGGGGTGGGCTCGAGCCAGCGCGGGTCGCGCACCAGGCGCAGCGTGGTGGTCTCGAGCACGTCGCCCACGCGGGCGCCCTTCACCTTGGTGAGCTTGTAGCTCTTGGCGTCGTACAGGCGGGCCTCGGGCGTGCCGTCCTTGAAGCGGTCCACGTCCACCCAGGCGTCGGGGTGCGTCTCCTCGGTGCTGCCGTCGTCGTGGATCACCTTCGAGGTGATGGAGACGATGCGCGAGCGATCGTCGAAGGGGATGAGGATCTTCGCCTGGTCGAGGCCTGCGTCGGTGACGATCTGCGTGCGCCGCGTGTGCACCACCTCGGCGATCACCGTGTCCTTCCCCGGCGGCGGGTAGAACGTGACCTCCGTGCGGTCGAGGAGGATGACGGCGCGCGCGTCGGGGAAGTCGCCGGCGCCCACGCGGGTGCGGGTGGAGAATTTCTCGGCCTCGGGCCGCGGCGGGCTGGCGCACGACGACGCCACCGCCAGCGCGATCAGGAACGGGAGTCCGTGACTACGGGGCAGAACGCACATCGCGCGCCAGCGTAGCAAAGACCGCTTGCGCGCCGCGCGCGCGCTTGCGATGTCAGTCGCATGTTCTCGTTCGCGCTCAGCCGGTCGACGGTGACGTCGTTCGACGGCACGCCGCTCGGCGTGCAGACCGTCACGTCGGCCGACACGCCGGCCGACGCCCCGGTGCTGTTGCTGGCGAACGGCCTCGGCGCCACGGTGACGGCGTATCGCTACCTGTTGACGCGCTTCTCGCGCACGTTCCGCTTCGTGTCGTGGGACTACCGCGGGCTGTACGCCTCGGGCCGGCCCGTCGGCGGCTACGACTCGCTCGGCGTGGCGAGCCACGCCAAGGACGCGCTCGCCGTGCTCGACGCGCTCCACCTCACGGAGGTGCATGCGCTCGGCTGGTCCATGGGCGTGCAGGTGTTGATCGAGCTGTATCGCCACGCGCCCGAGCGCTTCGCCACCCTGGTGTTGCACAACGGCGTCGCCGGGCGGCCGTGGGACTCGGTGGCCGGGACCGAGCTGTTCAAGGAGCTGATGGACCCCGTCTTGGCCGCGAGCCAGCGCGTCGACTTCCTCATCGAGCGCGCCGTGGCCCGCGTCATCGACTGGGATGGCTTCCTGCCGCTCGCCATGCGCGCCGGGCTCGTCTCCAAGGAGCTCGACCGCGAGGTGTTCCTCGACGTGGCCGCGGGCTTCAAGTCGCTCGACATGCACCTGTACATCGAGCTGCTGCGCCGCCTCGGGCGCCACGACGCCACCGACGTGCTGCCGCGCATCGACGTGCCCACGCTGATCCTCCAGGGCGCCAAGGACGTGCTCACCCCCCTGCCCACCGCCGAGCGCATGGCGCGCGCCATCCCGGGCGCCCAGCTCGCCGTGCTGCCGGGCGGCACCCACTACGCGGCGGTGGAGATGCCCGACGAGCTCAACCGCCACCTCGAGCGCTTCTGGGAGGTGGCCGGGCTCGACGTGGGCCGGCCGAGGGGAGGGGATCGATGAGCGGACGCGTGGTGGCGGTGGCGGGCGCCTCGGGCCTGGTGGGCAGCGCCCTGGTGCGCGCCCTGGTCGCCGACGAGCGCGTGGCGCGGGTGGTGTGCGTGGTGCGGCGCCCCCTCGGGCTCGCCGCCACGCTCGGGGCCAAGGTGGAGGAGCGCGCCGTGACCGCGTTCGACGACGCAGCCCTCGGCGAGGCCGTGCCCAAGGACGTGGACGACGCGTACTGCTGCCTGGGCACCACCATCAAGGTCGCCGGCAGCCAGGAGGCGTTCTTCAAGGTCGACCACGACGCCGTGGTGGCGTTCGCGCGCGCCGCACGCGCCGCCGGCGCCCGCCGCTTCGTCGTCGTCAGCTCGCAGGGCGCCGACCGCCACAGCGTCAGCTTCTACCTGCGCGTCAAGGGCGACATGGAGGCCTCGGTGGCGCGCGTGGGCTTCGACGTCGTACACGTGGCGCGGCCCGGCATCCTCGACGGCGAGCGCGGCGAGCGCCGGCTCGGCGAGGAGCTCGGCATCACCGTCATGCGCGGCGTGGCGCAGCTCTTCGGCGGCGCGCGCTTCAAGTACGCGCCCATCCGCGCCGAGACGGTGGCGCGCGCCATGATCGCCCTGGCCTTCGGCGACGAGCGCGGCGTGGTCACCACCGAGAGCGTGCGGCTGCAGGAGCTCGGCGGAGCGACGGGTTGACCGCGCGTCCGCGGCGGACCAATGGCGCCCGTGCGTTGACAGCCGGGGGTGCTGGTCGCGTACCGTCCGGGGGGGAGAATTCATGGGTGAGGTGAAGGAGCAGCGGCGCAGTCGGCGCATCCGCCACGACCTCAAGGTCGAGGTGTTCGACAAGCGCGGCGCGCGCGTGCTCCACGCGCTCGACGTGGCGCGCCACGGGCTGTTCTTGGCCACCAACGACCCGCCGCGCGATCGACACCTGGTGCAGCTGCTGGTGTACCTCCCCGACGGCCCCATCAAGGTGGCGGCCACGGTCATGCGCACCGTGCGCGCCCACAACGACGTCGACGACGGTGTGGGCGTGCAATTCTTCGCGCTCTCGGAGGACGCCAAGCGCCGCTGGGACGACTTCGTCTTCATGCTGCAGCGCACGACGCCGCCGCGGGGCATCGAGCGCCCCAAGGCGGCGACCAAGGCCGCCGAGCCCGAGCCGCAGGGGTCGGGCGGCGCCACCTTCCTCGTGAAGCTCAAGACCGTGGATCGCCTGCGCGACTTCGCGGCGACGCACCTGCAGTCGGGCGGCACCGTGCTGTTCACGCCCGTGCTGCGCGCCGCCGGCGAGCACGTCACGCTCGTTTGCGTGCACCCGCGCACCGACGAGGAATTCCACCTGCCCGGGGTCGTGCACCGCGTGCACACCGACAAGCCCAAGCGCCTCGAGCTGCACTTCATCGGGGTGTCGGGCCAGCTGTTGAACGCGTTCACCGCCTTCATCGAGAGCGGGCACCCGCCGCGCGTGCAGGCCGTGCAGCCCCCCGCCGTGGCGGCGCCCCCGCCCGCCGACGACCTCGACGTCGACGTCGACGTGTTCGACGAGGACACCATCGACACCGACCAGCGCATCGGCCAGCCCCCGAGCTCGGTGACGGGCCCGCCGAGCCTGCTGGCGCCGCCGCTGCCGGCGCCACACGCGCCCGCGCCGCC
>CAZONM010000089.1:0-16486 GCA_964580865.1 uncultured Myxococcales bacterium | reverse complement strand
GGCGAGCGCGCCGGCGCGCGCGCGGGTGTCGGCCTTGGCCTTGCGCTCGGGGGCCGCGCCGTAGGTCAAGTAGGTCTTGTCGAGCTCGCCGGCCAGGTGCGAGAGGTCCGCGTCGAAGGGCGTAGCGACCGCGACCGCTACGCCACCGTCGGCCGCGATCTGCGCGAAGCGGCCCTCGGCGGCGTGCGCGATGTCCTTCCACGTCGTGGTGGTGGCCGGATCGCCACCACACTGGATGGTGTTGATGTAGATGTCCTTGCGCACGGCCGCCTGCGCCGTCTGCTTCCACGACGGCGTGTCGTTGTAGGTCTGCGCCGGGGCGTCGCCCACCAAGAAGATCATCTTGAGCGTGTCCTTGCCGCTCGACCACTGCATCTTGGTGAGCGCGTCGTTGAGCGCCGAGTTGACGTCCTCGGGGGTGTCGCCCCCGCCGTCGGCGCCGTAGGCCATCAGCGTCTCGTACACGCGGTCGAGGTCGGTGGTGAGCGGCAGCACCTGGGTCACGTAGGCGTCGCCGCGGTCGCGGTAGGCCACCAATCCGATCTTGACCTCGGGGCGCTGCTTGGCCTTCTGGACCTCGTTGGCGATGTACCAGATCTTGCGCTTGGCCCCGTCGATGAGCCCGCCCATGGAGCCCGTGGTGTCGAGCGCGAACACCATCTCCACCCGGTGCTTGCCGACCGCCGGGACGATGGGGTCCTTGGCAGGCGATTCGGCCAGGGCGGCCGGAGCAGATGTAAGACAAAGCGCGACAGTCGCGAGCGCGGCGGGAAAGGAACGGCGCATGAGCGATACCTCCGTAGTGCCTGCGTGAACGAGCGAGCGAGCGCGCCGGTCTATTCGGGCCTGGCGCTGCCGGGGGCCGCGGTCAGGATGTGGAGTTGCGGACCGGTTGGCGGGTATGCTGCGCGCCAGTCAGAGGAGACGCGAGCGCGTGGTCTACTTCAGCCCGGCAACCAAGGAGATCACGGCCAAGATCGTCTATTACGGCCCCGGCATGTGCGGAAAGACCACGAACCTGCAGAAGGTTCACGAGCTCATGCGGCCGCAGATGAAGACCGAGCTCGTCAGCGTCGCCACCGAGACGGACCGCACCATCTACTTCGACTTCCTGCCCGTGAAGCTCGGCAAGATCGCCGGCTTCGACTTCGTCGTGCGCTCGTTCACGGTGCCCGGTCAGCCGTACTACGCCGAGACGCGCAAGATGGTGTTGCAGGGTGCCGACGGCGTCGTGTTCGTGGCCGACAGCCAGCGCTACATGCTCGATCAGAACAAAGACAGCTTGATGGACCTCAAGCGCAACCTCAAGCTCAACGGCATCGACTACTACACGATTCCGCTCATCATTCAGTACAACAAGCGCGACCTGCCCGACATCCTCGACGTCGCAGACCTCGACAGCGCGCTCAACGATCGCAAGGTGCCGACGTTCACGGCCAGCGCCTATCGCGGCCAGGGCGTGGTGGAGACGCTCAAGGCGATCACGCTCACGGTCTTCAAGCACGTGCGCGACGGCGGCCTCGCCGGCATCTCGGGGGCCAAGCCCCCGGCCGCGGTGCCGGCGGCGCGGCCATCGGGCGTTCCCGCGGCTATCCCGTCGCTGGTGCCCGGGCCGGCCGCGCCCACGCCGGCGCAGGGGCTGCCACGCCCGCCGTCGACCAGCGGCGCCGCGTCGGCCCGCACGCCGCTGGCGCAGATCGCGCCCTCGCAACCGCCGGCGGCGCTGCAGAACCAGCTGCAGCAGCTCGTGGCCAACGCCGAGGAGGGCCAAGCGCCCATGCCGTCGCGGGAGGCCATCGGCCTGCAGGAGTTCCAGAACCTCGCCGTGCTTCACCACCGGCTCACCGAGCGCGTCGCGCAGCTCGAGAAGGAGCTGCAGCGCGTGGGGCAGGAGCACCAGGACCTCAAGCGCATCGTCGGCCGGAAGCTGATGGGCAGCTGAGCGGTTGTCAGCGCGATGGCCCGCTCCGTCGTCGGCGTCGCCCTGCGCTACGTGCCCGCGCTCCTCGGTGCCGCCGCCATCTTCGCGGTGTCGTCGATGCCGCGGCCGCCGATCCCCGAGGTGCTGACGTTCTGGAACAGCGACAAGCTGCTGCATACCGCCGCCTACGCGCTGCTCGCCACGCTGGTGCTCCTCGGCGCGCGCGCGCGCACCGGGCGGCTCGGGCGCGCCGCGCGCATCGAGGCCGCGCTGGTGGCCACGCTCTACGGCGTGAGCGACGAGTGGCACCAGAGCTTCGTGCCGGGCCGGAGCACCTCGGTGTACGACCTTGTTGCCGACGCCGCGGGGGCGATGATCGGCGCCTTCGTGGTCGGCGTCGTGCTCTTGCGCGCGTGGCCCCGCTCCCGCGGCGGTCAGCCCTCGTAGGGCTTCGGCAACGTCGACAGGTGCGCGAGGAGCGCGTTCCAGCGCTCGGCGGGCGTCATCTGCACCGGCTCTGCTGCCGCGGGGCCGTGACCGGCGGTGCGCGCCTCGGCGTCGGCCAGGCGCGCCGCCACCTGCGCGAGCAGGTCCTCGTGCACCACCACCGGCGCGCCGGCGCGGAGCGCGAGCGCGATGGCGTCGGAGGCGCGCGCCGCCAGCGTGATGGGGCCGGAGGCGTCGGCGAGCGTCACGGCGGCCGAGACCACGCCGTGCAGCGCGCCGTTGAGCTCGACGTGGTCGACGCCCGCGCCAAGCGTGCGCACGGCTGCCCACAGAAGACCGTGGGTGTCGGTGGACGACGACTGGCCGCGCCCCTCTATGGCGCGCGCAATGGCCGCGGCGTCGTCGTCGGCCACCCACAGGGGGAACGCGCGCCCGCTCTCGTCGTCGACGAGGACGACCACGGCGCGACCGTCTCGTGGGTCGAGGGTCACACCGGCGACGCGGAGGGGAACGGGCACAGGCGCAGTCTAGCAGCCCGCTTCGGCCGGCGCGGATCCGCCGGCCGACGGCTACTTGACGCGCATCTCGCACCGGTCGCCGGGCACGACCTCGCGCGACGCTGCCGTCAGGAGCCCGGTGGAGGTGTTCTTGAAGGTCTCGAGCACGAGGATCTCGCCGATGTCCTCGTCGGCGAGCCCCGAGTACTGCCGAAGGTAGGGGTCGCCGGCGCGCACGATGGTGAACGTGTTCCCCACCTCGACGCCGTCGGACGAGCCCTTGTCCACCACCACCAGATAGCCCTCGGCCACAAACGAAAGGCGCTGCGGCGCGGCCTCCACGACGTAGCCCTTGACGTTCTTTCCGTTCGGTACCGGGGTGACGCGATCTTGGCGCACCGGCAGCGATCCCAGGTAATGGCCGCGCTCCACGACGTCCCACGCGGCGGTGACGGTGCCGAGCGCCTGCTCCTTGCCCGACTGATCGACGCGCAGCTCGCCCACCTCGAGCACCATCTGACCGAGGGCCGCGCCGGTCACGGGGTGGCGCACCTCGCGCTCGGTGCGGAAGATCTGCAGCGTGTCGCCCGGCCCGCCGGACTTGAGCTTGGCGTAGGTGCGATCGGAGACGGTGAGGAACCGAGCCTCTTCGGGCGAGTTGAGCACCTGACCCTGGTCGTTCACCTTCTCGGCCGGGATGAAGAACTCGCGCCGCCGCCCGCCGGAGCCGTGCCCGGCGAGGTTGTCGAGCCGATCCTTCAGGCCCTTGCCGTGCTCGAAGCCGCCGCCCTCGCCCACGTCCTCATACTCGGGCTCCTCCTCCGGCTCGGGCTTCACCTCCACGACGGGCTCGTCGCCGGGGTAGAAGCGCAGGACCGTGCCCGGGCGAATCCAGTTCGGGTTGTCGATGCGCGGGTTGTACGACCAGATCTTCGGCCAGTACCACGGGTTGTTCAGAAAGCGCTGCGACAGCCCCCACAGCGTGTCGCCGCTTTGCACCGTGTAGCTCTCGGGCGCGCTGGACGGCGTGTCGCCCCCTTCGGCGGGCGCCTCGGCGGGCTTGCCTTCGCCCTCGTCGCCGCCAAAGCCCTCACCGGTCGCCTCACCCGACGGGCTCTCCCCGCCTTCCTCCGCCTCCGCCTGCCCGCCCGTCGGGTCGTCGGCGAGGCGCTCGCGCGCCTCGTCGGCCAGCTCGGATTGCGCGGCGGCCGCGAGCGCGAGCCCGTTGAGCGAGGCGAGGACGACGAGAGCGAGAGGAGAGCGCCGCATGATGCCTCCGGGCGGGCCGTCGCCCGTCCAGGTGATCGATCGGATCGAGACTAGTCGCAGCGCGGCCGACGCGGAAATTTTCGTCGAAAGTTTCGACCCCGCCGGACCGCCAGCGCCAGCGACGTCAACGGGGCCGCAGGCGTACCAACGCCTGGCGCGCCTCTCGCACCTTCTCCGCCTTGGGGAAGCGGCGCACGACCTGGTCGTACAGCGTCTCGGCCACGGCGGGCTCGCCGAGGGCCTCGTGGCTCTGCGCCATGCCGAAGAGCGCGTCGGGCACCTTGGCGCTCTTCGGATACCGAAGCGGCAGCCGCTCCCACACCTGCAGCGCCAGGCGATGGTCGCCGCGGGACTGGTGGGCCCACCCGATCCAATAGGCGGCGTTGTCGGCGAGGTCGTGTCCGGCGTACCGCCGCTCGAGCTCCTCGAGGGCGCCCACGGCCTCGAGCGCGCGCCCGCCCTTGAGCCGCGCCTGGGCCCATGCGTACAGCTCGTCGGGGCCGGCGCCTTCGGGCGGTCCCTCGGTGACGCTGGTGGCGCCGTCGCCGGTCACGCGGATCACCACCGGCTCGTCCGTGTCGCCGGCAGCGTCGACGCGCGGCGCCGCGGGCTCGATCAGGTCGAGGTCGCCCGAGCGCGGGCGCACGCCAAGGTCCACGCTGCGGGCGCTCGTGCGCGCCCCCAGGCTCGCCTCCTCGCGCGGCGGCTCCTCGACGATCAGCTCCGACGGACCCAAGTCACGCGTCAGCGCGTCGTCGCTCGAGATGGCCACGGGCGCGCGCGGGCCCTTGGGCGCGCGCTGCGCCAGCAACAGCCCGAGGCGCGCGTCGACGTCGGCCAGGCGGCGCTCTACCCGAGCCAGCCGCTCCTTGAGCGCGTCGACGTCGTCGGACGCGCCGACCGCGGGCGCGGGCATGGGCGCCGGCGCGCTGGCGCACGCCACGGCCCACGCGAGCGCCGAGATCGGGAGGAAGCCGACGAGCCTGCGCATGCCCCGATCGGTAGCCCACCCGGGAGGGTGACGCCAACTTTCCGCGCCGCAGCGCCACCATCGAACGCCGCGCGCTGCCGCCGATCGTCGCGGCGGCAACGGGAGTAGAGTGCCCTCGGTGCGCGACTGGCTCTTGGGCGTCCTGAAGATCCGATCGGGGGAGGCGGAGAAGGTCCTCTTGATGGGCCTGTATCTGCTGCTCGCCGTCTCCACCTTCATCACCGGCCGCATCGCGCGCGACTCCCTCTTCCTCTCGAGCTTCACGAAGGAGCACCTGGCGTACATGTACATCTCGGTGGCGGTGATGGTGCCGCTGCCCGCGTACCTGTACGCACGCATCGCCGATCGCTTCCGCCGCGACCGGCTCATCCTCGCCACCCTGGCCGTCATCGTCGTGGGCATGGCCGTGTGCCGCGCGCTGCTCGCGTCGGGCGGCGCCTGGGTGGTGGTGGTGCTGTACAACTTCGTCGAGGTCTTCGGCACCTTCCTCATCCTGCAGTTCTGGACCTTCGCCGGCGACATGTTCTCGTCGCGCGAGGCCAAGCGCCTGTTCCCGTTCATCGGCGCGGGCGCTGTTGTCGCCAGCGTGGTCTGCGGCGCCCTGCTCTCGGCCGTGGTCAAGCTCGTCGGCACCGAGAACCTCTTGTTCCTGCAGATGGTCATGCTCGGCATCGCCGCGGGCGTGGTGGCGCGCCTCGGTCGCTTGGAGCGGGCGCGCCTGACCGAGGCGGTGATGCAGAGCCACCGACCGGGGCAGAAGCGCACCAAGTTCCAGGTGAAGAGCCAGGTGCACGACGTCTTCGCCAGCAAGCACCTCAAGATCATCGCCGGCATGACGGTGGCCACGTTCATCACCGTCCCGCTCATCGACTACCAGTTCAAGGTGCTCGCCAAGGAGGCGTTCACGGGCCCGGGCGGCGTCGACACCGACGGACTGTCGTCGTTCATGGCCGCGTTCTCGGCGCTCACCGGCATCATCGCCGCGGTCATGCAGCTCGGGCTCACGGGGCGCATCCTCGAGCGCTTCGGCGTGGTGGCGAGCTTGGCGGTGCTACCGGCCACGTTGCTCAGCGGCATGGTGGGCATGATCGCCGGCGTGGCCAACGCCTTTCACGCGGCCATCTTCACCAAGGGCGCGGAGAACGCGTTTCGCTACTCGATCTACGACGCCACCATGCAGGTCATCTACACGCCGGTGCCGGGGCACGTGCGCGGGCGTGCCAAGACGTTCATCGACGGCATCGTCAAGCCCATCGCGGGCGGCGTGGCGGGCGCGGCCATGGTGGCCATCGTGGGCCCGCTCAAGCTGCCCATCACCAGCCTGGCGTTCGTAGCCGCGGCGCTCACCACGCTGTGGCTGTTGCTCATCCTGTTGATCCGTCGCGAGTACGTCACGCAGCTCCTCGCCACGCTGCGCCGCCGCCGCCTCGACTTCTCGGAGAAGACGCTGGTCATCTCCGACGAGGCGACCGTGGGCGTGCTGCGCCGCACGCTCCTGTCGGACTCGACGCCGGAGGTACGTAACGCCGTGGAGCTGGCGCGCCGCGTGGTCAGCCACGACCTCACGCCCGAGGTCGTGCGCCTGCTCGACCACCCCGACGCCGACCTGCGCGTGCGCGCGCTCGAGATCCTCGCCCGCTCGAGCTCGCTGGCGGCCAACGAGCGCATCCTGGCGCGCTTCGACGACACCGACGACGCCGTGCGCGCCGCCGCCGTGCGCGCGTTCTGCGCCGTCGTGGGTGAGCCGGCGCTGCGCGTGGTCAAGCCGCACCTCGGCAGCGCCGCGCCGGCGGTGCGCGGCGCGGCGGTGGCGAGCCTGATTCGCCACGGCGGCCTCGAGGGAATCCTGCTCTCTGCCGAGCACCTCAAGGAGATGCAGACGTCTGCCGACGAGGATGTGCGCTTCGAGGCGGCCAACGTGCTGCGCGACATCGGCGTGCGCAGCTTCTACCAGCCGGTGTGGGCGCTCATGCGCGACAAGAGCGCGCGCGTCCAGAACGCGGCCGTGGCGGCGGCGGGCGCCATGCAGTCGCCGGAGCTGATCCCGAGCCTGGTGTACAAGCTCGCGCAGCGCGACACCGCGCGCGCCGCCGCCCAGGCCTTGGCGGCCTATGGCGAGGCGGCCGTCGAGGTGCTCGGCAAGGTCTTGGCACAAGAGCGTGAGGAGCCGGCGCTGCGGCGCCAGGTTCCGCGCATCCTCGAGCGCATCGGCACCACCCGCTGCCTCGACGTGCTGCTGCACAACCTCACGGTGCGTGATCCCGACACGCGGCGCGAGACCGCGCGCGCCGCCGCGCGCTTGCGCGATCGCCTGCAGCGCAGGGTCGAGGGCGCCACCGTGCGCGCGCTCATCGACGAGGAGGTGCGCGAGCACTACCAGAACCTGGCCGCGCTCGACGATCTGCAGCCCATCGCCGGCAGCGAGGGGCCGAACCTGTTGCGCGACGCCATCGAGGAGCGGCTGGCGCGCAGCCTCGACCGCATCTTCCGCCTGCTGTCGATCATCTATCCGCTCAAGGCCATGGAGCTGATCCACGCCAACCTCAAGAGCACGCAGCTCACCACCCGCGCCAACGCCGTCGAGGTGCTCGACAACGTGCTCGAACCCGACGAGAAGCGGCGCGTCTTGCCGCTCGTGGAGGAGCAACCACGGCAGAAGGTGTTGGCCCGCGGCGCCGAGATCTACAAGCTCGAGCGCAAGGCGCCTCCCGAGTGGATCGGCGACTACCTCGTCGGTCGCGACCCGTGGCTCGTGGTGGTGGCGCTCCACGTCGCCGGCGAGCTCGGCCTCATGCACCTGGCCGATCGCGTGGCGCCGCACCTCGAGCATGCCGACCCCATCGTGCGCGAGACCGCGCTGCGCACCTACGCCGTGCTCACGCCGACCGCCGACTTCGTGGCGCGCGTGCGCGCGCTCGAGGACGAGCCCCACGTGGCCCCGCGCGAGATGCGCGCGTGGCTGCTGGCACAGGCGGACCGCGTGCTCGCCGCCGACGCCGCCGCGGTTGACCGCAGGCCGGGGACCGCCGATGCTGCCGCCTCCGCGAGGGCGTCGTGATCAGTACCGTCGAGAAGGTGCTGTTCTTGAAGAGCATCGATCTGTTCTCACAGATCCCTGGCGAGGACCTTTCGCAGATCGCCCAGATCACCGACGAAGTGCAGTTCGAGGAGGGCGACGAGGTCTTCCACGAGGGCGACCCCGGCGACACACTCTACTTCGTCATCGAGGGCAAGGTCCGCATCCACACCGGTGGCGACGAGCTGGCGGTGCTCGGCGAGCGCCAGGTGTTCGGTGAGATGGCGCTGTTGGACAGCGAGCCGCGCTCGGCGTCGGCGTCGGCGCTGCACGACCTCACGCTCCTCAAGATCCACCGCGACGACTTCAACGAGATCCTGGCGGAGAAGAGCGAGATCGCGCAGGGCATCATCAAGGTGCTGACCCGACGCCTGCGCAACACCCTCGACCGTCGACGAGCGGGGGGGCTGCCGGCCGAGCGGACGGACCCGCGCGCCGGGGCCAAGTGAGCGACGGGCGAGCGCCACGCCAGCCATGGGCACGGCGGGGGTGAACGCAGCGCGCCTCTGCGGCGTCGGTGGAATGCGGCTACACTCCGGTGGAGCCTGGTGAGCGCACCTCCACCGTAGCAGGATGTAGGCGGCGCTCCGGGGAGGTCTGCATGCGGTTCATGGTCATGGTCGTGCTCGCAGCGCTGGTCGTCGCCCCTGCCCTCGCCGGCGAGAAGCAGGACAAGGGGAAAGGCGCCAAGGACCCCGGCAACTTCGACGACCTGTTTGGCGCGCCCCCGCCCAAGAACAACCTCGAGGAGATGAAGAAGGCCACCGAAGGCGTGGGCAACAAGGTCGGCGGCACCGGGCTCGCGCCCAAGGAAGACGAGAGCGACCCCAACGCCGGCGTGCAGCTCCTCAAGGTGTTCGCCGCGCAGAAGATCAACCAAGACAAGAAGCTCGGCTGCCAGCCCGGCGGGCGCGACAAGAAGAAGCTCATCGACTGGACCTTCGACGAGGTGCCGGCCAAGGCCGACGTGGGCTTCGAGGTGTGCCTCACGCTGACCTCCAAGGCCGGGCGCGAGATGAACATGAACGTCGCCATCGTCGACGCGCGTAACCAGCGCGTCGCCAAGGCGTCCGACGTCATCGACTTCCGGAGTCGGCCCAAGATCGACCACGTGCTCGAGTTTCCGCCGCCGGTGTTCAAGAACGCCGGTCAGCACTTCTACGTGGTGGACCTCGACGGCAAGGAGGTGGGCCGCCTGCCGCTCTTCGTGGTGAACCTCGAGGGCGGCGCGCCGCCTGCATCCGTGCCCGCGCCGGGCACGGTCACCCCGCCCCCCACGGACGGCAAGATCACCGACAAGGAGCCCGACGCCCCCTGACGGCGGTCGCGTGACGCGCCATCACCGACGGCCACCGGGGCCGCTCGGTCAGAGCTTCTTGAGGTGGACCTCGGCCTCGCGCGCGGGGTCGGTGCTCGGCGCCAGCTCGAGGACGCGGGCGAAGTGCAGCTTGGCCTCGTCGGCCTTGCCCTGCACCTTGCGCAAGACGCCCATCTGCAGGTGCGCCTTGGCGTGCCGCTCGTCGATCCTGAGCGCCTTCTCGAGCAGCTCCTCGGCCTCCCGCATCTCACCCGCCAAGAAGTGCTCGACGCCCTTCTTGTAGTGCTCGTCGGCCTCGTTGATGAGCTCCACCTCGAAGAACACGCGGCCCACCACGTTGACGAGCGCGGCGCGCAGCAGACCGGTCCAGAAGAACGTGGCCGCCTCGAACGCCACCAGCGCGCCCACGGGGATGTCGGGCAACACCGGCTTGCCCGCGCGCTTGATGCGCACCTTGTTGTAGCGACCGCGATCGACCCAGTACTGCACGCTCTTCTTGAGCTTCTGCACCGCCTCTTGCGCGTTCTCGCCGGCCACCTCGAGGTTGAAGCGCGGCGCGTCGGCGTCGCGCTTGGCGCCGCCGTCGGCGTCGTCGGCGCGGCGATCCTGGGGCGGGAGCTGTTCCGGCTGGCTCATGGGCGACCTCCACGGCACGGTAGGCGCGGCGCGCGGCCGGGCAATCCCAGGTTGCGCAAACGGCGGCCCGGTGGCAACACGGCCCCGGAATCAAGGACCCATGGCTCATTCGACCTGCTTGCGGCTCGTCGTCAACAAGGACTTCCCCGAACCGCGCAAGATCCAGCGCGCGGTCGAGATCCTCGAGCGCGGCGGCGTCATCGCCTACCCCACCGACACCACCTACGGCATCGGCTGCAGCATCTTCGACAAGCACGCGCTCGATCGCATCTACCTGCTCAAGGGCCTCAAGCGCGACCACCTGCTCTCCATCGTGGTGCCGGACCTGTCGGACATCGCGCGCTACGCGCTCGTCGAGAACGAGGCGTACCGCATCATGAAGCGCCTCTTGCCCGGGCCCTACACCTTCATCCTGCGAGCCACGCCAGAGGTGCCGCGCGTCTTGCAGAGCAAGCGCAAGACCGTGGGCATCCGCGTGCCCGATCATCCGGTCACGCTGGCGCTGGCGCGCGCCTTCGCCAAGCCCATCATCTCCACGTCGACCACGGTGAACAACAAGACCCTGTTCAACGCCGACGAGATCAACCTGCACATGGGGCACGGCCTCGACGCCATCGTCGACGCCGACCACATCGATCGCCCGCCGTCGTCGGTGGTGGACCTCACGGGGCCCTATCCTGTGGTGGTGCGCGAGGGCGCGGGCGACCTGAGCTGGACGGCGGTCTGACCGTCAGCGCACCAGCGGGTGCGAGCGCAGCACGGACGCCTGATCCAGCGTGAGCGCGGTGCTCTCGTCGACGGCGAAGAACATGAGGTTATCGCGCACACCTTCGGCGTCCTCGAAGGTGTCGTCGATCTCGTCGTAGATGGGGTCGGTGCCGAACACGTTGGACTCGCGCGTGTGGTAGAGGCCGAGGAAGTGGCCCATCTCGTGCGCGGCCACCCGCCCCAGGCGCGTGCCGCTGCCGGCGGCGAACTGCGTGGCGATGGCCACGCCCGCATGGGACGAGCCCTGCACGTAGGCCGGACCCGGCAGCGCGCCCGCGAGGCCGCCGATGGAGTCGCCCACCTCGGTGGTCGCGATGGTGCAGCGAAAGGCCTCGATGACGAAGAGATCGAGCCCCGGCGACGGCGCTGCGGCGCTCTGCAGGAGCGCCGGCAGATCGCCCCCGCTGCACTCATCGTCGTCGAGGGTGACCACCTGGTGCTCGGCGCCGAGGTCCAGGTAGCTGACGGGCCCGACCTCGATGTCCGCGCGCGCGTACGTCTGCCGGACCACCGTGAGCGCGTCTTGCAGGAACGCGTCGTCCGGCGCGCTGGCGGCGCTGAGCCCCCGCGCGCCGGTCAGGTGCACGTTGAGCGGCAGCGACCCATGGTCGCGGCGCGGGGTCGCGAGCACCACCACGCGCACCGGGCGGTCGACGGCCGCGGCCACGTCGTCGACGACGGCGAAGTGCCCCACCACCAGGCGCCAGGTCCCCGCGGCGGCCGGCACGGCGGGCGTGTTCGGCACCAGGAAGCCGCCGCTCTGACGCGCTGCGAACACGCGGTTCACCGAGAAGACCTGGCCGGGAAAGCCGCGCGCGAACGCGCGGTGGCTGATCGGCAGCGAGGCGGGCTCGGCGTCGCTCACCACCTCGGTGCCGTCGGGCGCGGTGGCGCGCCACAGGACGACGTGGGCGTCGGCCTGTCCCCACACCAGCACCTGCAGGGCACCGAGCCCGCCCGCCACGTCGACGACGATGTCGCCGGTGGTGCCGCCGAGCACGCCGAGCAGTCCCAGGTCGAACACCGCGACGTCGTCGGGGAGCTCGGGCGCCAGCGCGCCGTCGGGCGGCGGCGGGTCGTCCGGATCGGCGGCCGGTTCGGCGGGCGCTGCCACGGAGACGGCGAGGGGGCCGGCGTCGGGATCATCGGGCGGCGGCAGCGGGCACGCGGCCAGGAGCGCGCACACGGTCGCAGGCAGGCAGACGGGCGGGCGCACGCCGCCGCAGTGTCACATGTGGGCCGCGAGGGCCGCCACCGCGCGCGGCAGATCGGCGAGCACCGCGCCGTCGCGCCCGCGGTCGCACACCACCACCAGGAAGCAGCCGCTCTCGACCGTGGCGACCCACACCACGGCGCCCGCGAGGGCCACGCGCAGGCAGGCCGCGCCGGGGATCTGCTTGGCCACGGTCGCGATGCAGGCGCCCGCGAGCGCCAGATCGTCGTCCGTGGTGCCGGGGCCCGCGGAGGAGTCCACCCGTTCGCCCTCGTCATCGCAGAAGATGGCGCCGCGCACGATCGGCTCGTGCTCGGCCACTAGCGTCTCGAGGATGGCGCGAAACGGCACGGCGCGTTCTACCAGCGAACGGGGCCGTACGGTGCGGAACCCGAAGAGGCGCCGGCCGCGCAGATCCGCATCCGCCGGATCGAGGACCACACTGTGTGCAATCGTGATACAAGGTGGGTAAGGTAGGTGCCGCCGGTGCGGAGCCGCCGGAGGAGGTCACGGGTTGCGCGGCAAGGAGCCATTCCGGTCGCTGCTCGAGGAAGCCCGCGCCGGCGAGCGCGCGGTGGCCCACGGGCCGCCCGCTCGGGTAGCACCCGTGCCACTGGCCGAGCGCCTCGACCGCCTGGAGCTCCCGGGCGGCACGCCGGCCCGCGGCAGCGTCATCCCGCCGTTCGCGCGCTTGGCGGCAGAGCCACCGCGCACCAGCGCGCTCGAGGACCTGTTCGACGATGCCGAGGGGCCGGGTGAGCGCACGCGTCCGCTGCCCGCCGGGGCCACCATCGACGCCGCCTTGCAGGACAGCATCGCGGCGCTCGAGGCAACGGTGGAGATCCCGGCGCAGCGCCGGCTGCCGGCGCGCGAGCGCCCGCTCACCAGCGACATCGGTCCGATCCCGTCGCCCGCCATGCCGGTGGCTCGCCCACGCGCCGCCGAGCAACCGAAGCGCCCGCCTGCCCCACTGGCGCAGGCCGAGGTCCCGGCGCCGGTGGTGCTGAAGCCGGTGCCGCTGCGCGACCTGCCGCGCCCGCCGCCCTTGCCCGCCGCCAAGCCGAAGGAGCGCGCCGAGCGCGTGGCGACGCACGCTCCCCCGCCCACCCTGAGCGAGGTGGCGCCCGAGCCGCGCGTGCTGCAGGTGCTCGGCGAGGAGAACACCATCCCGGGCCTGACGCCCACCACGCGCTCGTCGTCGAGCGGCAAGGTGGCGCGCACCAGCGACCTCTACCGGCTCCAGCTCGAGTTCGAGGACACGCCCGCGCGCCCGCTGCCCCGCGTCGCCTTCGTGCCTCCGCCGCCGCTGCCGCCGGCGGCGAAGCGGCAGGCCAAGGCGTCCACGGCGCAGCCCAAGAGCGCCGAGGTGCTGGCCGACCTGCACGAGCTCGAGGCCATCGACGATCTGCGCGCCATGGCCAAGGCCCTCGGCCTCGACGGCGTGGGTGAGGTGTCGATCCCGTCGCTCGAGGGGCTGCCGGTGCTGGACGCCGACGAGCTCTCGCCGGCGTTGCCGCTGTTGCCCGAGCTCGACGAGCTTGGCGTCGCGCACGCGCCGGACGACGCGCAGCGGCCCTCGGCCGCCGCCATGCGCGCGGCCCTCGAGCGCGAGGTCCTGGACGACGTCGACGACGCCACGATGCCAGCGCTGCCCGCCGGCGAGGCCACGCCGCGTCCGGCGCTAGCCTGCGGCAAGGCGGTGACGCCGGTGATCGTGAAGATCCCGTCGCGCCCCAAGGTGAGCCTCGAGTCGCGCGAGCGCGCTCGGCGCTACTACCTCGACGCGGTCGACTTGCTCGGCAAGGGCGAGCGCGCCGCGGCCGTGCAGCACTTGCTCATGGCCATCGAGCACGATGACGCGATCCCGCTCTACCGCGACCTGCTCGAGCACCTCGAGGGGCACGTTGCGCCCGCCGCGCCCGCAGGCACGCCGGCGCTCACGGTGCTCAGTCCCAACGGCAAGCGCTCGTCGCCGCGCGATCACTGGCGCAGCGCGCGCCCGCGCTGACGACGCCACGGCATACCAACGCGAGCACCGCCGCGATCACTCGTTGAGCACGCGCGCGAACATCGCGTCCACGTGGCGCAGGTGGTTCTCCACGCTCAGGAGGCGCTCGATGTCGCTCGCCTGCAAGCGGGCCGCGATCTGCGGGTCGGCCTTGAGCGCCGCGCGGAAGTCACCGCCGGCGAGCGCGCAGCGTTGCACCCAGCCGTAGGCCTCCTGCCGGCCCACCCCGCGCTCCACCAGCGCCAGCAGCACCGCCCCCGAGCCAACGATGTCACCGGCGGCCGCCAGGTTGTGCGCCATGCGCCCGGCGTCGACCACCAGGCCGCGCACGAGGCGCTCGGTGCGCACGAGCGCGAAGTGCAGCGCCGTGGTGGCGTCGGGCGCGATGACCCGCTCCACCGAGGAGTGCGAGATGTCGCGCTCGTGCCACAGCGCGATGTCCTCGAGCGACGCACTGGCGTAGCTGCGTAACAGGCGGCAAAGCCCCGTGAGGTTCTCCGACAGGATGGGGTTCTTCTTGTGCGGCATGGCCGAGCTGCCGCGCTGCCCCTTGCCGAAGGGCTCGAACGCCTCCTTGACCTCGGTGCGCTGGAGGTGGCGCACCTCGACGGCCAAGCGCTCGACGCCGCCCGCGATCACGGCCAGCGTGGTGAAGAACACGGCGTGCCGATCGCGCGGCACCACCTGCGTGGCCACGGGCTCGACCGCGAGGCCGAGCTCCGCCAGCGCCGCGGCCTCCACCTCGGGCGGCACGTTGCCGTAGTTGCCCACGGCGCCCGCGATCTTGCCGGTGCCGAGCTCCTCGAGCGCGCGCACCAGGCGCGCGCGCCCGCGCGCCAGCTCCGCCCACGACGACAAGAGCTTGAGCCCAAACGTGGTGGGCTCGGCCGCTTGGCCGTGGGTGCGCCCCAGGCACGGCGTCATCTTGTGCTCGAGGGCGCGCTCGCGCAGCGCCGCCAGCACCCGGTCGAGCGCGGCGAGCACCTCGCCGCCGGCCTCGCGCAGCAGAAGTGCGAACGCGGTGTCGACCACGTCGGACGAGGTCATGCCGAAGTGCAGCCAACGCGCGTCGTCGCCGAGCTGCTCCTCGCATGCTTGCAGGAACGCGATCACGTCGTGCTGCGTGGTGGCCTCGAGCTCGGTCTGGCGCACCGCCAGGCTCGCGGTGTCGACGGCGGCGGCGCGCTCGCGCAGGCGCGCCGCCGTGCCGGCGGGCACCATGCCGCGGCGCTCCCACGCGGCCGTGACCGCGATCTCCACGCGCAGCCACACAGACAGGCGGTGAGCGTCGGACCAGATGCGCACGAGCGCGTCGTGGCTGTAGCGGGGGATCATCGAGAGCTCCGGGTGCTTTGAGCCTTGGTGGCGAAGAGCGCGAGCTGCGCGTCGAGGGCGCGGTGGTGCCCGGGGCGCGGCGGTGGCGCCGGCGTGTCGACGGGCGGGTCCGTGTACGGTGCGGCCTGCAAGCGCGTCACCAGCTCCTCCCGCGTCGTGCGCGCGCGCTGCACGCGCAGCCAACCCGTAGGGTGGTGCTGCGGCGCGCACGCGACCTCGATGTCGGCGCCGTCGACGGCGGGGCGCGCCGCTGCCAGCGCCAGCGCGGGCGTGTTGTTCACCTCGGAGAGGTGCCCGAGCAGCACGCGCGACAAGAGCGGACCGCGCGCGGCGGCCAAGAGCGCGGCGCCCTGCGCGTTCGACAGGTGCCCACGCGACGACGCGATGCGCCGCTTGAGGTGCGCCGGGTACGGACCCGTGCGCAGCAGCTCGGCGTCATGGTTGTGCTCGAGGAGCACGGCGCGGCAGCTCGAGAGCGCCTGCGCGATCTCGGCGCTCGGCTCGCCCAGGTCCGTCACCACCGCCAGGCGCTCGTCGCCGTCGTCGACGAAGAAGCACACGGAGCCGGCGGCGTCGTGGGCGGTGGCGAGCGCGCGCACCGTGAGCCCGCCGACGGCGAAGGGCTCCCCCGGCGTGACGGGCTCGTGGTTGTGCAGCGCGCCGAAGCGCGCGCAGAAGCGCCGCGTACCGTCGGTGGCATACGTGGGGATGGCCAGCGCGCTGGCGAGCTGGCGCGCGCCCTTGACGTGATCGCTGTGCCCGTGGGTGACCACGAGCGCCCGCACGTCCGTGAGCGCGAGCTCGAGCGCCTGCAGTCGCCGCTTGAGCTCGCGCGGCGAGAAGCCGGCGTCGACGAGGATGGTGACGCCGCCGCCCTGCACCACCAGGGCGTTCCCCTTGCTGCCGCTGCCGAGGACCGCGAAGCGCACGCGGCTCTGTAGCACGTGGATCAGGGAGCGGGAGCGGGAGCGGGAGCGGGAGCGGGAGCGGGAGCGGGAGCGGGAGCG